>NZ_JBSHML010000011.1:0-142664 GCF_053645335.1 Dietzia sp. NPDC055340 | reverse complement strand
CGTGGCTGTGGCACCGATTGGCGCACTAATTTTCATGCAAACTCCGATCCCCGAATCCGCGACCAACTGTCCAAGAACAGCTTGGCAACAAACGCGAGGCGGGAGCGGGCGTTCATGCCGAGGAGCGGTTGCGAGAAGTGCCGGGGATGGCGGGGCGGGTCAGCGCTTGCGCAGGACGAACCCGACGGCGCTGATGTGCTCGTCATGGGTGGTGAAGGTCTTGCGCATCGCCAGCACCCGCTTTCGGGCGTCGGCGTCACGGAGGAGGTTGCGGACTATCCGGGCGAGGCCGACGACGCCCTCGTCGGCGAGCATGCGCCGCGGCTGGAGCAGCGCCATGGGGCGGAGCTCGGTGGCCTCTACCTCGAATCCGGCTGTCTCGAATAGCTCGCTCCACTCCGAGACGGTGAGCGGGCGTGCGTTGACGCGGATCGACCGGGCCAGGTCCTTGCGGATCTCGGTCTTGATCGAGTCGTCCAGGTCATCGGGAACCAGACACAGCTCATGAACGAGGTAGCGGCCGTCCGAGTCGAGCACACGGGCGGCTTCGTCCACGATCTGCTTCTTGGTCGAATCGCCCTGCATCGTGAGCATCGCCTCGCCCACCACGACGTCGGCTGACGCCGACTCGAGGCCGGTCTCCTGCGCAGAGGCCACGACCACGGCACCCCGTCCGCCGATGGCGGATCGCGTGACCTCGACGGCCTCCGGGTCGGAGTCGACCCCGGTGTAGGACGACGGAGACTCGTCCAGCAGCAGCGACGCGGTCAGGCCCAGGCCCGGCGCGAACTCGACGACGCGCTTGCCGGTGACGGTGGATGCGTGGACCATCCACTCGGACAACTCGCGGCCGCCGGGGCGTAGGACCTTCTTGCCCACCCGGGCGAGAAGCCAGTGGCCCGCGACGGACTCTGAGTCGCGCTCGTGCTGGGGGAGCGGCGGGCTGGAGGTCATGGGAGGTCCCTTCGTCTGCGTCAGCGCCCACCAAGGCAGGCCTTCTTTAGGAAAGGCTACCCTGACCAATAGTCATCGCGATAGGCGAACCTCACCGACGGAGGTCCGAGATCGGGACGGCGCTTCAGCGACGCTCGAGTGCCCGGCGCGCGGGCTCCTCGAGGAAGCGGTGACTCGCGGCGCCCGCAGCGAGCGAACCGGCCACCGTGACCGGCCAGATGACGTACATCCGGCGGGCCCACAACGACGTACGGGTCAGCGGGAACGAGGCCAGCAGGATCAGCTGGTGCCACAGGAAGATCCCGTACGACCACGCGCCGACCTTCTGCAGGGGCATCGATTCCAACACCGGGAACCGCGTGCCCTCCGGCGCCAGGACCACCGGCGCGAGCACCAGGAACGCCATCGCCCCCGCGAGCCCGGTGCGCGCCGCGAACTCGACGGGGCCGGGGTGGACGAAGCCCTCGGAGAACCACGCCGGCACGGTGGTGGCCACCAGTGCCGCACCGCCGACGACCCACCAGCCCCACCGGGCCAGACGGTCACGACAGAGACGGACGAGGGTTCCGGGAGGGGCAGTTGCCACCTCGGCCAGCAGCATGCCGGCGGCGAACCACGCGGTGAACGCGGGCGGCAGGATCTGCTCGTTGACGTACGGCGGCAGGATTCCGAGTCCGTGCCAGGGGAGCATCGGGAACACCAGGCCCGATGCGCCGAACGCCGCGATCACGGGGATCCGCCAACCGGCGGCGTCGCCGCGCAGACCCTTCATCGCGGTCCACAGGGCGGGGAAGGCGAGGTAGTACGCCATCTCCACGGCCAGTGACCAGGCGTGGGTCAACCCGGCGACCAGGAACTCGGAGGTGTAGATCTGCGTGAGGGTGAGGTTCACCAGCCAGGAGGTGGGGCCGTTGACGTGGTTCTGCTTGAGCAACAGCATCGCGGCGGCCACCAGCACCACGTAGGCGGGCATGATCCGGACCAACCGGGAGCGTAGATACTCCCTGGTCGGCCGGGCCGCCCCGGGCTCGTCCCGCCGGGCATGGGAGGCGTGGGTGCGCCACAGGAGGAATCCTGATTTGGCGAAGAACACCGCCACCGCGAGGTCCAGACGCCCGAAGACTCGCTTGAGCGGCGACCCCGAGGACGACCGGGTGACGAACGCGACGTGCGTGGTCAGCACCCCCACTGCAGCCAGGCCCCGGATCCCCTCGAGTGCGGGCACGAAGCCCCGGGCGCCCGCGGGCCGCCGCGATGCCGAGCCCGTCGTCCCGTGCTCGGTCACAGGCCGCCACGACCCCGCGATCGGCGCCGCCGAACCGACTCCCCCTGACGTCGCCGCGCGGGGCCCGGCCGCGGGCACCGCCGACTCCGCCCGCTGCCGCACCCGGCGTCGCACGGACCCGCGGACGCTCTCCCGCGCGTTCGTCACGGCTGTTCGCACCGAGGCCGTAAGGGGCTCCACTTCACCCCGGGCCACCGCCGCGCGCCGCGCGGAGACCCCGGCAGCGACCGCCCCGCCCGCGACGATGATCAGAGCGGCGGCGACGGACCTCATGGACTCTCCCGGGGCGGTGAAGGGGACGACGGCGAAGTGCGACGACGCCAGCGCCCGGGCACCTCCACAGGCCGCCCGGCACATCCGCAGGAGCCTAACACCGGTTCTAGTTCCGCCCGGCGACCACCCGCTAGGGTGGCAACACCCCTCCCCAGATCGGAGTGCCCATGACCGACGACTCCGGCGAGGCCGACCGTGGCGTTACCGGCACGAGCGACGCGGTGGCCGACCATGGCGTTACCGGCACGAGCGACGCGGTGGCCGACGCCGTGGACGTTCTCGTGGTGGGCGGCGGGCCGGCCGGGGTGTCCGCTGCCACCTGGGTGGGCCGGTACCAGCGCTCGACCGTGCTCGTCGATGCCGGGGCTCAGCGGAACCTCTCGGCCCGGCGGATCCACGGCATGCTCGGCACCGGCCCCACCACTCCGGCCGAGTTCTACGCCGACATCAACACAGGTCTCGACGAGTACCCGACGGTCCGCCGGCTCGGCGGGGCCGTCACCAGTCTGATCAAGGACTCCGACGACCGGTTCCTCGCCCGGATCGCCCCCTCTGACGGTGATGGTCAGATCATCGTGACCGCCAAGCGGATCATCCTCGCCACCGGGGTGCGCGACCGACTGCCCGACATCGCGGGTATCGAGGAGCACTACGGGGTCGATGTGCACCACTGCCCGGCCTGTGACGGCCTCACAGCCGCGGGTCGGCGGGTCATCGTGCTCGGCGCCGGCGCGCACGTACCGGCGAATGCCTCCGAACTGTTGGACTGGGCCTCGGAGGTCGTGATCATCACCGAGAGCGACTCCGACCCGTCCTTCGACGACGATCAGCGCGCGGCCTGCGCCGAACACCAGATCGAGGTGATCGACGGCGTCGCGCGCGAACTGGTCGGGGTACCGGACGCACTGGACGGTGTGCGGCTCGCCGACGGGAGGGTGATCGCGGGGTCGAGGGTGTTCTTCTCCTACGCGCATCACCCGACCAACGAACTCGCCACGTCCCTGGGCTGCGAGACGGACGACGAGGGCGGCTTGGTCGTCAACGCGCTGCAACTGACCAGCGTCGACGGCGTGTACGCCGCCGGCGACATCGTGACCGGACTGCAGCTGGTACCTATCGCCGTGGGCACCGGCGCCGCGGCCGGCGTGGCGTGCGCGACCTCACTGCGCGGGCACGCCACCGCTCCTGACGTGCCTGACCCGGCGCCTCCGACACGGAACTTCACCAGGCCGACCGACTGACAGGCCGACCGGCTGACTCAGCCCGGACCGCCCGGTGAGCCCGACCCGGCGAGCGAGGCGATCGCCGCACAGATGTCGTCCAGCACCGCGTCCGGGCCGCCCGGCGTGCGCACGTCGGTCGCGATCCGCGCGTTGGGCGCCCGCCCCCGGTGCCCGCGCCGGTCCTCGACGGTCATCCCCCGTGTGTGCTCACCGCGGCACTCCACCCGCACGCTCGCCGGCACGGACTCGACCGCGTCCGGATGCAGGGCCAGCCAGGCCACGAACGGGTCGTGCACCTGCGCCAGGTACCCCTCGCCGACGGACTCGTGGAACTCGAAGTAGAACCGCAGCGCCTCGGCCAACGCCCGCGTCAATGACGTGTCCGACGCCGCGACCAGTCGCGCGGACCGCTCCGGCGTCCACACCGCCCGCTCGGTGAGGTTCAACCCGCACCACAGCGGCCCCGAGACGTATGCGTCAGCGTTGTTCGCGTCCTCCCACGCCCGGCACACCGCGTCGGCGGCTTCCGGGTCGACGTCCACGTTCCATTCGCTGACCGGGGTGGTGTTGCCCGGATGGCCACGGAACGTTCCGCCCATCACCACCAGGTCGCCCACCAGCCCGGGCAACGCGGGTTCCGCCGCCAGCGCGCCGGCCAGCGTGGACGAGGGGCCGGTCACGATCGCCACCAGCTCACCGGAGTGAGCGCGTGCGGCGTCCAGCCAGAGATCGGCGCCGTCGCGGGGATCGGCGCGCCTCGTCGTCGCCGTCTCCGCCCCGGTCCCGACCTCGAGAACGGCGTGCCCCGCACCGCGGGGGCCGTGCGTCTCGGGCGTGAACACGTGCGGGACGGCGATCGCACCGGCCGCACCAGCGCAGACCGGTAGCGGGGGAGCACCGGCCAGGTCCAGCCACGCCAGCGCATTGGCCACGGTGTCATCGAGTCCCACGTTGCCGGCCGTACAGACCACGCCGACCAGCTCGATGCGCCCCGCCAGGTGCTCGGCCACGAGGTAGGCGATCGCCAGCGCGTCGTCGATGCCGGGGTCGCAGTCGAGCAGGACCGGGGTCGGGGGCCGGCTCACGGGCCCGGCGCGCGGTCCAGCAGCACGTCCCGGGTCACCTCGAGGTGTCCCAGGTGCCCGGCGACGTCGTGCAGGATGTGCGCGAGCACCCAGTCGACGGTCAGCGTCCCCGCCCGGCGCGCCGCGGCCACGTCGAACGCCGTCCCCGTGGGGTGCGCGAGGGTCCCGCGGTCGCGGGCGGCCGCCGCCCACCCGGGCAGCCGGTCCACCAGATCGGCGAGCCGGTCCACCTCCGGACCGACCGGCCCGGCAAACTCGAACTCCGCGGCCCGCTCGCGGACGACCTCCTCGGCGCCCAGGCAGGCCGCACCCCACGAGGTGATGACCCCGCACAGGTGGTGCACGAGGGCGGCCGCGCTGTTCGACGGCCACCTGGACCCGGGGCCCGTCGGCGCCACGTGGACCAGCGTGCCCGGCCCGTCCCCACCGAGGTCGGCGATGGCGGACCGGATGCCCGGGACCAGCTCGGTGCTGAGCACCAGGTGCGCGGCGGCGGCAGCGGGGTCCACGCTCACCACGGACTCGGCTCGAAGTCCTTGAGGAAGCAGCCGTACAGGTCCTCGCCGGCTTCGCCGCGCACGATCGGGTCCACCACGCGCGCGGCGCCGTCGACCAGGTCCAGGGGCGCGTGGAAGCCTTCTGCATGCAGGCGGACCTTGGTCACGTGCGGGCGCTCGTCGGTGATCCAGCCGGTGTCGACGGCGGTCATGAGGATGCCGTGCTCGGCGAACATCTCCTCCGCGGACGTGCGGGTGAGCATGTTCAGGCCCGCCTTGGCCATGTTGGTGTGCGGGTGGCCGGCCCCCTTGTAGCGGCGCGAGAACTGGCCCTCCATCGCCGAGACGTTGACGACGTACTTGCGCCGCGCCTTCGACGCCGCCATCGCGGGGCGAAGGCGGGAGACGAGGATGAACGGCGCCACCGAGTTGCACAGCTGCACCTCGAGCATCTCCATCGGCTCGACCTGCTCGACGGTCGCCACCCAGCTGTTGTGGTCCACCACGTCCGGCAGGAGCCCGCCAGCGTCGACGGCCGTGCCGGCGGCCATCCGCTCGAGGGACGACGACCCGGCCTGTAGCGCGAGGGTCGCGATGTGGTCGGCCTCCCGTTCGGCCTCCGCGCTGCCGATGAGGGCCGATTCGCCACCCATGAGGGCGGCGGGGTGGAGCTCGGAGGTGCGTCCCATCGTCACCATGGGGATGTCGGCGGCCCGGCCGGTCAGCGGCGCCGTCTCGCCCTCCACGAGTCCGGAGTAGGAGCCGGGGGAGCGGCGCACCGTCTGCGCCGCGTTGTTGATGAGGATGTCCAGCGGTCCGGCGGCGGCGACCTCGTCGGCCAGCGCCACCACCTGCGCCGGGTCACGCAGGTCCACGCCCATCACGTGGATCCGGTCGGCCCAGTCCGCGTAGTCGTCCATCTTCGCGAAACGGCGCACCGCGTCGCGGGGGAAGCGGGTGGTGATGGTGACGTCCGCACCAGCGCGCAGCAGCATCAGCGCGATGTACATGCCGATCTTCGCACGACCACCGGTGAGCAGCGCGCGCCGCCCGGACAGGTTCATCGCCGGGTCGCGCCGGGCCCGGTTGGCGGCAGCGCAGTCGGGACACAGCTGGTGATAAAAGGCGTCGACGCGGGTGAAGCGCTGCTTGCAGACGTAGCAGGCCATCGCGCGCTGCAGATGGCCCGCGACGGCGCCCGGGGTGGTGGAGACGAGGCGGATACCGGCCGTCTCGTCGTCGATGCGGGTGGGCGAGCCGGTCGCGGTGGCCTCGATGACCGCCTTGTCGGCCTCCTGGCGTGCGCGGCGCACCTCGGAGCGTCGGGTCTTCTTGAGGAGCTTGAACATGTGGCCCACCGACCGCTGCACGCGGATCGAGTCGGGATGATCGACGTCGAGCGCCGCCGCCTGGTCGAGGACCTGTAGGAAGGTGTCGAAGTCGTCTGGATCGATGCCGGTCACCAGGACACGGTACGACGACCACGTCGCCGGACCCTAAACCGAGCGCCGCGGGTGCGGCCCCCGTCACGCCGGTCCCACACCGGTGTTGCGAGGTCCCCCGAACCGGAGCCCGGGAATCCCCTGGAAACGAGAGCGGGCCCCGGATCCAATCGGATCCGGGGCCCTTCTACTGTCTCGACACAGTGTGCGCGAGGGGGGACTTGAACCCCCACGTCCGTTAATAGGACACTAGCACCTCAAGCTAGCGCGTCTGCCATTCCGCCACTCGCGCTTGCACACCTGCTCCGCCGGTGCGGGGATCTCCCCGCCTTGGCCGTGCGAGGAATGACATTAGCCGATGCCTGATCCGCTGACCAAATCGGGCGCCGGATCCTCCCGGCGCGTCCCGGTCATCGCTGGTAGACAGGGACGTGACCGGCTGGAGGACACCCTCCGGTGGAGTCCGATTCAGGAGGATGACGATGACCGAGTTCCGTGTGCCCGATCCCTACCTCGCATTGCCGGATCTGCCGTTGCTGAAGGTGGCCAGCGAGTCCTACACCGAGGGCGCCACCCTCAGCCCGGCACAGTTGGGCGGCGTGATGGGCGTCGAGGGAGGTGCGGACAAGTCACCGCAGGTGAGTTGGAGCGCAGGCCCCGAGGGCACGAAGAGCTACGCCGTGACCGTCTTCGACCCGGACGCGCCGACCGCCTCCGGGTTCTGGCACTGGGCCGTGGCCAATATCCCGGCGGACGTGACGTCCCTTCCGGAGGGCGCGTGCACCGCCGGCGACACCTCGGGGCTACCCGAGGGGGCCGCAGTGCTGCGCAACGACGCCGGCTTCAAGGGCTTCGTGGGTGCGGCGCCCCCGGCCGGCCACGGACCGCACCGCTACATCCTCGCCGTCCATGCGGTGGGGGACGTGATCGAACTCGGCGATGACGCCTCGTGCGCCTTCCTCGGCTTCAATCTGTTCGGCCAGGGCCTCGCCCGCGGAACCACCACCGCGCTCTACGAGCAGTAGGACGGCGCGCTGCGCGGGCTCAGCGATCAGCTGGACCGGATCGCACGGCCGACCCGACCGCCTCCGCCAGGGAGCTGTACCCGCCCTGGCGGAGGCGTCGTGCCACCAGGCGGCTGGATTCCCACAGCAGTGACGGGCCGGTGAAGATGAATCCCGTGTAGGTCTGCACGAGATCCGCACCGTGGGTGATCCGATCCCAGACGTCCTCCGGCGTCTCGACCCCGCCCACGGAGATGATGACGATTCTGCCGCCCGCCCGGGAGTAGATGCGCGAGAGCACCTCACGCGAACGGGCGGCGACGGGTGCCCCGGAGATGCCGCCGGCGCCCAGCGTCTCGACGTCCGTCGCGCGCGTGCGCAGCCCGTCGCGCGAGATCGTGGTGTTGGTCGCGACGATCCCGGACAGACCCAGTTCCAGGACGAGATCGGTCACCGAGTCGATGTCCCGGTCGTCGAGATCGGGAGCGATCTTCACCAGGACCGGAATCGTCGCCACATCGCGTACCGCCGCGAGGATGGGCCGAAGCGATTCGACGGCCTGCAGGTCCCGCAGCCCGGGCGTGTTGGGGGAACTGACGTTGACGACCAGGTAGTCGGCGAGCCCGGTGAGCATGGTCGCGGAGGCGACGTAGTCACGTACCGCGTCCTGCGCGGGGACGACCTTCGTCTTGCCGATGTTGATGCCCACGGGATCGCTGCTGCGTCGCCGGCGCAGGTTGTTGGCCGCGTTTCCGGCCCCGTGGTTGTTGAACCCCATCCGGTTGAGGATCGCGCGGTCCTCCGCCAGCCGGAACAGACGGGGGGCGGGATTGCCGGGCTGGGCGGAGGCCGTGACGGTGCCGACCTCACTGAACCCGAACCCGATCGCGCCCCAGGAATCGACCGCGGCAGCGTTCTTGTCGAACCCGGCGGCCAGCCCCAGCGGACCGGGGAAGGTGCGGCCGAGCACCTCCTGCGAGAGAACAGGGTCGCGCACCCCGAGGATCCGCCGGACCAGGGACCCGAGCGGCGGGATCAGCGTCAGGAGTTTGATCAGACCGAACACCAGGTGGTGGATCCGCTCCGCGGGAAAGCGGAACAGCAGCTTCTTGAGCAGCGCGTACACGGTTCTCCTCAGGTGAGACGTCTGCGGTCGGCGAAGGTCAGCCGGCCGGGCCGGCCAGGTTCGGTCGGATCAGGTGGAGCCCGGCGCCATCCGCGGACCCCACCACCACGGTGCCGGAGTCGGTGACCGCCAGGGCGTCGGGCTGGCGCACCGTCGGGATCTCCGCGCGCAGCACACCGATCCCGTCGCCGAGATCGTACGCCTGAACCGTGTTGGTCCCGGTAGAGGTGACCCACACGACGGACCGGGAGGGGTCCTCGGCGACCGCCCACGGAGCTGCCCCTACGGGGAACTGTTGATGGAGGCGCACCGGGGAGGTCGAATAGACCAGGAGCGTGTTTCCCACAGTGTCGGAGGCGACCAGGGACCCCTCGCCGAGGTCGCTCATCATCCCGGCCCCGCGACCGGCCCGCAGCAGCGGGCCCGCGACCTCCTCGGACGGGTCGATCGAGGCGATCACGGTGTCCGTACGACTCAGTGCGGTGACGGACCCGTCCCGTGCCACGGTGAGTGAGTCCACCGAGGTCAGACCCTCGAGCCGCGTCTCCTCGACACCCTCGGCGTCGCGGATCACCACCTCACCCTCTGCGGTGCCCGTGATCAGCTTCCCCTCCTGCGTGACCGCAGCGGCGGTGACCGGCCCCATCCCGGATATCTGCCTCGACCGCCCCTCCGGGGAGACCACCACGACGCCGTCGGGGTAGGGGACGACGAACGACCCGTCGTCACCCCCGGTGGCGGTACCCGCGTCCGCGGGGAGTTCGACGGAGTGCTCGGGGATCCACCTGGTGCCGTCGACACGGCCGATCTGGAGGTCGCGCCCGGTCTGCGACTGGACGGCGACCCGATCACCGACCGCCACGACCGCCCGGACCGATCCCGGGACCGGAACGAGCTCTCCGCCCTCGGGTTCGAAGACCTGCGGGGACTCCGCCGGAGCCGCGCTGCCCTGGGCGAGCTGCCCCTCCTCGAGTTGGCTGGTCGCGGACGAGCAGGCGGAGAGCCCCACAACGAGCGCGAGAAGTGCGGCGGGCACGCCTGATCGGCGGAGGACACGACGGGTCACGGTGTTCCTTTCGACGCGCTCTATTGTCCACCACGCAGGTCACCAGGCGCCGATCAGGGCCGGGCGACTACCCTCACGGCGTGCGACCGGCACACGAGTGCGTCGTGACCCCCGCCCATGCCTGACCTCTACGAGAAAGAGCCGCACCGTGAACACAACGGTCCTCGCCGCACCGACGCTGGAAGGCATGTCCTGGATCCAGGTCATCGTGCTGTCAGCGCTCCAGGGACTCACCGAGTTCCTCCCCGTCTCCTCCTCCGGCCACCTCCGGATCTTCTCGACCTGGTGGTTCGGGGCCGACGCCGGAGCGTCGTTCACCGCGGTGGTCCAGCTGGGCACCGAGGCCGCGGTCCTCGTCTTCTTCTTCAAGGACATCGTCCGAATCCTCGTGGCGTGGTTCCGAGGGGTGTTCGACTCGTCGCGTCGCGACGACCCGGACTATCGCCTCGGGTGGTTCGTCATCGTGGGTTCCATCCCGATCGCGATCATCGGGTTCGTCGGCAAGGACCTCATCCGGGACGCCGCGCGGAACCTCTGGATCACCGCCATCGTGTTGATCCTCTTCTCCTTCGTGTTCCTCATCGCGGAGAAGGTCGGCAGGCAGGACCGTCCCGTCGACGGAAAATCCCTGGCCGGGTTGAAGATGAAGGACGCGATCGTGATGGGGCTGGCCCAATGCCTCGCGCTCATCCCGGGGGTGAGCCGCTCGGGCGGCACCATCTCCGCAGGTCTGTTCCTGGGCATGTCCCGCGAGGCGGCGGCGAGGTTCTCGTTCCTCCTCGCCATTCCCGCCGTCCTCGCCTCGGGGCTGTTCAGTCTTCCGGACGCGTTCGAGCCGTCGGTCGGACAGTCGGCGAGCGCGGTCCAGTTACTGGTCGGCTCGGCGATCGCTTTCGTCATCGGCTACGCCGCGATCGCCTGGCTCCTGCGTTTCGTCCAGAAGCACTCGCTGGCGTGGTTCGCGGGCTACCGCATCATTCTCGGCCTGCTGGTCATGGGCCTGCTCGCCACCGGCACCATCCCCGCGACCTGACGTGACCGCCTGATCGATGCCGCGTCGGTAATCTGCCTCCTATGACCGTCATCCTGCTCCGGCACGGCCGCTCCACCGCCAACACCGCGCTCACTCTCGCCGGGCGGACGCCGGGGGTCGGACTCGACGAGACGGGCCTCGCCCAGGCGACCGAGCTCGGCGGTCGGTTGTCCGGACTCCCGGTCGGGGCGATCGTCCGATCCCCGCTCATGCGATGCCGCCAGACGGTGGAACCGCTCGCCGGCGCCCTCGGTCTGGATCCCGTGATCGAGGACGGTCTGACCGAGGTCGACTACGGGAGTTGGACCGGGCGGCCGCTCAAGGAACTCGCCTCCGAACACATGTGGTCGGTGGTACAGCAGCATCCCTCGTCCGCGGTGTTCCCGCGGGGCGAGTCGCTGGCGGCCATGGCGACCAGGGCCGTCGACGCCGTCCGTCGCCATGACCGGCACCTCGCCGAGCAGGCGGGCCGGGACGTGCTGTGGGTGGCCTGCAGCCACGGCGACGTGATCAAGTCGGTCCTGGCCGACGCGTACGGGATGCACCTGGACCAGTTCCAACGGATCGTCGTGGAACCTGCGTCCCTCTCGGTGGTGCGGTACACCCCGCACCGCCCGTTCGTGCTCCGGGTCAACGACACCGGCGGCGACCTGACCGGTCTTCACGGCGACCCGGCCGGACACGTGGGCACCCCGACCGACGGGCACTCTGAATCCGATGCCGTGCCGGGCGGGAACGTACCCTGATGAACCGCACCACCACCCGCACAGATCCACACACCGACACGAGGAGACGACCGGCATGAGCAGGGCAGTCCACGAGTTCCGCGAGCCGACCCGGTTCGTGGTGGGCACGGTCGGCCAGCCCGGCGAGCGGGTCTTCTTCGTCCAGGCCACGGAGTCCGGACGCACCATCACCGTGAGGTGTGAGAAGCAACAGGCAAAGATCCTGTCCGACCGGATGGGGGATCTGCTCGACGAGATCGCCAGCAAGTCCGACTTCCCGGTACCGCCGGCGGGGGGGATGGTCGATGACCTCGACCCGCTAGAGATGCCGGTCGACCCCGAGTTCAACGTGGGCACGATGGGTCTGGGCTGGGACGGCGACAGGGGTCAGGTCGTCGTGGAGCTCCTGGCGATCGACCCGTCGGCCACGGACGAGTCGGTGGTGCTGTCGGACTCCGAGGACGCACCCGATGCACTCCGCGTGTTCCTCACCCCGCAGCGCGCCCGGCAGTTCGTCCTGCGCAGCGACAAGGTGGTCTCCGCGGGCCGCGAGCCCTGCCCGTTGTGTGGTGAGCCGATCGACACCACCGGCCACTTGTGCGTCCGGCTCAACGGTTACCGTCCACGATCCGGTGAGGCACTGACCGAGCTCATCGATCCGTGACCAGATCGTCAGCCGGCCCCGAACTCACCGTCCTGCACCGGATCCCGTCCGGCAGCAACGCCGTGTACCGCTGTGTGGATCAGCACGGAGACGGATGGGTGTACAAGCCGTCGGCGGGGGAGAGGCCCCTGATGGATTTCCCGGACGGGAGCCTCGCAGCCCGGGAGGTCGCGGCCTTTGTGGTGTCCGCGGCCCTGGGGTGGGATCTGATCCCCGAGACGGTCACGGCACACGGCCCGGGTGGCCGGGGGATGGCACAGCGGTGGATCGACGAACGCGACAGCGTGGGCGGCGCCTACGACCCCGTGGATGTCCATCCGGTCGACTCGGTTCCGGAGGGCCGCGCGGTGGTCCTCCGGGGTGAGGGCTCCCGGGGCGAGGAGGTCGTCGTCGCCCACGACACCGACGACAGACTTCGCCGTATCGCCCTGCTCGACCTCGTGGTGAACAACGCCGACCGCAAGGGCGGCCACGTCCTGGTCGACCGCGCCGGTCGCTCCTGGGCGATCGACCACGGGTTGTCGTTCCATGTGGACCCGAAGGTCCGCACCGTACTGTGGGGGTGGGCCGGTCAACCCCTCGTCGGGGGTGCCGTGGCAGACCTGACGAGGCTCGCCGGGGAGTTGGCCTGGGAGGGCGGCCTCGCGAGCCGACTGACACACCTGCTCTCGTCCGACGAGATCGATGCGCTGGCAAGGCGCGTGGACGGACTCCTCACCGACGGGCGGTTCCCCGTCCCGGGCCCGGGTTACCCCTTACCCTGGCCGCTCTTCTGATCCGGCCGGGTCTCTAGACTCGGCCCCATGCACTCGTGGTCCTCGCCTGTCGTCCCCTCACTTCCCGGCGACGGCGTTCCCCTCAAGTTGTTCGACACCGCGGGCGGTGCGGTCCGTGAGGTGGCGGCCGGGCCTCTCGCACGGATGTACGTCTGTGGGATCACCCCGTATGACACGACTCATCTCGGTCACGCCGCGACGTACCTGACCTTCGATCTGGTCTACCGACAGTTGCTGGACGCGGGCCATGCCGTCCACTACGTCCAGAACACGACCGACGTCGACGATCCGCTGTTCGAGCGGGCGGACCGCGACGGCGTGGACTGGCGCGAGCTCGGCGATGCCGAGACGGATCGGTTCCGTGCCGACATGGAGGCGCTGCGCGTCCTCCCACCACAGCAGTACGTGGCGGCCACCGAGACGATCGACGAGGTGGTCGAGATGGTCGGCGAGCTGATCGAGCGCGGGCACGCCTACCGCATCGACCCGGAGGTCGACGGATACTCGGATGTCTACTACCGCCATCGAGCGACGCCGGATTTCGGTTACGAGTCGGGATATGACGACGACGAGATGGCGGCTGCATTCGCCGAGCGCGGGGGCGATCCGGACCGCAGTGGCAAGGAGCACCCCCTGGACGCCCTGCTGTGGCGGGTGCAGCGACCCGGTGAGCCCTCGTGGCCCTCGCCGTGGGGAGAGGGGCGCCCCGGCTGGCACATCGAGTGTTCTGCGATCGCACGCAACCGTCTCGGGATGAACTTCGACATCCAGGGCGGGGGCAGCGACCTGGCGTTCCCACACCACGAGTTCTCCGCTGCCCACGCCGAGGCCGCCTGTGACGAGCGTCCGTTCGCCCGGTTCTACGTGCATTCGGCGATGATCGGCCTCGACGGCGTCAAGATGAGCAAGTCACTCGGCAACCTCGTCCGCGTGCAGACACTGCGCGAGGAGGGCGTGGACCCGGCGATCATCCGGCTGGGGCTGGCCGCCGGCCACTATCGCACCGACCGTTCGTGGTCTGCCGAGATCCTCGACGAGGCCCGCGTCCGCTACTCGACCTGGAACACCGCTATCGCCCGTGGCGCCGGTGCCGATGCCGGTGCCAGTATCGCAACCCTGCGGGCGCGGCTGGCCGACGATCTCGACACCCCGGGCGCTCTCGAGGCGATCGATTCCTGGGCGGCGGCGACGTTGGCCGGGGAATCGACCGACCCCGTGGCGGGAGAGCTGATCTCCACCGCCCTGGACGCCCTGCTGGGCGTCCGTGCATCCGCCGACTGACCCGCGTCAGCCGGCGTCCGGCTCGTCCCGGTCCCCGCGCAGGAAGCGCTCGAACTCCGCCGCGATCGCGTCGCCGTCGACGAGCGGCATCGCCTCACCGCTGGAGGCACGTCCCCGGTCCGGCTCCGGGTCGTCCCCGTGGTCGATCTCGTTCTCCTCGTCCATCCGCTCCTCCAGGGAGCGGATGTAGTCACGGAGGTCCTCGTCCTCGCCCGCGGCGGTGTCGACCTTCTCCACCCAGGTCCTGGACTGCGCCCGGAGGGCGTCCATCGCCACGGCCATGCCCAGGTTCTCCGCGAGCCAGGACAGCATCGCCTCCGTGCCGCGGGGATTGGGCGGCGACGCCACGTAGTGGGGGACCCCCGCCCACAGGCTCAGGGTGGGGACACCGGCCTCGGTCAGCATCTGCTGCAGCACCCCGGTCATCCCGGTGGGCCCCTCGTAGTCGGAGGCCTCGACCCCCATCGACGACATGCGCTGACGGCTGAACGCAGTGCCGGTCAGCGGCACCGGACGCGTATGCGGGACATCCGCCAGGTACGCCCCGAGCAGAACCACCTGGGACACCCCGAGAGTGTCCACGAGGTCGACGAACTGGGAGGCGAAAGTGCGCCACCTCAATGCCGGCTCCGGGCCGCGGACGAGCAACACGTCATTGGCCACGCCATCGGGACGACACGCGGACACGACGATGCGCGGCCACTCGATCGACCGCGATACCCCGCCCGAATGCCGGATGACAGGGCGCTGATCCAGGTAGTCGAAGAACTCGTCGCCGCCGATCTCCGCGATCTCCCGCGCCTCCAGGTTGAGGGCGAGATGCTCGATCGTCCCGGTCGCGACATCCGCGGCGTCGTTCCAGCCCTCGAAGGCCACGATCATGACCGGGCTCTCCAGATCCAGATGCCCGTCAGGACTCCATTCGACAGTCATCAGTACAGCCTACGTACGTCCGATTCCGCCTCACCCATACACTGGGGCCCATGTCTGTCGATTTCGATTCGCCCTTATTGGATGCCGCACGTGGGCGTGTGCTGATCGGCGACGGGGCGATGGGCACGATGTTGCAGGCTGTTGACCTCACCGTCGACGGCGACTTCCTCGGCCTCGAGGGTTGTAACGAGATCCTCAACGCCACCCGGCCCGACGTCGTCGAGAACATCCACCGCGCATTCTTCGAGGCCGGCGCCGACCTCGTCGAGACCAACACCTTCGGCTGCAACCTGTCCAACCTCGGTGATTACGACATCGTCGACCGGATCGGCGAGCTCGCCGAGAAGGGGGCGGCCATCGCCCGCAAGGTCGCCGACGAGATGGGCCCGTCCGAGGACGGGACCCCCCGCATGGTCCTGGGGTCACTCGGTCCGGGCACCAAACTGCCCTCGCTCGGTCAGACCACCTTCGAGGAGATCCGTAGCGCCTATGCCCAGGCCGCAGAGGGCCTCGCCCGCGGCGGCGCCGACGCCTACCTGATCGAGACCAGCCAGGACCTGCTCCAGGTCAAGGCGGCCGTGCTCGGCTGTAAAGACGGAATGGCCGCCGCCGGCCGTCGGCTGCCGATCATCTCGCACGTGACCATCGAGACAACCGGCACGATGCTGCTCGGCTCGGACATCGGCGCCGCCCTCACCGCGCTCGAGCCCCTGGGGATCGATATGATCGGGCTCAACTGCGCGACCGGCCCGTCCGAGATGGTGGAGCACCTGCGCTACCTGTCCCAGCACTCCGAGATCCCGGTGTCGGTCATGCCCAACGCCGGCCTACCCGAGCTGGGCCCGAACGGTGCGATCTACCCGCTCGGTGCCGAGGAGTTCGCGCCCCAGGTCGCGGACTTCGTCTCCGAGTTCGGCCTGACGATGGTCGGTGGCTGCTGTGGCACCACCCCCGAGCACATCACGCGGCTCAAGGAGCAGGTCCTGTCCCGCACGAAGGCCGAGCGACCCGTCGAGCCGATCAATGCCGTCTCCTCGCTCTACACCTCCACGCCGATGCGGGCCGACGCCGGCATCATCATGATCGGCGAGCGCACCAACGCCAACGGCTCCAAGCGGTTCCGTGAGGCCATGCTGGCCTCCGACTGGGACACCTGCATGGATATCGCCAAGGAGCAGATGCGCGACGGCGCCCAGATGGTCGATCTCTGTGTCGACTACGTCGGGCGCGACGGCGCCGGCGACATGGCCGAACTCGCGGGCCGCTTCGCCACCGCCTCCACGCTCCCGATCATGCTCGACTCCACCGAGCCCGAGGTGATCAAGGCGGGCCTCGAGCACCTGGGCGGCCGCTGCGCGGTCAACTCGGTGAACTACGAGGACGGTGCCGGGCCGGACTCCCGGTTCCAGAAGATCATGCGTCTGGTCGCCGAGCACGGTCCCGCCGTGGTCGCACTCACCATCGACGAGGAGGGCCAGGCGCGCACGGCGGACCGCAAGGTCGAGATCGCGGAACGTCTCATCGCCGACCTCACCGCGAACTGGGGGGTGGCCGAGGACGACATCATCATCGACTGCCTGACCTTCCCCATCTCCACCGGTCAGGAAGAGGTGCGTCGCGACGGTATCGAGACGATCGAGGCCATCCGACGACTGACCGACGCGCACCCGGCGATCCACACCACGCTGGGACTGTCGAACATCTCGTTCGGCCTGAACCCCGCGGCCCGTCAGGTCCTCAACTCCGTGTTCCTCCACGAGTGCATCCAGGCCGGCCTCGACTCGGCGATCGCGCACAGCTCCAAGATCCTGCCGATGAGCAAGATCGACGAGCGCCAGCGTGAGGTCGCATTGGACCTGGTCTACGACCGCCGCCGCGAGGGCTACGACCCGCTCCAGGTGTTCATGGAGCTGTTCGAGGGAGTCTCCGCCGCCAGTGCCAAGGACGCCCGGGCCGCCGAACTCGCGGCGATGCCACTGATGGAGCGCCTTGCCGCACGCATCGTCGATGGTGAGCGAAAGGGTCTCGAGGCGGACCTCGACGCGGCGATGGAGCAGATCCCGCCGCTGCAGATCATCAACGAGCACCTGCTGAACGGCATGAAGACCGTCGGCGAACTCTTCGGGTCCGGGCAGATGCAGCTACCGTTCGTGCTGCAGTCCGCGGAGACGATGAAGGCCGCGGTCGCCCACCTCGAGCCCCACATGGAGGCCAGCGACGAGGACGGCAAGGGCCGGATCGTCCTGGCGACGGTCAAGGGCGACGTCCACGACATCGGCAAGAACCTGGTGGACATCATCCTGTCCAACAACGGTTACGACGTCGTCAACATCGGCATCAAGCAGCCGATCGCGGACATCATCTCCGCGGCCCGCGAGCACAAGGCCGACGTGATCGGCATGTCCGGCCTGCTCGTGAAGTCCACCGTGGTGATGAAGGACAACCTGTCCGAGCTCAACACAGAGGGGATCGCGGACGAGTTCCCGGTGCTGTTGGGCGGAGCCGCATTGACGCGCGCGTACGTCGAGGTCGACCTGGCCGACATGTACAAGGGCGACGTGTTCTACGCCCGCGACGCGTTCGAGGGCCTGCGTCTGATGGACGAGGTGATGACCTCCAAGCGCACCGGTGTCCCGATGGCCGAGTCGTCGGAGTCCGCGGCCAAGGCCGCCGAACGTCGTGAGCGCCGCGCCCGTTCGGAGCGGATCGCGGCCAAGCGCGCGGCGGAGGCCGAGCCCGTGGTCGTCCCGGAACGGTCGGACGTGGCGGCGGATCAGCCCATCGCGACGCCGCCGTTCTGGGGAACGCGGATCGCCAAGGGCATCCCGGTCGCCGACTACGCCGGCCACCTGGACGAGCGCGCGCTCTTCTTCGGCCAGTGGGGACTGCGCGGCACCCGCGGCGGCGACGGGCCCGACTACGACGAGCTGGTCGCCACGGAGGGCCGTCCGCGGCTGAGGGACTGGATCAGCCGCCTGACCACCAAGGGCATCCTGTCCCACGCCGCCGTGGTCTACGGGTACTTCCCGGCGTACTCGGTCGGCGACGAGATCTGGGTGCTGGCCGAACCGCGGCCGGACGCCGAGGTGATCCACAAGATCGCCTTCCCCCGTCAGCAGCGACCACGATTCCTGTCCATCCCCGACTTCCTGGCATCCCGCGAGCGGTGCCGGGCGGAGGGCGCGGTCGACGTGCTCCCGTTCCAGCTGGTCACGATGGGCACCCCCATCGCGGACTTCGCCAACGAGCTGTTCGCGGGCGACAACTACCGCGACTACCTCGAGGTGCACGGCCTCTCCGTCCAGCTCACCGAGGCCCTCGCCGAGTTCTGGCACCGCCGCGTCCGCGACGAACTCCGACTGCCGGAGGGTGCCGTCTCCGCCGAGGACCCGGACAGCATCGATGAGTACTTCAACCTGAAGTACCGCGGCGCGAGGTACAGCTTCGGCTACGGGGCGTGCCCGGATCTGGAGTCCCGCAAGGTCGTGATCGACCTGCTTCAGCCGGAGAGGATCGGAGTCGAACTGTCCGAGGAGCTCCAGCTGCACCCCGAGCAGTCCACGGACGCGTTCGTGCTGTACCACCCGGAGGCCAAGTACTTCAACACCTGACCGGTGTGCGACGCGGCCCGGACCCACAGCGGTCCGGGCCGCGTCGTCGTTTCCGTGTGCTCGCCGGGGGAGTGGGCGTGCCCCCGTCCGCGCACGCCCACTCCTCGGGTCGGGGCGTTCGGGTAGACAGTAGGCCGTGACCAGCATCGCGTGTGATCGTGCCCCGTCCGCCATCTGTCTCGACATGGACGGGACCCTCGTCGACACCGAACGACTATGGGACGTCGCCGTCTATGAGCTCGCCGAGCACATGGGGCGCCCCCTGGACGAGTCGACTCGAGAGCGGACGCTCGGAAACTCATTGCACGGCTTCTTCGAGATCCTCGGTGAATACACGGGCCACCGGATCGAGGGGGAGGAGTTCGATCGTCTCGCGCACCGGCTCAATTCACGGGTCACCGAACTGATGCGGACCGACATGACGTGGCGCCCCGGGGCGGAGGAGCTCCTCGCGGAGATCGCGGAGACCGGAACCCCGGTGGCGCTGGTCACCAACACGACGGCAGACGTGGCTCAGGTGCCCCTCGAGTTCATCAACCGGTCGCGATTCGACGTGGTGGTGACCGGGTGCATGGTCCCCGACGCGAAGCCCGCGCCGGACCCCTATCTCTTCGCCTGCGCGCGTCTGGGTGTGGACCCCCGCTCCTCGGTGGCGATCGAGGACTCCGTCACCGGCGCCACCGCCGCCGTGGCCGCCGGCTGCCGCGTGCTGTACGTGCCGTCCACTGATGGTCAGCCCGACGTGACCGGCGCACACACCCACCCGACACTCGTGGGTGTCGGGGTCTCCGCACTGCACACGCTCACCTCAGGGACACCCGCCGCTGTCGCTGTGGGAGAATCGGGCGTGTGAAGACCTTCGACTCGCTGTTCGCCGAACTGTCCGAGCGGATCGCCGCGCGCCCTGAGGGCTCCGGGACCGTCACCGCATTCGACAAGGGCGTACACCATCTCGGCAAGAAGGTCATCGAGGAGGCCGGCGAGGTCTGGATCGCAGCCGAATACCAGTCGGACGCCGAACTGGCGGAGGAGATCTCCCAGCTTCTCTACTGGACGCAGGTCATGATGCTCAAGCGGGGCCTGGGCCTCGAAGACGTCTACCGACATCTGTAGACCGTCACCCACGCCCACCCCTACGCACCTATTCCCAGGAGCCACCATGCTGCGCGTCGCAGTGCCCAACAAGGGCGCCCTGTCCGAGTCCGCTTCCGAGATGCTCTCCGAGGCCGGGTACCGCCGCCGACCGGAGGGCAGCAAGGATCTCTCGCTGATCGACCGCGAGAACGATGTCGAGTTCTACTTCCTCCGCCCGAAGGACATCGCCGTCTACGTCGGCTCCGGCCGTCTCGATCTGGGTATCACCGGCCGGGATCTCGCGGCCGACTCGATGGCCGAGGTCGACGAACTGCTGGAGATGGGCTTCGGCCGTTCGACCTTCCGCTACGCGGGCCCGGCCGGCGAAGGCTGGTCGGCCGAGCGTCTCGCGGGCTCCCGGATCGCGACCTCGTACCCCAACATCGTCCGACGCGATCTCGCCGACCGCGGGATCGAGGCCGAGGTCATCCGTCTCGACGGCGCCGTGGAGATCTCGATCCAGCTGGGCGTGGCGGACTGCATCGCAGACGTGGTGGGCTCCGGTCGAACCCTCAAGGTCCACGGACTTGAGGCGTTCGGCGACATCCTGTGCGATTCCTCGGGTGTGCTCATCTCGCGGATCGACGCCGATGTGTCGCCGGCGATGGCCCAGATGCGCGCGCGGTTGCAGGGCGTGGTGTTCGCACAGCAGTACATGATGCTCGACTACAACTGCCCCCGTGAACTGCTCGACGAGGTCTCGACGATCACCCCCGGCCTCGAGTCGCCGACGGTCTCGCCGATGGCGGACCCGGCGTGGATCGCGGTGCGGTCGATGGTGCCGCGCAAGCGGGTCAACTCGATCATGGACAAACTCGCCGTGGCCGGCGCGAAGTCGATCATCGCGACCGATATCCGTTCCTGCCGGATGGGCTGACGCCCACAACACTCGGCGAATCGCCGTCAGCCCCGGAGGACCGGACGCCACGCGTTCAGGCTTTCCGGGGCTGTCCGGCTTCCCAGCCCCTTTCGACGGCGCCCGCCGGCAGGGATCTACACCGGCTCGATGAGCAATGCCTGGAGCGTGTGCCCGAGCGCACCCGACGCGTCATAGAGCGTTCCGGACGTCGCACCGACCCCGTCGGGTCCGATCGAGGCGTGGGCGTCCACCCCGATCCACTCGCCCCGGGGCAGGCGATGGAGGTGCGTGACGAGATCGGTGTTGAGGAAGCGCCACTCGGTCGGTTCCAGCACCGCTCCGACCCCGTTGGCGATGTCCGCGATGCACATGACGTGCTCGACCGGTGACATTGTCTCGCCGGCGACCAGCGGATACCTGGGGCGCGCCCACACGATCCCGTCCTCGGCACCGCGAATCTGCAGCGAGTCGATGTATCCGCTGGTCCACCGGGTGAAGAACGAGCTGTCGAAGTCGGCCGCGGGCAGTACCCGTGGGCTGTCGACCGTCTGTTCCACCGCCGAGGTGTCCCCGGCACGCATCCGCCACGCGCTGGCGCGGGCCACCACGCGGCCGCCCGCTTCGAGTTCCGACTCGACGAGCTGGATCCGCTTGCCCGGGCGCGCGATCCGCGCCCGCGTCCGCAGTTCACCGAGCGGTACCGGGCCCAGCAGGTCCACCGCGATCCGGGAGATGCGGGTCCCGTCGGTTCCGTCGAGTCGGTCCATGGCGCGGGTGAGTATGGCCGACGGCGGCGCCCCGTGCTGGAGCTCCGGCCCCCACGCGCTCACGGTGTGCTCGGACGCCCGGAACACCTCCCAGCCGTCCTCGGCACCCAGCCGCTCGTAATAGGCCTCCGTCATGACCGCTCCTCGGTTCGTTGATCACCGGCCAGCAGATTCGGGGCATCGACCGGCACCACTCGCGACCCGGGCCAGCCCGGGTACTCCGGCGGGGTCCCCCCGAACGCCGGACACAACGCCTGATGATCGCACCAGCCGCAGAGCTTCGACGTACGGGGGCGGAAGTCCCCGGTCCTGCCGGCCTCCTCGATCTCCGTCCACAGGGCGTCCAGCGTGGACTCCGTCTCGACCATCGTGGCCAGATCCGGTGTGAGGGTGAGCCAGCTGCCGTTCTTCAGGTAGATCAGCTTCAGCTGGGCGGGCAGGACCCCGTGGATGCGCTGGTACATCAGCGCGTAGAACCGCATCTGGAACATGGCCTGGTCCTGGAAACGCGGGTGCGGCGGCTTGCCCGTCTTGTAATCCACCACCCGCACCTCACCGGTCGGCGCCAGGTCCACGCGGTCGAGGTAGCCGTGGAGCGGGGTGCCGGCGGAGGTGGCCGTGACGAGGTACTGCTCACACGAGGCGGGGGAGAAGCGCTGCGGGTCCTCGACGCCGTAGAGCCCGGCCACCATCGCGGCGACATCCGATTGGAACTCGTCCCGCCCCGCGAGCGGGACGACCTCCGCGCCGCCCTCGACCTCGTAGAAGCGCTCCACGGCGCCGGGCACCAGCTGCGCGGCACGCTGCGGGGCCCGCTCCGACTGCTCGAGTCCGTACAGCTCCTCGAGCACGGAGTGCACGACCGTGCCGAGCACCTGTGCGCGCGTCTTTGGCTCCGGGATCCGGTCCACGGTACGGAACCGGTACTGCAGGGGGCACCGCTGGAAGTCCGACGCGCGCGAGGCCGAGAGCGCCAGCGGCTTACGCTCGGGGACGACCGGGCCGGTGCCACCGACATCCTCGCCGCCGCCGATGTCCCGGGCGGCGCCCACATTGTTACCGTCACCGATTTCGAGGGGATCAATCACACCTGGCAGGGTAGACAACCGGTCGGACATCCGGCCCCCACCGTCACCCTGGAGGTCCACAGTGCAGCGATCCGGCCCGTTCGCGATCGGCGACCGCGTGCAGCTCACCGACACCAAGGGGCGCAAGTACACCGTCGTCCTGGTCGAGGGGGCGGAGTTCTTCACCCATCACGGCGCGGTGAAGCATGACGATCTCATCGGTGCGCCCGAGGGGTCGATCATCACCTCGACCAAGGACGCCGACTACCTGGCACTGCGGCCGCTGCTCACCGACTATGTGCTGTCGATGCCCCGTGGCGCCCAGGTCATCTATCCCAAGGACGCGGCGCAGATCGTGCACGAGGGCGACATCTTCCCGGGCGCACGCGTCCTGGAGGCCGGAGCCGGTTCGGGCGCGCTGACGTGTTCGCTGCTGCGCGCGGTCGGCCCGTCGGGCCGGGTGTTCTCCTACGAGATCCGCGAGGACCACGCCGAACACGCCGAGCGCAACGTCCGCACCTTCTACGGCGACCTGCCCGACAACTGGGATCTGCGGGTTGCGGATCTGGCGGAGACGTCGGTCGAGCAGCTGGACGGTCAGGTCGACCGGGTCATCCTGGACATGCTGGCGCCGTGGGAGTGCCTGCCCACCGTGAAGGACGTCCTGGTCCCGGGCGGCGTACTGGTGGTCTACGTGGCCACCACGACGCAGCTGTCGGATGTGGTGGAGGGCCTGCGCCGCCAGCAGTGCTGGACGGAGCCCCGCGCGTGGGAGTCGATCAACCGCGGGTGGCACGTGGTGGGTCTGGCCGTGCGCCCCGAGCACCGCATGCAGGGCCACACCGCGTTCCTGGTGACCGCGCGTCGCCTCGCCGAGGGTGTGACCACCCTCAAGCCCAAACGCCGCGCCGGAAAGGGCTGATCGGATAACAGCCTGGCCGGCGCGCCCGCGCCTCACCGCGGCGATAGGGTGGAGGTGACGACGACGAGGGGTCTCGTCGGCGAACCGGAGGGCAGGTGATCGCGTGACCGAGGGACGTTCCCCGGCCGGACAGGGTGATGATCGGGTCTCGGTCGACCGGGCGGAGCTGGTGCGGCTGCGCAAGGCGGCCGACGAGGGGGCCCGGTCGGATCGCGAGAAGACGGTCAAGATCGATGCCCTCGGCGCCCGCAACGTGCGTCTCGCGGAGCTGCTGAAGGACTCCCGGGACCAGCTCGAGGCCCTCAAGGGCGAGGTCGAGCGGCTCGGCAATCCGCCCAGCACCTACGGGGTCGTTCTCTCGAAGCCGGTGGACGGCGACACCGTCGAGGTCATGACCTCCGGCCGCCGTATGTTGCTGACGCTCGCGCCCGGCGTGGAACCGGCGACGCTCACGGTCGGCACGACGGTCCGCCTCAACGAGGCGCTGACCGTCCTGGAGGCCTCGTCCGACCTGCCCACCACCGGCGTCACGGCGATGTTCCGGGACGTCCTGGCGGACGGGCTGCGTGCCCGGGTCGTCATGGGGAACGACGAGGAGCACATCGTGCACCTGGCCGATCACCTCCGGGGCAGCCGGACCGCCGACCATCCGGCGCCGGTACGGCCCGGTGACGCGGTCCTGGTGGACCCGAAGGCGGCCGTGGCGTACGAGGTGGTGCCCAAGGCGGAGGTCGACGAACTCCTGCTCGAGGAGGTCCCGACCGTCGACTACTCGGACATCGGCGGGCTCGGCCAGCAGATCGAGCAGATCCGCGACGCGATCGAGCTCCCGTTCATCCACCATGACCTGTACCGCGAGTTCCATCTCGCGCCGCCGAAGGGCGTGCTGCTCTACGGCCCGCCCGGCTGCGGCAAGACACTCATCGCCAAGGCTGTGGCGCATTCGCTGGCCCGGGCCGCGGCGGTGTCGCGGGGCGACGACGTGGACGACGGCCGATACCCGAACTCGTACTTCCTGTCGATCAAGGGCCCCGAGCTGCTCAACAAGTACGTGGGCGAGACGGAGCGGCACATCCGCTCGATCTTCGAACGGGCCCGCGAGAAGGCCACCGAGGGCAATCCGGTGATCGTCTTCTTCGACGAGATGGACTCGATCTTCCGGACCCGTGGATCGGGCGTCTCCTCGGACATGGAGACCACGATCGTCCCGCAGCTGCTCGCGGAGATCGACGGCGTGGAGGACCTGCGCAACGTCATCGTGATCGGCGCCTCCAACCGGGAGGACATGATCGATCCGGCCATCCTGCGCCCGGGCCGGCTGGACCTGAAGATCAGGATCGACCGCCCGGACCGGGAGGCGGCGGTCGACATCCTCGGCAAGTACGTCACCACCGATCTGCGCTTCGACCCCGACGACATGGCGGGGGCCGCCGCCGACCAACACGTGGCGGCTCTGATCCAGCGCGTCACCGAGCGCCTCTACACCCGTGATGCCTCGACCACGTACGCACACCTGGTGTTCGCCTCCGGCCGCCGCTCCTCGATGTACCTGGCAGATCTGACGTCGGGGGCCATGCTGCGCAATATCGTGGACCGCGCCAAGAAGCTCGCGATCAAGGACATCGTGCACGGCACCGGTAAGGGCCTGACCACGGACGACTTCCTGGACGCCGTGGAGGCCGAGTTCGCGGAGAACACCGACCTGCCCAACACCTCCAACCCACAGGAGTGGGCGCGCCTGACCGGCGTGCGTGGCGAGCGGGTCGTGGAGGTCACCGTGCCGAACAGGGAAGAGAGCGCATGAACGCGAGTGCCCGCCCGCCCCGCCCCGTGCGCGGCCGGATCATCGGAACCGAGATCGAGTTCGGGATCGTCGCCGTGGGCCAGCCGCTGCTGAGCTCGGTCGTCACCTCGACCCAGGTGGTCAAGGCCTACACCGATCCGGGTGAGGGCGCGGGCGGCGCCGACGAGGCGCGGTGGGACTACGAGTCCGAGTCGCCGCTCCGGGACGCCCGCGGGTTCGACCTCGGCATCGCCCGGGCGTACGACCCCAGCGAGTTCGGTGTGACCAACCGGGTGCTCACCAACGGCGCGCGCTTCTACGTCGATCACGCCCACCCCGAGTACTCGGCCCCGGAGGTCGACTCGCCGCGGGACGCCGTGATCTGGGACAAGGCGGGCGAGGTCATCATGCACCGGGCCGGCGTGGAGTCCTCGACCACGGAGGACAACGCGGAGCTCAAGCTCTACAAGAACAACGTGGACGGCAAGGGGGCCTCGTACGGCGCCCACGAGAACTACCTCGTGCGTCGCGACGTGGACTTCGACGCGCTGACCCTCAGTCTGGCCACCCACCTGCTGTCGCGGCAGGTGTACACCGGCGCGGGCAGGGTGGGCATCGGTCAGGAAGGGCAGACCGCCGGGTTCCAGATCTCCCAGCGGGCCGACTACATCGAGGTTCTGACCGGGCTCGAGACCACGCTGCGCCGCGGGATCATCAACACGCGCGACGAACCGCACGCCACCGACGAGACGTGGCGACGCCTGCACGTCATCATCGGTGACGCCAATATGGCGGAGCTGTCCACCTACCTCAAGATCGGCACCACCTGCCTGGTGCTGGACGCGATCGAGACCGGCGTCGACTTCGCGGATCTGCTCCCCACGGACCCGGTCGAGGCCGTGCACACGATCAGCCACGACCCGGGCCTCACGGCGACGGTGCCGCTCGCCGACGGCCGTGAGATCACCGCACTGGCGATGCAGCGGGAGATCCTGGCGCGGGTCACCGAGATGGTGGGCGACGGCTCCGGCCGACCAGCGTGGGCTCTCGAGGTGCTCGCCGAGTGGCGGGAGATCCTCGACGCCCTCGAGGAGAACCCGATGTCGTGCGCGGACCGGCTCGACTGGCCGGCCAAGCTCCGGCTGCTGGAGGGCTTCCGAACCCGTGACGGCCTGGGCTGGGACCACGCCAGGCTCGCCCTGATCGACTTCCAGTACCACGACATCGACCCCGGGCGTGGCCTCTACAACCGACTGGTCGCCAAGGGCGCGATCCGCCGGCTCACCGGTGATGCCGAGATCGACGCCGCCATCACGACACCCCCGGAGACGACGCGGGCCTGGGCCCGCGGACGTTTCCTGGCCGAACTCGGGGATCGCGTCCACGCCGCCGGATGGGACCACGTCGTCGTCGTCGACACCCGCGGCCGGGAACGGCACGTCGACCTCTCCGACCCCTACACCGGCAGCCGGGAGTTCTGCGAGGCCAACCCCGGCTTCCTGGGGCCCGACGGCCCCACCACCTGATCACCGCCGACAGCAGAGCACCAGCGAACAAGGAGCAACCACCATGGCCCAGATCCAGAAGCACGCCGGCGGCCCCGGCGACGGTGACGACGAGGCCGGCCAGGTCGCCAAGGCCACCGACACCAGCGCCGCCGACTCGCTGCTCGACGAGATCGACGACATCCTCGAGACCAACGCCGAGGAGTTCGTGAAGTCCTACGTCCAGAAGGGCGGGCAGTAGACCCCATGTTGCGTCGCATCGTCGGGATCGAGACCGAGTTCGGGATCACCAGCGTTGGGGGAGAGGGTGCCCGGTCGCTCGGCGCCGACGAGATCGCGCGCTACCTGTTCCGCCCCGTCGTGGAGCGCTGGCGTAGCTCGAACGTCTTCCTCGAGAACGGCTCGCGCCTCTACCTGGACGTCGGCTCGCACCCCGAGTACGCCACGGCCGAATGCGACGGCCTGCGCCAGCTCGTGGCCCACGACCGGGCGGGGGAGCGGATCGTCGACGACCTCGGACTGTGCGCCGAACAGTCGCTGGCCGCCGAGGGGATCGACGCGAAGGTCTACCTGTTCAAGAACAACACCGACACGGTGGGCAACTCCTACGGGTGCCACGAGAACTACCTGCTCGACCGCGCCACCCAGGTGCGCAGCATCGGCACCACACTGCTGCCGTTCCTGGTGAGCCGGCAGCTCTACTGTGGCGCCGGCAAGATCCTGCCGGGCACGCCCCCCGGGGTGGGGCTCGACCAGACCCCGGGACCGACGTTCTGCTTCTCGCAGCGGGCCGAGCACATGTGGGACGGGGTCTCCTCGGCCACCACCCGTTCCCGGCCGCTGATCAACACCCGCGACGAGCCCCACGCGGACTCCACCCGGTTCCGGCGCATGCACGTGATCGTGGGCGACTCCAACATGATCGAGACCACCACGCTGCTGAAGATCGCCACCACGCGGCTGGTGTTGGAGATGCTCGAGGCCGGGGTCGAGCTGCGTCCCATGGCCGTGGCGCACCCCGTGCGTGCGATCCGCGAGATCAGCCGCGACCTGACCGGCACCCGCCCCGTGGCCATGACCGACGGCACCACGATGAGCGCCCTGGAGATCCAGCGGGAGTTCCTGGCCGCGGTCCACCGGTACCTGGACGCGGGCGGCTGGGAGCGCGACGACCGCGACGTGGTGACCGAGTGCGTCGCCCTGTGGGAGCGCGTACTCGACGCCGTCGAATCGGGTGACCACGATTCGATCGCCGCCGACATCGACTGGGCGGCCAAGCTCCGGCTGATCCGGCAGGTCCAGGACAGGACCGGCGTCGACCTTGACCACCCCAGGCTCGCGCAGATCGACCTGACCTACCACGACATCCGGCCCGGCCGAGGTCTGCACTCCATCCTGGAGCGGCGCGGTCTGGTCTCCCGGGTGGTGGACGACGCCGAGGTCGAGCACGCACGGGCGGTCGCCCCCGAGACGACCCGGGCGGCACTACGTGGTCGATTCATCACCGCCGCGCGCGAGGCCGGGCGGGACCACACCGTGGACTGGGTGCATCTCAAGGTCACCGACGGCACCCTCCCGACCGTCGCGCTGACGGACCCGTTCGCCGACGAGGACCCGCGTGTCGACGACCTGATCTCCGCGCTCGGACGATAGCGTTCCTGCACGTGTCCACCTCGAAGTCACAGCGACTGGTCAACCTGGTGATCTGTCTGCGCTCGACCAACGCCTACCTGTCGGCCGACGAGATCCGCCGGATGGTGCAGGGCTACGACGACTGCGAGAACGAGGCCGCCTACCTGCGCATGTTCGAGCGGGACAAGCGCGAACTCCGCGACGCCGGCGTGCCGCTCGAGCAGGGGGCGTCGCTGGCCCACGGTTCGCCGGCCGGGTACCGGATCCCGGCTCGTGACTACGAGCTCCCCGAGATCACCCTGACGGCCGAGCAGACCGGAGTCCTCGCGGTGGCCGCCGAGGTCTGGCGCGAAGGGGAGCGGTCCGCCCGCGCGGACGGGGCGTTGGCCAAGCTCACCGCCGCGGGCATCGATCCGGTGCGGGACGTCGGTACGACCGTCTCCGTCGAGGACCCCGCCGAACTGGCCACCGCGGCGGTCGTCGCCGAGGCTGCAGCGGAGGGCGCCGTGGTGATGTTCTCCCACACTCCCGCGGGGGCCACCGAGTCCAGCGACCGTCGCGTGGAGCCCTGGTGGACCGGTTCACGGCACGGGCACTGGTATCTCGTGGGCCATGACCAGGACCGCGGCGAGCCCCGTACGTTCCGGTTGATCCGCATGTCGGACGTTCGTCTCGGCCGCGGCAGGCGCACCGCCCCGGTGCCGCCCACCGAGCGCGTTCTCGAACTGCTCGACGATGCGGTCTCGAGGCTCAACCCCGTCGTACAGGCCACGGTGTGGGCGGCCAAGGCTCGGGCAGCGGAACTCCGCGCCATGGCCCGCTCGGAGACGTCGGCCCATCGCTTCGATCGCAGTGGTACCGATCTCGAGCTGTCCGCACCATTGGGTGAACTGTCCTCGCTCGTCGCGGCCCAGGGTGCCGACGCGGTGGCCCTGCGGCCGGCCGAGCTCCGCGTCCGCGTGGTGTCGATCCTGACCGCCGCCAAGGAGGCGATCCGATGAGCACTCGTTCGGTCCCGCTCGCGACCCTGCTCAGCGTGGTCCCGTACTTCCACAGCCGCGGCGCCGTCCCCGTCTCCGAGGCCGCGCGCGACCTGGGGATGACCGACAAGGCGCTGCGGTACGCCCTGTGGCAGCTGTGGTCCTGCGGCCTACCCGGTTACGGCCCCGGCGACCTCATCGACCTCGCCTTCTCCGCGGAGGATCTGGACGACGCCGAGATGGTGGAGGTGACGTTCACCGCCGGCATCGACCGGCCCGTGCGGCTGACCGCCGCCGAGGCCGTGACCCTGGAGACCGGGCTGGCCGTGTTCCTGGACCGCCCCGAGGTCGTCGAACAGGCCGCGCTGCGCGATCTGCTGGCCACGTTGCGGACGGCGGCCGGCGCCGAGAGCGCCCCCGCGCCCCACGGATCCGACACAGGGGATTCCGACGCCGACGTGGTCCGCACCGCCGTCCACTCGGGTCGCGCACTCCGGTTCGTCTACCACTCCGCGAGCTCGGACAGCTCGACCATCCGCGTGGTGGACCCGGCCAGGCTGTCGGTCGCGGACGGCCACTCCTACGTCCACGGGATGGACCGTGGCTCGGGCGCGTGGCGCACGTTCCGGACCGACCGGATGAGCCGTGTGGAGGAGGTGGGACCGCGCCGCGCTTTGGGACCCGAGCCCCAGGACGACGGCGAGGGTGAGCGCCGCCTGGAGCGGGCGATCGTCCCCGCGGCCGGTGCCTGGTTCCTCGACGAGTTCGGTTTCCATTCCGTGGCCCGCCGCCCGGACGGCGATCTGGACGTCGAGATCGCGTATTTCGACCGGGCCTGGCTCGTGCGGTTCCTGCTGGGCCACGCCGACGTGGTGACACCGGCCGATCCCGTGCTCGCGAGGGAGATCGCGGAGCGTGCCACCGCGGGTCTGGCCGTCTACACCGGAAGTGTGTCGGAACCGACGGAAGAAGAGCCCGCGCCAGGGATGTGAATTCTCCGTGAACGTGCAGGTCACCGCCGGTAAACGCCGATACCGCGGTGTCGGCGGTCGCGCGGGGTGCGCTAGCATGGAAACGTTGTCAGACAAACGGAGGTTGACATGGGTGCGTTGAGCATCTGGCACTGGCTCATCGTTCTCGCGGTGGTGCTCCTGCTGTTCGGTTCGAAGAAGCTCCCGGACGCCGCGCGCGGTCTCGGGCGGTCGATGCGCATCTTCAAGTCCGAGATGAAGGAGATGCAGAACGACGGCTCCCCGGCGGAGAACGACGAGCCCCAGGCCCTCACCCAGGGCCAGCCGAACGCGGCCCAGTACGTGCAGCCGCAGAGCCAGCAGCCGGCACCGGCACCGGCACCGGCCCCGCAGTATCAGCAGCCCGTCTCCCAGCCGCAGCCCTACCCTCAGCAGCACCGGACTCCCGCCGCGCCGCAGCAGCCGCAGCAGCACTCGGACCCCACCGCTCCGTACCAGGGCGGGCAGGGGCAGTAGGTCTCCTCATCGATGACTGATACCGGGTCCCCGACGACCGGCGCCTCCCCACAGGGGGGCGCCGGTCGCCTGCTGTCCAAGCGCCGTCGTCGTCGGCGTAACCCGGACGGCACGATGCCGCTCATCGAGCACATCTACGAACTGCGCACCAGGCTGCTCATCGCCATGGCGGCGATCGTGGTGTTCATGGGTTTCGGCTTCTGGTGGTACGGCAGTGGCATCGGCGTGATCCCGTCACTCGGTGAGATCCTCACCGGCCCGTACTGTGACATCCCGCCGGGCGCCCGGCTTCAGCTCGGGGACGGCGACCAGTGCCGCCTCCTGGCCACGGGCCCGTTCGAGCAGTTCATGCTCCGACTCAAGGTGTCGGCCACCGCGGGCATCGTGATCTCCAGTCCGGTCTGGCTCTACCAGTTGTGGGCGTTCATCACGCCCGGGCTGCACAAGAACGAGAAGCGCTACGGCATCGTCTTCACGACCCTCGCCGCCGTGCTGTTCATCGGTGGCGCGGTGCTGGCGTACATCGTGATCGTCCACGCCCTCGAGTTCCTGCTGTCGATCGGCGACAACGTCCAGACCACAGCACTGTCGGGAACGCAGTACTTCACCTTCCTCATCCAGCTCATCCTCATCTTCGGCGTGAGTTTCGAGATCCCCCTGCTGCTCGCGATGCTCAACGTGGCCGGGGTGCTCAGCTACGAGATGCTCGCCAAGTCCCGTCGCGGGATCATCATGGGCATCTTCGTGTTCGCCGCGGTCGCCTCGCCCGGGCAGGACCCGTTCTCGATGCTCGCGCTCGCCGTGGCCGTGTGCATCCTGGTCGAGTTCTCCATCCAGTTCGCCCGCCTGCGCGACAAGCGCAAGAAGAAGGCCCGCGCGGAGTGGCTCGAGGTGGACGACGAATCGGCGTCCCCGATCGAGGCGTCCGGGGGCATCGACTCCTCGGGTGGGATCGGCGCCTCGGGGCCGCTGGGTCGTCCGGCTCCGGTACCCACCTCCGCTCCCGCCGGTGGCGCCCCCGCGCCGCACAACTCCAGCCCGCTCCAGGCGCCCACCGGCGGCGGGTCACCGTATGACGACATCACCTGACATCACCGGCCCCGACGAGGGAGACCATTCCGGAGAGCTGCTCGACTCGTTCCTCTCCGGCGAGGGATTCACCCCGGACCCGTTCCAACTCGAGTCGTTCACCGCCCTGGACGCCGGGCGCAACCTCCTCGTGTCGGCTCCCACAGGCTCCGGCAAGACGCTGGTGGGCGAGTACGCGGCCTATCGTGCTCTCGCCGGCGGGGGCCGGTGCTTCTACACGACGCCGATCAAGGCCCTCAGCAACCAGAAGTTCCGTCAGTTCCGCGAGCGGTTCGGCCCGGAGAACGTCGGCCTGCTCACCGGCGATCACTCCATCGATGCGGACGCGCCCATCGTGGTGATGACCACCGAGGTCCTGCGGAACATGATCTACAGCGGATCATCGGCGCTGCACGATCTCGACTGCGTGGTGATGGACGAGATCCACTACCTGGGGGATCGGTCACGAGGCGTGGTGTGGGAGGAGATCATCCTCACCCTCGATCCCGCGGTGCGGCTGGTCGGCCTGTCGGCCACGCTGAGCAACACCGACGAGCTGGGCGACTGGATCACCGAGATCCGCGGTGACACCGCCGTGGTGCTCTCCGATCACCGGCCCGTGCCCCTGGCCCACATGCTCTACACCGACGGAGACCTGGTCCCCGTCCGGGCGGCTGCCGAACAGCGCCGGCGAACCCACGCCGGGTACCACGACGAGCGGGTGGCCCCCCGTCAGGGCGCGCAGTGGGCCCGCCGTCGGGATGTCATCGACAAGCTCGACGACGAGCGTCTGCTGCCCGCCATCTACTTCGTCTTCTCCCGCGCCGGGTGTGACGGTGCGGTCGCGCAGATGCGCCGCGCCCGGCTGCGGCTGACGACCGGGGAGGAGTCCCGGCGCATCGCCTCTCATGTGGACGCCGCGTGCGCCCCGGTCCCGCAGCACGACCTGGACGCCCTCGACTACCCGGCGTTCCGGGCCGGGCTGGTCAGCGGGATCGCGGCGCACCACGCGGGGATGCTCCCGCTGTTCCGCACGGTCGTGGAGGAGTTGTTCTCGGCGGGGCTCATCAAGGTCGTGTTCGCCACGGAGACCCTGGCGTTGGGAATCCACATGCCGGCGCGCGCCGTGGTGCTCGAGAAGACCACCAAGTTCAACGGCGACACCCACGCGATGCTCACCTCGTCGGAGTACTCACAGATCACCGGCCGCGCCGGCCGGCGCGGTATCGACACCAAGGGCACCGCGGTCGTCCTGAGTCAGCCCGATCTCGACCTCGACGCGTTGGCGGCCCTCGTGGACACTCCGCGCTTCCCGTTGCACAGCGCTTTCGCACCCGACTACTCGATGGCGGTCAACCTCGTCGAGCAACGTGGAGTCGACGAGGCCACCTCGCTGATCGGCCGGTCCTTCGCGCAGTTCCAGACGGACCGGACACTCGTCTCACGCTCCCGCGCGATCGAGCGCCGCGCCGACGAGCGTGACCGGATGCGCGCCACCCTCGTCGAGGCGGGAGGCGACGAGGAGCTCGATGAGTACATGGCGGCCCGTTCGAATCTGAGTCGGCTCGAGCGCAAGGTCGAGAAATCCTCACGCGACGACCGGCTCTCCGCCGTCCGTGAGGCGATGCTCAGGCAGACCGCGGGCTCGGTCATCACGGTCGGCCGCAAGCGATACGGGATCGTCGCCACGGTCCTGCAGGTGCGCACCGACATCCCGTCCGACCCGGCCTTGCTGTGCCTCACCGACACCGGCTGGACAGGGTGGCTGCACCAGCACGACTTCTCCGTACCGCCCGTTCCCGTCGGCCGGGTGGACCTGCCCAGAGGCCGACGCAAGCTCGACGGGCGCGCCAAGAGAGCGCTCGTCCAACGCATGGAGCACCTGCGGGGCAAGGCCAAGGGACGCATGAAGAACTCCGGCGGGAAGCCGATGCGCAAGGATCCCCGCATCGCCGCCGCGCGCCGTGAGCTGCGCCAGCATCCGCTCCACGACGATCCCGGCATCGACAAGCTCGCCCGCCTACACGAACGCTGGGCGAAAGCCGATGCCGATGTCGCCGCCCTCACCGCCGAGGTCGATGCGGATTCCGACTCGCTGGCCCGCCGGTTCCGCCGCATCGTCGAGCTGCTACAACAGCTCGGGTACCTGGCGGAGTACGAGGGCGCGCTGCGCGCCACCGATGCCGGCAGACTCCTGGCAGGAGTGCATACCGAACAGGACCTCTTCGTGGCCGAGTGCCTCCGACGCGGCGTCTGGCGCGGACTCGACCCGGCAGGGCTGGCCGCCGTGATCGCCACCGTGGTCGCGCACCCGCGCAGCGAATCGGCCGTTCGCGAACCGTCGGACGAGACCCTGCGCACCGCCCTGGCGGACACCGAACGGGTGGCCTCGGACGTCGCCGGGGTCGAACGCGCGCACCGGCTGCCCGCGACCCCCGACCTGGATGCCGGTCTCGCGCCGGTGCTCCACCACTGGGTATCCGGCGGCGCCCTGTCCTCGATCCTGGCCGCTTCGTGGCAGGAAGGCGTGGAGCTGACCGCCGGCGACTTCGTCCGATCCGCCCGCCTGGTGGTGGACGTACTCGCGCAGGTGGGCCAGGTCGCGGAACCCGACCTCGCCCGGACCGCACGATCCGCGGTCGGCTCGCTGCGGCGGGGCGTCGTCCTCGACCACATGGCCTGACCCGCCCACTCCCGCGCCCACTCCCGCATCGACAAGAGTGTTCGGCACACAAAACGCGAGAGACAGGTGCGTCGAACGCTCTTCTCGATGTTGGCCGCAGCGGGGGAATATCAGGAGAGGGACGGGTTCAGGCTTCGTCCAGCGTCGCCGTCGTCTCGACCAGCCGGCCGATCGCCCGGGCCTGTCCGGTCGCCCGACCGAGCTCTTCGAGTCGCCCATCGTCGACCGGACCGCGTCGGCCGTCGGTGTCGCCGTCGAACTCCAGCTCGAACGCCCGCCCGCCCAGACGGACCACCCCGCGGGCCGCGTCCAGATAGTCGGTGCCCGCCAGGACGGAGCTGCGCTGGCGTGCGGTCAGCCCCGATCCCGGGTCCGTCGCCGCGGCCACGATCCCGTCGAGATCGCCGTACTCGCGCAGCAGAGTCGCCGCGGTCTTGGCACCGACGCCCGCCACACCGGGCAGCCCGTCCGAGGCGTCACCCACCAACACCGCGTAGTCGGCGTACACGCCGGCATCGGCGGCCTCGGGCAGATCGAAGCGCTCGGCCACCACCCCCGGCGTGTACGCCAGCCGCTTCTTCATCCCGGCGCCCACGTACACCACCGTGGTGGACGCCGATGCGAGCTGGAACAGATCACGGTCGCCGGTGACGACCAGTACCTCTCGATCGCGGGCGGAGAGCTCGGCGAGCACGTCATCGGCCTCCGCGTCCTCGGCCCACGCCTGGGTGATGCCCGCCGCGGACAGGACCGCACGGATCGAATTCACCTGTGGCGCCAACGAGGCGGGGGCGTCCTCCTCGCCGTCGTCGCCGACCCGATGCGTCTTGTACGACGGCAACAGCGCCACGCGCCAATCCGGCCGCCACTGACGGTCCAGCGCGGCCACGAGCCCGCTCGGCGAGTACTCCTCGACCAGAACCGCCACCATGTCGCAGAACCCACGCACCGCATTCGCCGGGGCGCCGTCGGGGCCGGTGATCTTCTCCGGGACCGAGTGGAACGCCCGGAACCACAGCCCGGCGCTGTCGAGAACCATCAACGGCCCCTGGGACATCGCGCCTCCTGGAGATCTGGTCTGGACCACCCCGCAAGGATAGCCGCCGACGGAGGCGGGCGAAGCGCGGCTCGGCCTACTCTGGGGGACATGAATGCCGACTCCCCGGATCTCCACCCCAACCGCCTCGACGCCGTCCGCGCCCGCGCGCGGGAGATCGGGATCGACCACGTGGTGGTCTATTCCGGGGAGGACATGGCCTACCTGACAGGTCTACGGATGGACTCCCACGAGCGGCTCACCGCGCTGGTGGTCCCCGCGGCCGGTGACGCGCCGCTGCTGATCCTGCCGTCACTCGAGCTCACCGATCCGGTCCGCCGTGCCGCCGAGCAGGTCGGCGCGACCGTGCACCCGTGGGCGGACGGGACGGACGCGGTGGCGCTGGTCGCGGGGAAGGTGTCCGGACGGGTGTCGGTGTCGACCGCCATGCCGGCGTTGCACCTGGTGCCGCTACAGCAGGGCGTCGACGGCGAGGTGGTGCTGGCCTCGGACGTGATCGATCACGTCCGGGCCGTCAAGAACGCGCACGAGGTGGGTGAGCTCGCCGAGGCCGCCCGCCGCATCGATGCCGTGCACGAGCGAATGGGCGAGTTCCTGCAGGTGGGACGGACCGAGTCGGAGGTCGGTGAACTCATCACGGCCGCCATCGAGGCGGTGGGGCTCACGCACGCCGAGTTCGTGATCGTCGGCTCCGGCCCGCACGGTGCGGACCCGCACCACGGGGTCTCCGACCGCGTGGTGCAGGCGGGTGACGTCGTCGTGGTCGACATCGGCGGGCCGCTGCCCAGCGGCTACCACTCCGACTGCACCCGCACCTATTCGATGGGCCAGCCGTCCGAGCAGGTCACCCGCGAGTACGCCGCGTTGCAGGAGGCGCAGCGACTGGCACGCGAGGCCGTGCGGCCCGGGGTGGCCATCGGCGAGGTCGACGCGGCGGCACGTGAGTACCTGGCGGCGGCCGGGCTGGGGGAGCGGTTCATCCACCGCACCGGTCACGGGATCGGGCTCGGGCTGCACGAGCCGCCGTTCGTGGCGCCCGGGGCGGACACCGTGCTGGCCGAGGGGATGACCTTCTCCGTCGAGCCGGGAATCTACCTGGACGGGCACTGGGGTGCCCGGCTGGAGGACATCGTCGCGGTGACCGCGGACGGCCGTCGCGATCTCAACAACGGCGAGCGGGGCCTCCGGGTCCTGTAGAGGGACTAGGCGCCGGTGAACATCCGGGCGGATCCGAGCACGCGGTCGACCTCGATCGCGACCACCACGCGCTCGGGGTTCGGGCGCGGTTCCCGGTACCGTAGTGCGTATCGGCGCTCGCCTTCGTGAACCGCGTCGGCGTCTGTCAGCAGCCGGACCGGGCCCTCGAAGGTCAGCCAGCGGCCGCCGTCGACGTGGGACACCGCCGCGCGGCCGCCCCGCTCGGCATTGCGCGCCTTCTGTGACCCGCGCCTGGTGATCACCCGGGCGAGCCCGCCCTCGGTATCTATCGTGAAGCCCACGGCCACGACGTGCGGGGACCCGTCGGCACGGAGGGTGGTCAGTGTGCCCAGATGGTAGGTCGACAGGAACTGGTGAGCCTCGTCGGACAGCTCGGTCAGGGTGCGGGCCATGTGCTCGAGACTGCCACAGCGGTCAGGAATCGCCGAGGTGGGCCGTGAGGCCCGCCGGCGCGGGCCTGCGTGAAACACTGAGCACATGCCCACACCCGCATCGTCGTCCTCCCGGCCCGGTGGCGAGGTCGTCGTCATATTCGGCGGCCGCAGCGAGATCGGATTGGCCGTGGCGCACCGCCTCGCGCCCGGTCGTACCGTCGTGCTGGCGTCCAGGCCGGGCGGCGACGTCTCGACGCTTGCCGCTCCGCTCGAGGCGGCGGGCGCTGCCGCGGTCGAGATCATGGACTTCGACGCCGACGACATCGGCACCCACGCCGCGGTGGTCGACCGGATCGAGTCCCGGGTCGGCCCCGTCGACATCGCGGTCCTCGCATTCGGCATCCTCGGTGACCAGGAGATCGCCGAGCGGGACGCCGAGGCCGCCGCGCAGATCCTCCACACCGACTTCGTGGCCCAGGCCGCACTGTTGACGACGCTGGCCGAGCGGATGAAGTCCCGCCGACAGGGCGTGCTCGTGGCGTTCTCGTCGGTCGCCGGGCAGCGCGTCCGGCGCGCCAACTACGTGTACGGGTCGGCCAAAGCGGGGCTGGACGGTTTCGCGTCAGGGATGGCGGACGCTCTGCACGGCACCGGCGTCACCCTGGTGATCCCGCGGCCGGGCTTCGTGATCGGTCGCATGACCACGGGGATGGATCCCGCACCGTTCTCCTCGACCCCGGACGAGGTGGCGGACTCCGTGGTCGCCCGCGTTCTCGCGCGCCGCGCGGGTGTCGTGTGGATACCGTGGCAGCTGCGGGTGATGTTCGCCGTCGCCCGTCTCGTACCCCAGCCGGTCTGGCGACGGATGCCCCGGTGAGCCGCCCGGAACGCCCGGGAGGGCCCGCGTCCGGCGAGCTCGCGCAGGTGCACCTCGTCGGGGTGGGACCCGGCCCTGTCGACCTGCTCACGGTACGGGCCTCACGCCTGATCGCGATGAGCGGGACCTGCCTCTGCGCCCACGACCTCGTGCCCCGGGAGGCCATGTCCCTGATGCCGCCCACCGCGAGGGTCGTGGACTGTTCCGGACTCTCGGACACCCGGGCGCTCGACGAGATCCGGACCGCTCTCGAGCGCGGTGACCGCGTCGCGTGCCTGTTCGCCGGAACTCCCGATCAGCATGACGAGGCCTCGCAGCTGACGGATGCTCTGGACACCGCCGGGGTCTCCTGGGAGGTCGTGCCCGGGGTCCCGCATCCCGGTTTCCCCACGCTCCTCGAGGCATCGCGCGTAGACGCGGCCGGCGACGATACGAGGGCCGCCCGGCCGGCCGGTGCAGCTGCCGCGTCGGGGCTGCCCGTCGGCGGGCCCGGCCTCATCCTCGTGCTGGGCGGCACCGGTGAGGCCCGCGATCTCGCGGAACTGCTCGTCACCGCGGGGCTGGAGGTGGTGACCGCCCTGGCCGGGAAGGTGGCCCGCCCCCGGCTTCCCCGGGGCGAGGTACGGATCGGCGAGTTCGGCGGCGCAGAGGGACTAGCGCACTGGCTGCGGGAGAACTCCGTGAGCGCGGTGATCGACGCGACCGACCCGTTCGCGGAGCAGATCTCGGTCGACACACTCCACGCCGCCGCGGCGACCGGGGTCCCGCTGCTGCGATTGGAGCGGCCTGAATGGTCGGAGACCGGGGGCGACGAGTGGATCCACGTCGCGGACGTGCAGGGCGCGGTCGCGGTGGTGCGGGAGCGGTTCCGGCGCCCCATGCTCACTGTCGGCAAGCTCGGGGCATCGGCGTTCGCCGACGACGCCCGCGGTTCGTACCTCATCAGGTGCTCCGAACCACCGCCCGGCCCGCTACCGGACCGCTACCTGCTCGTCCTGGACCGCGGGCCGTTCGGCGTCGAGTCCGAGCGCACGCTCATGTCGCGGCACCGGATCGACGTGCTGGTCACCCGAAACAGCGGCGGCCGCGCGTCCGCGGCCAAGCTGGAGGCGGCTCGGGCCCTGCGCATCCCGGTGGTGATGGTCGACCGGCCGCGCAGCCCCACCACGACCGCCGACGCCCCGCCCGCCCCCGAGACCGTTCACCGGATCGAGGATGCGGCCCGCTGGCTCGTCGACCGCTTCGGCTCGCGCTGACCCGCGCCTACCGCCCCACGTGGTAGCCGCTCGGCGACGCCGTGACGCGCTCACCCGCCCCGGTGTCACCGCAGGCCCGTTCGCAACCCACCCAGTGCTGTCTGCCGACCACGGGTAGCGTGCCGGCGCGCACCGATTCGGCGGCGTCGGCGCGCACGTCGGAATGTGAGCGGGAACACCCGGGCAGGCCGGTGCAGGCGCTCACCTCCACCCACGGCGACGCCGCGTCGAAGACCATGCCCATCGGGGCGAGGACCCGGACGACCTGCTCGGCCATGCCCTCGGTCAGACCGTGCAGGCCGATCACACGCTCCGCCGAGATCGTGCTGGGCCGCTCGATCGCGCCGAGGAACTCGGCCAGGCGGGCGGGGACCACGCCGAATGGCACCACGGCCAGGAGGGTGACCAGGCCGTCGTCGGTGTCGATCCAGCCGACCGGCGGCACCTCCACCGCCGCAATGTGGGCGCCGCCCCCGGCGGGGTCGCCGACCTCATCGAGGGGACCTCCCGAGTTGGACTTGCCGCTGGTGCCCGCCTGGCCGGTGGTTAGTGGGTGCTCGGACAGTGCGACGACGACGAGGTCGTTCAGCTCCCCGACCGGCGGGACGCGCCACTGCCGTTCCGCGCTCCGGTCGAAAGCGGCGGCGGCGTCCGCGAGGACGGTCGCCGCGTCCGCCATCGCGGTGCCGATCCCGGTGTCACGGCCACGGACGTGCAGGCGGAGGAACCCGTCGGGGTGCCCGGCGACGGCCGCCAGGTCGGGCCGGTGGGCCAGGACGTCCCCCGAGCCGTCGTCGAACCCGAACAGGAAGCGCCCGCTGAGCGCCGTCACGTCCTGCCTCGACAGGAGCTCCGCGTCGAGCCGCTCCGGCAGATCGCCGAGGCGATGATGTCCGGCGAGTCGGCCGGCCATCGGGGAGGCCAGGATGTTGCGTACCCGGTCGTGGGCGGCGCTCGGCAGGAGCCCCGCCTGCGCGACACGCTCGTGCAGGAGCGCCTCGTCCCGCACGCCCCGGATCTGCACGTTGCCCCGCGAGGTGAGGTGAAGATCGCTGCCGTGGTCTGCCGCGATCCGGGCGAGCGCGGCCCAGTCCGTGGGCTCCAGTCGGCCGCCGGGGAACCGGAGGCGGGCCAGTCCGCCATCCGCGGCGGCGTGCACCCGCCGGACTCCCGGACAGCGGTCGGCGGAGCCGGTGGGGGAGTCGGGGGCCGTCATGACTGCCGAGCCTAGTTCAGCCCTACGGGTGGCCGGGTTCCGCGCAGCGGGCGAGGCTCGGGGATACTCGGATCATGCCTGCAACTCTCGCCACCGGAGGCCGCGTCCTCACCCCCGCCTCGCGAGACGCCACCGCGCTGGCGTGGGAGGAGGGGCAGGTCGTCTGGGCCGGAGCCGATGCGCCCGGTCCCGCGCTGTTCCCCGGGGCCCACCACCTCGATCTGGCGGGGGACTGGGTCGCTCCGCCGTTCGTCGAGTGTGTCGTTGGCGGGGTCGATACGGATACCACCATTGACGCGGCCACCGCGGCAGCCTCGGGCGTCGTACTGACGGGGCTGGCCGCAGCCCACGGACCGGACGCCGTCGCGGACCGGGCGCGCGAGGGGGAGCGGGTCGTCCTCGAACCCGGGACCGACCCCACTCGGCTCGCCGGGGAGCTGACGCGGCTCGCCGACGAGCTGGGCGGTCCGGCCGTGGCGCGGTGCACGCCGATCCTGATCGGCGCGGCCGAGATCGGTGACGACGACCTGGCGGCGCTCTCGGCCGTCGGCACGGTCCTGCTGCTGCGCCCGCTCGTCGATGACCTCACCGGTCTCGATCTGGTCCGGATCGCGGCCTCGGGCGTGGCGCTGGCCGCCTCCGTCCGCGCCGGCAGCGAAGCACGCCCTTGGGACGCTCTGCGTGCCCTGACCAGCGTCCCCGGTGGGCGGGGGCTGTCGCCCCGGGCCGCGTTCACCGCCACCACCCGCGGCGCCCGCCGCGCGGCCGGCGCCCGGGACGGGCTGTCCGGGACGCTCGCGCCGGGGGCCCCGGCCTCCTTCGCCCGATGGCAGACCGGTGATCTCGCCGTGGTCGCGGCCGACGACGCCGTCCAGCGCTGGTCCACCGATCCGCGCTCCGGGGTGCCCCCGATGCCCGATCTCACCGGCCCGGACCCCGTTTTGCGGGCCCTCGTCGTGGACGGCGAGCCCGCCGGCCGGGCGGAGTGATCCCGCTTCTGCTCCGGCTGGTCGGAGCCGCCGCTTCCGGTGCGCTGCTGGCCGCCTCGTTCCCTCCGGTCGGCCTCTGGTGGACGGCACTGCCGGCGATCGCCGTTCTCGTCGTCGTCCTCTCTCCTGTCCGGGGCACCGCGCCCCGGGCGCGCACCGGAGCACTCGTCGGGTTTCTCGCCGGCCTGGTGTTCTTCCTGCTCCTCGTGCCGTGGGTCGGCCTGTACGTGGGCGCCTACGCCGCCTGGGGCCTGTCCGTGGTCGAGGCCCTGTACCTGGCGGCGTTCGGCGCCGGCGCGGCGGTCATCCTGCGCGCAGGGCTGACCCCCGGCGGCCACGACGGCCGGCGCGCAGCTGCTGCTCTGCTCGGCGTCGCGGGATGGTGGTCGCTGTGGGAGTGGATCCGCTCGTCGTGGCCGTGGGGTGGTTTCCCGTGGGGGAGGCTGGCGTTCGGCCAGGCCGACGGCCCCCTGTTGCCGCTCGCCTCGCTCGGGGGGACACCGCTGATGGGCTTCGTCGTGGCGGCCCTCGGCACGGCACTCGGGTTCGCCGTCGTCCTGCTTCTCCGACGCGACCGGCCGGTGCGGACCGCCACCGGGCTCCTCGCGGTCCCGCTGGTCACGGCCGGGCTGGTCGCCGCCACCGCGATCGACCCCGGTGACGAACACCCCACACAGACACTCGACGTGGCGGTCATCCAGGGCAACGTTCCGCGCCTCGGGCTGGACTTCAACGCCCAGCGACGCGCCGTCCTCAACAATCACCTGCGCGTGACCGGCGAACTCGCCGACCGCGTCGACGCCGGTGAGGTACCGAGGCCGGATGTGGTCATGTGGCCGGAGAACGCCTCCGACATCTCGCCGCTGGCCGATCAACGAGCCGCCGACCAGATCTCGGCACTGTCCCGCCGCCTCGGGGCGCCGATTCTCGTCGGTACCGTGCTGCCGACCGGCGAGGGGCGGGAGGCGACGAACTCCTACCTGGTGTGGGACGGACAGTCAGCCGACCGCGGCGAGGACCCGGTCGCGGACCGCCACGACAAGAAGTACATCCAGCCGTTCGGCGAATGGCTACCGCTGCGCGCGCCTCTCGAGGCGCTGTTCCCGATCGCCCGCACCGCCGGGCATTTCGTGCCCGGCGACGGCGACGGCGTGGTGACCGCCGCCGGGGTGGACATGGGGGTGGCCATCTGCTTCGAGGTGGCGTTCGATTCCGCCGCGCGCGGGCCTGTCGCCCACGGCGCGCAGTTGCTCACCATCCCCACGAACAACGCCACGTTCGGCCGGTCACCGATGACATACCAGCAGTTGGCGATGTCGCGGGTGCGTGCGGTCGAGCATCACGTCCCTGTACTCATCGCCGCGACCAGTGGGGTCAGCGCCGTGATCGGACCGGACGGCGCCGTTCAGCAGGAGACGGAGATCTTCGAACCCGCGGCGTTGGTGGCGCAGGTGGAGATCGGTTCGGCCGGTACAGTGGCAACCCGATCGGGCAGCATCCCGCAGGTGGCGTGTTGCCTCATCGGGCTCGTCGGACTGGCCTGGGCGGTCATCCACTCCCGACGCCGGCCCGTACACGACCACGAGGAGAGCTAAGTGACCGATCCGTCGATGCCGGGCAGCACCGCGCCAGCGGAGCGCACTCTGGTGATCATCCCGACCTACGACGAGCGGGACACCCTGCCGGTCGTGGTCGAGCGGCTGCTCGCCGCGGCGCCCGACGTCTCGGTCCTCATCGCCGACGACAACAGCCCCGACGGCACCGGCGAGGTCGCCGACCGGCTGGCCGCCGAGGACCCGCACGGCCGCATCACCGTTCTGCACCGCAAGGGCAAAGAGGGGCTCGGGGCCGCGTACATCGCGGGTTTCCGTTGGGGACTGGCCCGCGACTACACGGTCCTGGTCGAAATGGACGCCGATGGCAGCCACCCGCCGGAGCGGCTCCCCGCCATGCTCGAGGCGGTCGACGCCGGCGCCGACCTGGCCATCGGATCGCGGTACGTGCCCGGTGGCAGGGTCGTGAACTGGCCGTGGCAGCGGCACGTCATCTCGCGCGGAGGCAATGTCTACTCCCGCATCATGCTCGGGGTGGGCATCAAGGACATCACGGCCGGTTACCGGGCCTACCGCGCCGGCGCCCTCGCCGAGCTCGACATGGATTCGATCGAGTCCAAGGGGTACTGCTTCCAGATCGACATGACCTGGCGTCTGCTGGGCAACGGCCGCAAGGTCGTCGAGGTGCCCATCACCTTCACCGAGCGCACCGTCGGGCACTCCAAGATGAGTGAGTCGATCTTCCGCGAGGCCGCGGTCAACGTCGCCCGCTGGGGCTGGCAGAAACGGCGGCGGCAGCTCAGGGAACTCCTCGGCCGCTGACGGCCTGACGCCCGGGCCCGCCCCGCGAGCCCGAAAAGAGAACTCCCCGTCCCTGGGCTTCAGGGACGGGGAGTTCCGGCTCGGCGCGACGGGAGCGTCAGCGCGACCCGGCGCGACGACGCTTCTTGAGCAGGTCCATGCGCTCCTTGAGCAGGTCCTCGAGATCCTCGAGGGACCTGCGCTCGAGCAGCATGTCCCAGTGGGTGCGTGGCGGCTTGCCCTTCTTCACCTCGACGGCCGGGCCGTCGATGAGCTGGCCCTCCTGGCCGTTCTTGCACATCCAGGCGCCGGGGATCTCCGCGTCATCAGCGAACGGGACCTCGTACACCTCCCCGTTGGGGGTCTGGTACTTGGCCATCCGGCGGGGGGCGAGGTCGTGGTCCCGGTCCGTCTCGTAGCTCACCGCACCGAGGCGGCTGCCCCTGAGCACTCGATCTGCCATGCGAACTCCTTCTGCCGTGTCGCGTCTTCGGTCGATATCCGCGGATCGACACAGACGCTGCGTGGTACCTGCTCCTGTCAACGCCAAGAGAGCCCCGAAATGTTCCCACGCCCCCGTGTCCCGTGCTACCCCGGGGGCCTCGTGGGTAGCCTGACATGCGTGGAAACCGACGTCAGGGCAGAGCAGGCCCCGCCCAGGCGGGGAGAGGCCTCGTGCGCGTGGTGCGGTCGCCCGGTGGACGAGGGCAGCACCGGGCGCCGCCGTCGGTACTGCCGGCGATCGTGCCGACAGCGAGCATATGAGCAGCGTCGGTCCCTGCTGATGCAGGATCTCCCGGAGGGCACGGTCGTGCTCACCGAGACGGAGTCAGCCGACCTGATGGACCGGATGTTCCAGTTGCGCTGCGCCTGTGAGGACCTGGACACCGCGATCGCCGAGGGTGAGGACCCGGCCGAGGTGGCCCGGATGTCCGCCGATCTGGTGGCCGCCGCGAGAAGGGCCGAACGGCTGCGGTGAACACGATCGTCACAGTTCTCCGGGGGTGGTGGGTCCGGTGGCACCCCTCGGTCACCGGGCTCGTGATGGCGGCCCTGGCCGCGTGGGTCTCGCTCATGCCGTCGCTGTTGCCCCGCGCATGGCACTACCAGGGGATCGTCACCGGGGTCTCCATGGCCGTGGGCTACGGCGTCGGCGTGGCCCTGCGGACCCTCTGGCAGCGACTGGCAGCTCCCCGCATCAGGGTCCACCCCGATCTCGACGCACTCGGCGATCGCCTATTGGCGTTTGCCCGCCTGTCAGCGCCGTATGTGCTGGTCGTGTACCTCATCACGGCCACCGCGACCGCGATTCGCTGGCAGGATCAGGTCTCGGACCTGGTGGAGTCACCCCGGCCCCCGTGGGCCGACTACATGCGCATCCCCTGGATCGCCCTCGCGGTGTTCGTGGGGCTGCTCGTACTCGCCCGCGGCATCCGGGCCGCATACCGGGCGTTTGTCCGCACGATCCGCCGTCGGTTCAACCTGGGGGAGTACACCGCCCGACTCACCGGTTTCGTCGTGATCGCGGCACTGCTCTTCGGCGTGGTCGACGGAGTGGTGCCCCGGCTGTTCTTCGAGGCGGCCAACCGGGTCTCCGGGGTCCAGAACGACGAACGCGTACCGGGCGCGACGCGTCCGACGACGCCCGAGCGATCCGGAGGACCGGGCTCGGTCGTGGATTTCGACGATCTCGGCATGCAGGGCCGGCGTTTCATCAGTGGTGGGCTCGACCAGGCGGCGTTGACCGACCTGCTGGGCGAGGACGCTCTCGAGCCGATCCGCCTGTACGCGGGCCTGCAGTCGGCCGCGACCGACGACGAGCGCTCCGCCCTGGTGGTGGAGGAACTCAACCGCACGCGGGCGTGGGAGCGCGATTCCGTGGTGATCGTCCCGACCACCGGAACCGGCTGGATCAATCCCCACGCGGCCCAGGCGATCGAACTGCTCAGCGGGGGCGATGTGGCCATCGTCGGAACCCAGTACTCGTACCTACCGAGCTGGATCTCGTTCCTCGCCGACAGGGAGAAGGCCGAGGCCGCGGGCCAGTCGCTCATCGAGGCCGTGGTGAACTGGCGGGAGTCGCTGCCGCTGGATGCACACCGTCCGAATCTGTACGTCTACGGCGAGAGTCTGGGCACCCAGGCGGGAGAGGCCGCGTTCTCCGGGATCCGGGACATCCGGAACACGGTCGACGGCGTGCTGTGGATGGGGCCGCCCAACTCCAACCGCATCTGGAAATCTCTCGTCGAACGACGGGACCCGGGGTCGCCCGTCACCGAACCGGTCTACGCGGACGGGCTTCTGGTCCGGTTCTCGGAGGATCCGGCCGAGTTCCGGAGCGATGACACCCCGTGGATACCGCCGCACGTGCTGTACGTCCAGCACGCGACCGACCCGGTCGTGTGGTGGACCCCGAACATGCTGTTCGAGCGCCCGGCATGGCTGGCCGAACCCCCGGGGAAGGGCCGCCACCCCGGGATGTTCTACATGCCCGTCCTCACCTTCTTCCAGGTGACCGCAGACCTGGGCAATGCGATCGGAGGATCGCAGGGATACGGGCATCTCTACGATCACCAGATCCTCGACGGGTGGGCGGCGGCCACCGGCCGAGAAGGTTGGGACGACGACGAGTTCCGTCGCTTCGCCCGCCTTCACGACCTGGCGATGGAGACCCAGGCGCGCGGATGAGGTCCGACGCGCCGTGCGGTGGCAGGACTGCGGTCGCGCGGCTGTTCCACTTCTCGCCCGGCCGGGTCTAGCGTATCGGGGGTACCGACCCGACGAGGAGAACCGCGATGAGCATCCACACCGCAGACAGCCACGACATCATCCGCGTCCTCGGTGCGCGAGAGAACAATCTCAGGTCGGTTGATGTCGAGCTGCCCAAGCGACGCCTGACCGTGTTCACCGGCGTGTCCGGCTCCGGGAAGAGCTCGCTGGTGTTCGCCACCATCGCGGCCGAGTCCCAGCGGATGATCAACGAGACCTACAGCGCCTTTCTCCAGGGCTTCATGCCGACGCTCGCCCGGCCCGACGTGGACGTCCTCGAGGGGTTGACCACGGCGATCGTCGTCGACCAGGAGCGGATGGGGTCCGACCCCAGGTCGACCGTGGGGACCGCCACGGACACGGGCGCGATGCTGCGGATCCTCTTCAGCCGCCTGGCCGAGCCCCACCTGGGCGGGCCCAAGGCGTACTCGTTCAATGTCGCGTCGGCCACCGGCTCGGGGGTGCTCAAGAAGGCCGACGGGACGCGGGAGAAGGCGGAGTTCTCGATCACCGGCGGTATGTGCGTGCGCTGTGAGGGCCGGGGCAGCGTGTCCGACTTCGACATCGACGCCCTGGTGGACCGATCCAAGTCGCTCGCCGAGGGCGCGATCACCGTGCCGGGGTACTCGATGGACGGCTGGTACGGCCGCATCTATGCCGGCTCCGGGTACTTCGACATGGACAAACCGGTGAAGGACTTCTCGGACGAGGAGATGCACCGTCTCCTGCGGCTCGAGCCCACCAGGATCAAGGCCGAAGGCATCAACGTGACCTTCGAGGGGCTGATCCCCAAGATCCAGAAGTCGATGCTCGCCAAGGACGTCGAGGCGATGCAGCCCCACATCCGCGCCTTCGTCGAGCGCGCGGTCGTGTTCACCACCTGCCCGGACTGCGGCGGCACCCGCCTCAACGAGGGCGCCCGATCCTCGCGCATGGGCGCGATGAACATCGCCGACGTCTCGTCGATGCAGATCACCGACCTCGCGGAGTGGCTGCGTGGCCTGGACGAGCCGTCGGTCGCCCCGCTGCTGCAGTCGTTGCAGCACACGCTCGACTCGTTCGTCGAGATCGGTCTCGGCTACCTCTCGTTGGACCGGCCGGCGGGGTCGCTCTCCGGTGGCGAGGCGCAGCGGGTCAAGATGATCCGCCACCTCGGGTCGGCCCTCACCGACGTCACCTACGTCTTCGACGAGCCGACGATCGGCCTGCACCCGCACGACATCCAGCGGATGAACAACCTGTTGCTGCGGCTGCGGGACAAGGGCAACACGCTTCTGGTGGTGGAGCACAAGCCGGAAACGATCGCGATCGCGGACCACGTGGTGGACCTCGGACCCGGTGCCGGCTCCGAGGGTGGTGAGATCTGCTTCGAGGGCTCCGTCGAAGGACTGCGCGCGAGCGGGACCGTCACCGGTCGGCACCTCGACGACCGCGCGAGGCTCAAGGACGCCGTGCGCCCGGCCTCCGGTGTGCTGGAGGTGCGGGGCGCGACCGCGCACAACGTCCGCGCGGTGGACGTGGACATCCCGCTCGGCGTGCTGTGCGTGGTGACGGGAGTCGCGGGGTCGGGCAAGAGTTCGTTGATCCACGGCTCGGTCTCGCCCCGCGACGGGGTGGTGGCGATCGACCAGACAGCGATCCGCGGATCCCGCCGGAGCAACCCCGCCACCTACACCGGGCTGCTCGAGCCGATCCGCAAGGCCTTCGCCAAAGCCAACGGCGTCAAACCCGCCCTGTTCAGCCCCAACTCGGACGGCGCGTGTCCCACCTGCAAGGGCGCCGGGGTGGTCTATTCAGATCTCGGAATGATGGCGGGCGTCGCCACCACGTGCGAGGACTGCGAGGGCAAACGCTTCCAGTCGGAGGTGCTGGACTACGAGTTCGGCGGTCGGAACATCGCCGACGTCCTGGGGATGTCGGTGGCCACCGCCGAGGAGTTCTTCGGCCAGGGGGAGGGGCGCATCCCGGCCGCCCACAAGATCCTCGTCCGACTGCGCGATGTGGGGCTGGGGTACGTGACGATCGGCCAGCCCCTCACTACACTGTCCGGCGGCGAGCGGCAGCGGCTCAAGCTGGCCGCCCAGATGGCGGACAAGGCCGAGGTGTACGTCCTCGACGAACCCACCACCGGTCTGCACCTCGCCGACGTACAGAACTTGTTGGGGATGCTCGACCGGCTGGTCGATTCGGGCAAGTCCGTGATCGTGATCGAGCACCACCAGGCCGTGATGGCGCACGCGGACTGGATCATCGATCTCGGTCCCGGTGCCGGCCACGACGGCGGGCGCGTCGTGTTCGAGGGGACACCCACCGAACTCATCACCGACCCCTCGACCGTGACCGGCGAGCATCTGGCCGAATACGTGGGGAAGGCGCCGTCGCGGTCCTGACCTGTCACGAACCGGGGCCAGGCTCCTCCTGTCGCTGCGGAGCCTCAGTCGATCGGCGCGCCGGCCCGCCGGCACTCGCGGCGGATCGCCACGTCCGCCGGGTGCTCGGCACCCACCGACCGCGCCCCCGAGGGCAACTCGGCCGCGGCGAGCGCGACCCAGCGCGGTGCGGACATGCGGACGGTCTGCCGATCGAGCGTGCCGAGCATGAGGTACCCCGCGTAGGTGATCGCCTCGGCGGTGCGGGCCTCGGCCGAATCGCCGTGCCCGTCCGCGATCAGGAGGGTCGTGCTGGTGTTGAGGTCGCGCAGCGCGGAGGCCAGTGTCGGTTCCGTCGGGGTCTGCGCGTCGCCGCGGGCGAACTCCGCGAGCTCTGCGAGGGCGCGACGGGTGTCGCCTCGGACCGCCCGGTGGGGCGCTCGACGTCCGAGCGTCCACAGGACGACGACGGCGACGACGACGCCGATCACCGTGTCGAGCAGCCGCTCACCGGTCAGCGCCAACGGGTCCTCCGGCATCTGCCCGCCGGTCGCGACGAGGAGGGCGAGCGGGGTGATGAGCGTAACCGCCAGCCCGTAGTTGCGGGTGACGAGCAGCTCGATGGCGAACTGCAGCGTGACGATGAGGACGATCAGCCACCACCCCGACGGATCGGCCAGCGTCAGCAACAGGAACAGACCCAGCCCGAGCACCGTCCCCGTCAACCGGTGGAGAGCGCGGTGGGTCCGGGCGACACGGGGACCTCCCTGGTGGAGCACGAGCGCCGAGAAGGCCACCACCCAGTACAGGTGCGGCTGATCCGGTCCACTGATGGCCAGCAGTACGAGTATCGAAATCGCCGTGGCCACCCCCACGGAGAGCGCCACCGACCACGGCTCACCCGGCCACCGCAGTCCGTCCGCCAGCCGACGTCGCAGCGAGCCCGTGCTGCGCAGCTCATCGTCGGAGAGCGCGTTCTCGACACGTTCGGCGACCTCCGCCGTCGGCATCTCGACGTCCGCATGCCCCGCGTCGTCCTCGATCCACCGACCGGCGTCGGGGTTGCGGGGATCCCACCCGAGTTCCTCCCCGGGAACGACGTGCAGCTTCGCCCGAGCACTGCGCTCGGCGTAATCGCGGTGCGCACTCTCCAGCGCGGCGGCGAGCGACCGGTCGGCGGTCCACATCCCTTCGGCGACGGCTTCCTCCGCGGACGCGAGGGCGTGGGCGGCTGCCCGGTGCAGCGGGCGACCGTCCGGCCCCGGTTCGGAAGCGGCGTACGCGGTCACCGCATCGGCGGCAGCCTTCACGGCGAGGCGCTCGGGCCGTCGCGGGTCGGGTATGAGCTCGGCCATCGTCACCGCCCATGCGACGGTCGCACCGACCGCGGTCATCGCCGGCACGAGCCACGGCGCGGTTCCGTGCTCACCGACGAGGAGATAGGCGATTCCCGCGCACAGGACGAGGAAGTAGGAACCGGGCGGCCCGACCCGGAGTGCGAGGCACAGGCCGGCGGTCACCATGGCGAGGAGGATCGCCGACACGGCGAAGAGCGCGACGGACCCCGCGGTGAACGCCCCCAGGGCCGTCGCGCCGATCAGTCCGAGGCCGATCCCCGCCACCGTGACCGCGCGTCGGCGCAGGGGAGCAGCCGGGGCGTACAGGACCGCGAAGGTCCCCGTGACCGTCAGCAGTCCCAGGTCCGGCCGTCCCAGCAGCGTGGGGACCGACAGGCACAGGAGAACCGTCAGTCCCGCCTTGATCGCGTTCGGCAACCGCGGCGGGCTCGGTGCGAGCGTCACCAGTTGCCGGAGGAACTCCGCCGCCGGCCTCATCGTCCTCGACAGTGATCAGCCCACCTTCCCGAAGCGCTTGTGCAGCGCCTGCTTGCTCACGCCCAGCACGAGTCCGATCTCCGCCCAACTCATCCCGTGAATACGGGCGTGGCGGACGGCCGCCGCCTCCTCACGGGCGAGATCTGCTTTGGCTCCCGCGATCGCGGCCAGTCGGGCGACCGGCCCGCCCTCGTCGTCGTCGTATTCCAGTGCGGTTTCCACCGTAACCACCCCCGACGTCAATCTACGTTGACCCCGCCCCCCTCGTCAACGTTCATTGACGGAGCGGTCCGTCTCGCGGCTGCCGAGTCCGGCGCCGACGCCGTTAGTGTCGATGCCATGACCGCCAACCGTTATCCGGAGATCGCATTCGGCCCCGCCGCACGCGCCAGGCAGGAGGCCGTGGGCGTCAACCGACCCGAGCAGACCGGCGAGTTCGCGCTCGAGGGCACGGACATCGCCCAGATCAGGCGGGCCGACCACTTCTTCCTTTCCACGGTCACCGAAACGGGGTGGCCCTATGTGCAACATCGCGGCGGGCCCGCGGGATTCGTCCATGTCGACGGTGCCACCACGCTGTCCTGGGTGGAGTTCCGCGGCAACCAGCAGTACGTGTCCACCGGCGGCATCGACTCCGACGGGCGGGTCTGCCTGTTCTTCGTGGACTACCCCACGCGCAGCCGGCTCAAGGTGTTCGGCCACGCGCGGATCGTGGAGCCGGAGCAGGATCCCGCGCTGATCGAGCGACTGCGCACGATGGGGGAGAAGACCTACACGGGCCACGTGGAGCGGGCGATCGTCGTGGAACTCGTCGCCTCGGACGCCAACTGCAGCAAGCACATCACGCCACGGTGGGACCGGGAGTACATCGACAGACTCACCGGCCTGTACCAGCGTGATATCGACCAATTGCAGGCGCGACTTGACGAACTCCGTGGACACGGGCGCACCGGCTGATGTACCTTGACCGCCATGAATCCCGGTGCGTACTCACTGAAGCCCTGGTCCCGCCGCTGACGGCGGCAGGGCCCACACTTCACCTCTGATCTCTGCACGCCGTCGACGGCCCACCGGCCGGGCGGCGCATTCGTGCTGTCCGGCTCCGCGACGAACTTTGCAGAGAGCACCATGCCTGACACACCGAACAATCATCTTCCCGCGGGCCCCCACGCCCACATCCGTCTGACCGGCGCCTCAGTGGCCCTGGGGGGCCGGCCCGTCCTCACCGGGGTCGACGTGACCCTGTCCGCCGGCACCGCACTGGCGGTGGTGGGGGAGAACGGGCGGGGCAAGACCACCCTGCTCGAGGTTCTGGCGGGAACCCGGCGCCCCGATGACGGCACCATCACACGCCGCGGGAGCGTCGGCACCGTGGAACAGCATCTCGACATCTCGGAGGGCCGCACCGTCGGAGATGCAGTGGACCTGGAGATCGCCGACAGCATCAACGCTCTACAGGCGTTGGACAGTGCCACCACCGCGATGGTCGAAGGACGGCCCGGCGCCGACGACGCGTACACCTCCGCGCTGGACCGCGCCATACTGCTGGACGCATGGGGCGCCGACCGCCGCGTGGACGTGGCGCTGGAGGGACTGTCCGCCTGCACGGATCGGGCACGGCCGCTGTCATCGCTGTCGGTGGGGCAGCGGTACCGGGTGCGACTGGCATGCGTCCTCGGCGCCCGGCACGACATACTCCTGCTGGACGAGCCCACCAACCACCTCGACGCGTCCGGACTGGCGTTCCTGACGGAACGACTGCGGGAACACCTCGGCGCGCTCGCCCTGGCCAGCCACGACCGGGCCCTGTTGCGCGACGTCGCGACCCACTTTCTGGACCTGGACCCTAGCCAGGATGGCGTACCGCGACTCTATGGGGGCGGCTACGAGGGCTGGATCGAAGGCCGACGCCGAGAGAGAGTGCGATGGGAACAGATTCATGCGGCGCAGGTGGACGAGCACGACCGACTCAGTCGTGCGGCAGAAGACGCGCGTGGGAGACTCCATGATTCGTGGCGTCCCGCCAAGGGGCACGGTCGGCACGAGAGGGCGACACGGGCCGCCGGTGCCGTGCAGGCGTTCAACCGGCGACGTGAGGCCCTGGATCGCCACCGGGTGACCGTGCCACCGCCGCCCGCGCGGTTCCTGTGGCCGGAATGGTCGGTGCCCGCCGGGCGTGCCGTGCTCACCTGCTTCGAGCCGCGGGTCACCGGCCGACTCACCGCCGCGGTGTCCCTGTCGATCGATACCGGCGACCGAATACTGTTGACCGGCCCGAACGGCGTGGGGAAATCCACCCTGCTGGGTCTGCTGGCCGGAGAGTTCGAACCCGACTCGGGCCGAGTGGATCGACGCCCGGACGCCCGGGTGTCGCTCCTCAGCCAGGAGGTGCCGGGGTGGGATCCGCACCGGACCGGGGCGGAGATCTATCGCGACCACGTGGACCGGCTCGGAGCGACGTCCGCGCCCGGCCTGGTGACCACCGGACTACTCGGCTCCGACACGGTGGGGACCACCGTGTCGCGTATGTCGCAGGGACAGCAGCGGCGGCTCCACCTGGCACTGTGCCTCGCGGAGAAACCAGATCTGCTGATGCTCGACGAGCCGACCAATCATCTGTCATTCTCCCTGGTCGACGCCCTCACGGCCGTCCTGAGGACGGCGTCGTGTGCCGTCGCCGTAGCCACTCACGACCGGCAATTGCTTCGCGATCTCAGCGATTGGCCCACGCTCGTGATACGGAGGTAGCGCTAGGGTCGGTGTATGTCAGGTGACCCCGGGGCCTCGAGTCGGCCCACCGCGAACTACGACGTCAAGAAGGACCGTCGGGACCTGTACAGCGGACGAGCGGGCAGGTTCGATGTGGTGGACGTACCCGAGATGAGTTTCCTCATGGCGGACGGCCACGGCGATCCGAACCTCGCAGACGACTATCGCCGTGCCGTCGAGGCCTTGTATACAACGGCCTATGCGATCCGGGCGGCAGCACGGTCCCGGTTAGGACTTGTGCACACCGTAGGACCACTCGAGGGCCTCTGGTACGCGGACGATCTCAGTGTGTTCACCGCACGGGACAAAGGCGCATGGTACTGGACCATGATGATCTGGCAGCCCGAGTGGATCACCCCGGATGTGGCAGCGTCTGCGTTGGACACGGTGGGTACGAAGAAGATCCCGGGTGTCAAGGATCTCGTACGGTACGCGACCCTCGTTGAGGGGCCGGCGATCCAGACGCTCCATGTGGGCCCCTACGACGCCGAGGGCCCGACCATCGCGCGGATACACGACGAGGTCCTGCCGGGACACGGCATGGTCGCCGCCGGACGTCATCACGAGATCTATCTGTCCGACCCGCGGAAGACACCACCGGATCGCCTCCGCACCATCCTCCGCCAGCCTGCCAAACCGTCACAGTGACGTTTCGAGTACGACCCCAGAGACGAGACGTTACAACCCGGGGAACCGTGGGCAATTCGCCATCACCGAACCCGACAGCCGGATACCGTAGCGCCGTGAGCCATTCCGACAGCGCCATACTTCAGAGCACCGGACTGCGGGGCGTCTCGGTCGGACATTGGTCGGACCACGCCGCCCGAACCGGGTGCACCGTGCTGATCCTTCCCGAAGGGACAGTCGCGTCCCGCGAGGTCCGAGGCGGCGCGCCGGCCACCCGGGACCTCGACGCGCTGGCTCCGGACAAGGCCGTGAGCTCAACCGACGCGGTCGTACTCACGGGCGGATCGGCATTCGGACTGGCCGCAGCCGACGGGGTGATGCGATTCCTCGAGGCCGCCGGCCGCGGCGTGCCGACGCCCGGCGGCCGCGTGCCCATCGTTCCGACACTGGCGTTGTTCGACCTCGGAATCGGAGATGCCTCCGTGCGGCCGACCGCGGACAACGCGTTAACGGCCGCCCGGGCGGCCTCGGGTCCGGAGTTCGAAGTCGGCCAGATCGGCGCAGGTACCGGCGCGATGACGTCCTGGTGGCGTGGCCGCGACGCGGCCCGCCCGGGCGGGCTCCGGTATGCGGAGACCGTTCTCGGAGAAGCCGTGGTGGGTGCATGGTGCGCGGTCAACGCGTTCGGGGACATCGACCACGGCGGCGAAGCCGAGGTCGACCTGTCGGCCGTAGCCGACCTGGCTCCACCATTCGACTTCGGCAGCGAGCGAACCCACACGACCATCGGCGCGGTGGTGACGAACGCCCGGCTCGACAAGACCGCGTGCTACGTCATGGCGCAGGGTGCGCACGACGGACTGTCACGCGCGCTCACGCCGCCGCACACGCGGTACGACGGTGACGCATTCATCGCTGCGGCAACTGGCGAGGTACCGGCGGACGTCGACACGGTCCGGCTGATGGCCTTGGACGCGGTGAGCCGGGCCATTCGGAGCGCGGGAACGCGACCCGCGTAGCTCCAGGTCAGACACTCGCCCCGAGTGCCGATAATCTACATTATGTAAAGTAAACCCAGCCCGCCCCTCCCGGCGGCGGCCGCGAGACGGCGCCGGATGCGCTCCGCCCGCGGCTGGTCCTCGCCCCAACCCTTCGCGCGAGTCGGCACCCCGTCGTATCGTCTCTCACAGCGACTGCCGCAGAACCTCGGTTGACGAAAGGAATCTCATGGAAACCCAGGATTCGATAGGCGATTTCTTCCGGGGTGTCGAAACACCCGGCATGATCGACTGGACGACGATGCCGACGTACAACACGGTTATGGCGCTAGCCGTCGGCGCAGCCCTTGTGGGACTGGTCTTCTTCTTCCGGGCATTGCATGCAGACCCCGCAGAGGTCAGCGTTACCGGCTGGTCCCTCAACTTCGGTGTACTCGGCCTGATCCTCACCGTCACGGGTCTGCACATGACGCTCACCTGGCCTCTCGCCGCCGGCGGGTTTGCGTTCGACAACATCATCTTCGGCGAGCCCAGTCTCGCTTTGGGCGTGCTCCTGCTGGCTGCGGCTGTGTATCTCTGGTCTAAGCGGGAAGTCGGTGTCACAGCACGTGAGGTGGCGAGAGACTCACGACCGATGACGATTTTCGTGGTGGGGCTCGGATTGGCAATGTTCGCAATCGCCCTCGCCGGCGTGGTCTATCAGCTGTTCGCGGCACCCCCGCAGGAACCGATCTCCGGGTTCTTCGGTGAGTGGGCGATTATCGAGGCGATTTTCATATCGGCGCTCTACACGGCAATCGGTGTCGGTGCACTCCTCACACCCTTTGCCACCGGGCGCCTCGCTCGAGGCCTCGATGGCGGCGTCGTGACCAGCATTATCGGCTGGTGCTGGGCCGTTACGGGCACCATCTGGTTACTCTTCGCCGCCCTCAATTTCTATTCGCATATCGGGCTGGTCGTCAACACGATGTAAGGCCGTTGCCTCTGAGGGCAACGGGTTGACTCGCCCAGCGTCAGCGGCGGATCACGTCGTCAGGAGATCACTGCGCTCGGTCAGAAAATTCGGAAGTGGCAAGCGGCCAGTCATGGATGGGACGATGTGGGCATGCTGACCCCGGGTGGAATCGAGCGCGATCGTGACGCCGACGGTCGCGCACGTAACTCACGTCCCCGCGACGAGCTCGGCCGCCCGCTACCGCCAGGAAGCGTCGGGGTCGAGCGTATCCCCGAGGATCTCGATCTGACGCCCGCCGAATCGTTGGTGTGGGCGCAGGACCTGTTGGACCGGGGCCTCGCCTTCAATGCGCACGAAGTACTCGAAGGCGCCTGGAAAAGCTGCCCCGACGACGAACGCTTGCTCTGGCAGGGTCTGGCCCAACTGGCCGTCGGCATCACCCACATTCAGCGCGGCAACGCCAAGGGCGCATTGACGCTGCTCGAACGCGCGGCCGAGCGCATCCGACACAGCGATGGCCCCGCACCTCACGGAATCGATGCGACCGGACTCATCTCCTACGCCGACGAGCTCACTGCCGAGCTTCGGCGAGGCGTCGACCCCTCGCCTGCCCGGCTCAGACCGCGTCTGGTCGACCAGCCCACTGAGGTTTGACATGCTCGCTGTGGACGCCGCGCGTTCAGTCGCCCTCGGCCGGGCGCCGAGTTCATGGGCGAGCGCAGGCCTTCCCCGGTACTGTGCGATGCGGTTGATCCACCGACGGAGCCGGGGCTCTCTGAGTGTCACATCGGCGAGAGCACAAACACCGGGATCTCACGATCGGTCTTGGCCTGGTAGTCCGCGTAGTCGGGGAACGCCTTCACCGCCCGCTCCCACCAGCGGGCCTTCTCCTCCCCTGTCACCTCGCGGGCACGCATGTCCTGCCTCACGGGGCCGTCCTGGAGCTCGACGTGTGGCTCTGCTTTGACGTTGAAGTACCAGACCGGGTGATTGGGCGCTCCACCCATGGACGCGACGATCGCATACTGGCCGTCGTGCTCGACGCGCATCAGCGGGCTCTTGCGGAGCTTGCCGCTCTTGGCCCCCCTGGTGGTCAGAAGAACAACGGGCCGCCCCTGGAGGCTGGTGCCCTCGGTACCGCCGGACGTCTCGATCAGTTCGGCCTGATCAGCGGCCCACGCGCTCGGACTCGGCTCGTACTCCCCGTGAAGTGGCATGGCGCCAGTATGACACCGCACCAACCGGCGTCACCAGGGCCGCGACTCGTTCAGACCGCGTCGAACGGCGCCGCGTAGCGGAACAGCCCGGAGTGGCCGCGGTAGGTGGTGAGGGCACGAACCTGGAAATAGTCGCCCCAAGCCGGGTCCGGCGACTCGACGCCGAAGGCGACGGCCGGCGCGAAGCCGAAACGCCCGTAGTAGGCCGGATCGCCGAGCAACCCGACCAGCGGCTCGCCGAGCGCATCCGCCGCGCCAAGGACCGCGTGCACGAGCGCAGCACCGATTCCGGACCGTTGCAGTTCCGGCTCGACACTCAGCGGCCCCAGACCGATCGCGGGCACGTCACCGACGAACGCCCTCGACCCGACCACATGGCCCACGACGCGCCCCGCCGTCTCCGCCACCAGTGACAGTTCCGGGATCCAGCCCCCGTCCTCGCGCAGTCGGTCGATGAGGTTCACCTCACCCGGCGGCCCGCCCGGCTCGACCGGCGGCGCGCTGTGTTCGGCAGCGCGAAACGCCGCCGCGGTGACATCCCTGATGGCAACGACGTCGTCGCGGTGTTCCCTGCGGATGAGTGTCATAGCCTCTTCCTCTCCCCTGCATACTTCGGCAGCCACACGGGCCGGTGAACGACCACCGGGATCGCGCGATCCGTCCAATATGACCCCCGGGCGCCCGTTCAGCGTAGTGCTGCTCGACCAGTTGCAACGGGATCGAACCACCGTAGGGTCGGTTTGGTAGAAGCACCGAGAGGAGCAGCGATGACGCGAACGAACACCGCAGCCGACAGTGATCAACTGACGTTCCAGAACCCCGTCACGCGTTATCCGACGGTGGAACCGCCGATCCAGCACCAGCCGGAGCCCGGACTGGATGCCGAACTGGAGCCGAAGGCCGATCACGGCGAGTCCTCCTACCGCGGAACCGGACGACTCACCGGACGTAAAGCGCTCATCACCGGCGGAGACTCGGGTATCGGAGCGGCAGTCGCCATCGCCTTCGCCCGCGAGGGCGCGGACGTGGCACTCAACTACCTCCCCGACGAACAAGCCGACGCGGACAGGATCCGCGAGATCATCGAACGAGAGGGCCGCAAGGCCGTGCTCCTGCCGGGCGACCTGACCGATAAGGCGCTGTGCTCCTCGGTCGTCAGCGACGCCGTCGACGGTCTCGGCGGTCTGGACATCCTCGTCAACAACGCCGGCAAACAGGTCGTCGCGCCAAGCCTTGAGGAGTTGCCCGACGAGCAACTGACCGATACGTACACGGTCAACATCCTGGCGATGTTTCGGATCACCAAGGCGGCGCTCGCGCACCTGACACCCGGTTCCACGATCATCAACACGACCTCGATCGAGGCCTATCAGCCGGCACCCAACCTGCTCGACTACGCGTCCACCAAGGCGGCCATCAACAACTTCACCAAGGGGCTGGCCCAGCAGCTCGCGACCAAGGGCATCCGGGTCAACGCGGTCGCGCCCGGACCCATCTGGACCCCACTACAGGTGTCGGACGGACAGGAGAAGGAGGATCTGCCGAAGTTCGACCAGGTCTCCCCCATGGGCCGTGCGGGCCAGCCGACCGAGCTCGCACCGGCGTATGTCTTCCTCGCCTCGCCGGAGTCGAGCTACGTGATCGGCGAGACGTTGCACGTCAACGGCGGCATGCCCACACCCTGATCCACGGACTACGGTAGGTCTCAACCCGAAGGAGTTTCCAGGCCATGGCGTCAGAGTCGACCACCACGACGGACCACGACGAGATCCGCAACTGGGTCGAACGCAACAACGGCAAGCCCGCCTGCGTCCGGGACACCGGGGGCGGGGATGACCCCGGTGTCCTGCGGTTCGACTTCCCCGGCGGGGCCGGTGACGAGTCGCTTGAGCAGATCAGCTGGGCCGAGTGGTTCGACAAGTTCGAGTCCCAGAATCTCGCGCTGCTCTACCAGGACCACAAGTCCGACGGCGAGGGCAGCACCTTCTTCAAGCTCGTCAACCGCTGACCGGCACTGACAGGTCGGTCGGGCCGATAGTCGGCCCGGCCGGCCGCACGTTCCCACCGCCCTCGGACGCCGGGGCCGACCACCGACCCGGGTGGCCGCGGTGAGTCAGCACTTCGATTCCGCGGCCGCACTCGCCCCCATTGCCCTGGTGTTGGCGCTGTTGGCCCTCCGGGTGCCCTCCCTCGTCGCCGGGGCGGCCGGACTCGGCGGCACGGTCCTGGCCGCCGTCGCGGTGTTCCGCCCGACCGCCGACCAGATCTCCATATCCTTCGGCCAGATGGGACCGACCGTCCTGGAGGTCGCCCTCATCCTGCTCGGCGGCGTCGTGCTCTCCGTGGTCATGTCGCGGGCCGGAGCGCAGGAACGCATCGCCGGATGGCTGGAAAGCGTCGAGCCAGGGCCCGACCGGATCGTGACGATCCTTCTGCTGGTCTTCGGACTGACACCGTTCATGGAGTCCGTCACCGGCTTCGGACTGGGCGTGGTGATCACCGCACCGCTGCTCGTCCGTATGGGGCTCGGACCGGTCAAGGCGGTCGTCACCGGCCTGCTCGGACTGGTCCTCGTCCCGTGGGGCTCACTTGCCCCGGGCACCCTGGTGGCCGCCGAACTCGGTGGGCAGGGCTTCGCGGAGCTGGGCTACCGGTCAGCACTGCTGACCCTGCCGGTGCTCGTCGTGAGCATGATCGGCGTCCTCGTGGTGCTCGGCCGCCGCCCCGCCGTGTGGCTGGTTGGTCTGGCCGCGGCGGTCATCCTCACCCAGTGGATCGCGCTGGTCGGTGCCAATCTGTTCGTCGGGGCACCGCCCGCAGGGATCATCGCCTCTCTCGCGGTCACCGTGCTTCTTCTCGGTATCTCGCGGGCCCGTCACGGCGCGCTCCCGGCGGTCGATCGTGCCCTCGTGCGGGCCGTGGTCCCCTATCTCGTCCTGCTCACCGGCATCCTCGGCACGAGCGCGGTGATCGGGTTGGCCGGCTCCCCGCCGGGGCTCGAGTGGATCGCCGGTCCCGCGGTGTGGATCAACGTCGCGGCGCTGATCGCGATCAGCACGTCGGGTGTTCCTCGACCTGCCGTCGTCCCGTTGGTCCGCGAGGCGCTGCGGACGTGGGCGACCGTCGCCGGCAACGCGGTGGTGTTCATGCTGATCGGAGTGGTGATGGCCGCGACCGGGATGGCCGGCCACCTCGCGTCCCTGGCGACCGGCGCGGGCGACGTCTTCGTGGGCCTGATCCCGGCGATCGGCGCTCTCGGCGGGTACCTCACCGGGTCCAACACCGGCGCGGCCGCGATGTTCTCCGCCGCCACGACCGGCGCGGCCGCGAGCCTGGGGGCAGATCCCCTCACCGCCCTCGCTGGTCAGAACGTCGCGGGGTCGTATGCCATCATCGTCTCGCCACCGCGCGTCGCGTTGGCGGTGGGCGTGGTCATGGCCGGCCGATCACGCCTTCCCGGTGCGGCGACCCGGATGCTGGCCACCGCCGTCGTATGCGCGACGGCCCTCCTGGGCGCGGTCGTGGCCGTGTCGGCGTGAGTCCGCGACATCGTCCAACGGTGCCCCCACCCGCGTTGTGGCCGTAGGATCTGCAGGCCATGCGGAGCCGCCACCTCAGTGTCGTCGTCCACCGCCCCGTCGATGAGGTCTATGGCCTCGCCGGGGACCCGACCCGCCTACCGGAATGGGCTGCGGGCCTGGCGACCGGCGAGGCGACGATCCACGACGACGAGTTCGTGGTCGAGTCCCCGATGGGACGCGTCCGCGTGCGTTTCGTCGATCGCAACCCGCTGGGTGTCCTCGACCATGAGGTGACGCTGCCCGACGGGACGCGCGTCCACAACCCGATGCGCGTCCTCCCCCACCCGGCCGGCGCCGAGGTCGTGTTCTCGATCCGACAACTCGAAGACGACGACGACGAGGATTTCGAACGCGACTGCGCGATGGTGGCCGCTGATCTCGGCCGTCTCAGGCGTCTCCTCGAGAGATCGCCGGTCAGCGGCGCCACCAGAGCAGCCGGGGGCGGGGCCACAACGGCCGAGATCAGGATCGCGTCCCCGGCAGACGCGGCCGGGATCGCGCTGCTGCTCCACGAGTTCAACACAGAGTTCGACTGCCCCTCACCGACCCCGGCGGAGGGGGAACGTCGATTCGATGCCCTGCTGCGGCGGAAGGACGTCCTCGTCGTCGTCGCCGGTCGTTCCTCCACGACGTCCGCGCACGGCGACGGCTGCGCGGGCGACCCCGAGGACATCAGCTTCGCACTCCTCACCTTCAGGCCCACGCCCTACTGGGACGGGCCATTGGCCCAACTCGAGGACCTCTACGTCCGTCCGGCACACCGATCGGCCGGCGTCGGGAGCGCGATACTCGACCGGGTCCTCGCCGAGGTCCGGATCCGGGGAGGTGAGGAGCTGCACATCAACGTCGACTCCGACGACATCGACGCTCGCAGGTTCTACGCCCGACACGGGTTCTCCGACGTCGACCCGGAGTCCGGGTCCGGGATGCGCTGTTATCTACGTCAGCTGTAGAGGAGGCGGCCGATCACGGCCGAACGGTGAGTGACTGCGCGATGGTGCCGAGCGGGCCGGACTCGTCGTGGATCACGCTCGCGGTCAGCCCCAGGCCACCGGGACCGAAGGTGACCCGGGTGTCGTAACCCAGCCACTCCCCCTGCGGCGGGCGGACCAGGTGCGCCGACAGGTCGATGTTCGGGTAGTGCACAGCGGTCGGGTCCGCGCGGATCGCCATACCGTTGGCGATGTCGAACAGCGCAGCCATCCGCGCGGTCGCGCTGACCTCCTCGCCCGCCAGCAGCGGCACGTCGGTGCGCACCCAGTAGCGCGACCGCCCCGGGCCGTCGGAGATGCGGCGGACCTGAGCTGACGCGAGGTATCCGCCCCGCCAGACCGTGGTGGGATCCCAGGGCTCCATCTGATCCGGGGGCGGAATGGGGTCGAAGCCGTCCCCGGCGATAGCGGCGGTATCGCGGGGCTGCTGCAGCCACGCCCGCATCCGGATGCCGGTACGACCGTCGTGCGAGTAGGTGGCCTCGACCAGTTCGATTGTCCGTCCCGGCCGGATCACCTCGACCGCCACGTCGACCGCGTCCATGGGGACTACCCCCAGGAGTTCGTAGGACAGACGGGAGATGACCATGGGATCGTCGCGACGGGCGGTGAAGTCCGACTCAACCGCGTGGACGAGCAGCCCCAGGGCGGGGCCGATGTGCTGGGTCGACTCGTCCCACGCGCCGCTGACGTGCTCGGTCGGGCGGAACCGGGCCGCACCGAGTCGTTCGAAGTAGGCCATCCCCGCCCTCCAGTCGGTGAATCGTGATTAACTCAAACCCTACACGCGCTACGCGAGGAGAAGACATGAACGACGAGACCTTCGACGAGTTCACCGCACCGATCGACGACAGGTACCTCGAGGACTACACCGAGGGGGGCCGCTACCGCTTCGGCGAGGAATCGGTGGACGCCGACGAGATCGTGGCGTTCGCCCACAGGTACGACCCCCAGAGCATCCACACCGACCCGGAAGCCGCGGCGGGCGGCCCGTTCGGCGGGCTCATCGCCAGCGGGTGGCAGACCGCCGCGCTGATGATGCGGCTGTTCGCGGACAACTACCTCACCAGCGTGGCCAGCCTGGCCTCACCCGGCGTGGACGAGCTCCGATGGGTCCGGCCCCTGCGCCCGGGCGACCGGCTCACCCTCATCTGCGAGACCACGGGAGTGCGTCCGTCTCGGACCAAGCCGGACCGCGGGATCCTCACCACGGACGTCACGCTGGTCAACCAGGACGCGGAGCCGATTCTCACCGCGACCGCGATGAACATGGTCGCCCGGCGACGTTGAGACCCTCAAGCCGGTCCCTGCTGACCGCGGTTGGCGGCACCGGCTACGGGCGGACCGGCTCAACTCACAACCGCGGCGTGAGATGGAAGATCGGCAGTAGTCGGGTCGTGCGCGCGGCGTAGTGCTCGTAGTTCGGCCACACCCGGACCGCCGCGGCCCACGCCGAGTCCCGATCAGCGTCCGAGAGTTCGCGGACGTCCACGGGCAGCCGGGCCCCGTAGACGCTCATCTCGACGAGCCCGTCGGCCGCCGCGCGGAGGTTGTAGACCCATGCCGGGGTCTTCTCTCCACCCCAGTTGGAGCCGATGATGATCAACCCGTTGTTCCACGACGCGCACAGAAGCGGTGTGCTGCGCATCGCGCCACTCCTACGGCCCGGCACGTGGAGAGTGAGAGTAGGGAGTCCGGCGACCCGCAGTAGGGGCAGGCGCCCCCCGGAAACGCGGGACATCCAGGTGTCGACCGTCACCACGAGAGAGGAGTTCTCTCGGGTCGCGTCCTGCCGCCCCAACCAGATCGCGACCGGGGTGAGAATATTGCTCATGGGCAGAGCCTATTGCCCCGGCTGCCTCATGGGCTAGACGACGGTGTCGGGGACGTCCGCCAACACCTGGACGGACTCCACCCAGCCGTGGCGCATCCCCGCCTCCATCGCGGCCAGGTGGAACGCCCACATCCGACGATAGACCGCGTCGAAGCCGAGCGCCGCGGCATCTCTTCCTCTGAGCGCGAACGACTCCGACCAGAGACGGACCGTTTCCGCGTGATGCGCGGTCATCTCGATCCGTCCGCGCAACCGCAGCCGGGACGAACGGGCGATCACCTCGACGAGGTCCGACCACGACGGCGCCGGCCCCGCTTCGGCCACGTACTTCGATCCCCACGCCGCGAGTTCCACGTGGGCGCGTTCAGGCCGCCCCGGGCACACCAACGCCTGGAATGCCATCCGGCCGCCCGGTTCCAGAAGGCGCTCCGCCACGCCGACGACCCCGCCGATGCCGGCCAATCCGGATTCGACCCCGGGGTCGGTCGCCACCACCGCGTCGAGGGCGCCTCCGGCCTCCGACGGCTCCCCCAGGAAGAGGGAGACGCTGTCCTCCAGGCCCGCGGCCGCGAACCGCGATCCCAGCGCAGCGAGTCTCTCCGTGGACCCCGTCATGGTCCGCACGTGCGCACCTCGCTCGGCCGCACGCATCGGCAATTCACCCCAGCCGGGTGTCGCGACGAGCACCCGGGCCCCCTCACCCACCGCCGCGAGGGTCAGGAGCATGTCCGCGGATCGTCGCTGGGCGTCGCCGAGGTCATTGCGTCGCGGCGGGGAGGCCGGGGCCTCGAGGTGGACGACATCTGACCCGTCATCGAGACGGGTTCGTGTCCGAGCGCCTGAGGCGAAGACCGCGCCGGAGGTCGACATGGTCTCATCGGTGTACAGCGACGTGAGCGCACCCGGGACCGAGTCCTCCAGCGGTACCTGCTGCGCTCGATCGCGGCGCCTCCCGGCTCCGGAGTGCCCCCGCCCGTCGCGACCGAACGCGCGCTCCCCCGGGTCGGCACAGTCCGGATTGTCGGCGATCCACGGCGCGAGAGCGGCGATAGCCGCGCCGAGCTCCGCGGTCGCCCACTCGCCCGCCATGAAGGACTCGCCGAGCCCCACGACTCCGGCGGCGGCCAGTCGCGCCCAGAAGTGGTCAGGGTCCCTCAAGACCACCCGCACGTCCGCGTCGTAATCACCTGCGGCCGACGAGTCCGGGTAGTCGATGCGTATGCCGAGATCACGTCCGGCGCGGCGCAACGACTGGGCGACGAGACCGGCTGGACTCCCCCCGACACCGGCGGGCGGGGCCAGGGCAGGCCAGCGTTCCAGGTCGACGGTCTGCGGTTCGACTCTGACCACCGGTTCCCTCCTCACGGGGCTCGCCTGAACCTGGACCGTACCGCCGCCGGTCGACGGGGACGGGCAGGCGCGTCGGGGGCGCCGGACTGTGATCCTCCCGCCTCCTCGTGCGCGCTGTGCGCGCGACCACTATCCTTGGAACCCGTGCCCGCGCGATTTCCGCGAGCCCTGAACAGCGATGAGGCCACTGCGCCCCGACCTACACCGAGCCTCACAGGAGCCACCATGACCGAGCCCGCATCCGACCAGGTCACCGCAGCCACGCCGGTGCCCCGCCGGCACCGTGTCGTCATCATCGGCTCCGGCTTCGGCGGCCTGTTCGCTGCGCAGCAGTTGGAGAAAGCCGACGTCGACGTGACGCTGATCGCCAAGACCGGACACCACCTCTTCCAGCCCCTGCTGTACCAGGTGGCGACCGGGATCCTGTCCGTCGGTGAGATCGCCCCGCCGACGCGGTTGATCCTGCGCGACCAGAAGAACGCGACCGTGGTCCTGGGCGATGTGAACAAGATCGATGTCGCCGGCAAGCGTGTTCACGCCACCGCCGGTCACATCGCCTTCGACCTGGAGTACGACAGCCTGGTCGTGGCCGCCGGCGCCAACCAGTCCTACTTCGGTAACGACCACTTCGAGCGCTGGGCGCCCGGCATGAAGACGGTCGACGACGCCCTCGAGCTGCGCAGTCGCATCCTGGGCTGCTTCGAGCAGGCCGAGGTCATCGACGACGAGGACGAGCGCCGCCGGCTCCTGACCTTCATCATCGTCGGCGCCGGCCCCACGGGCGTCGAGATGGCCGGCCAGGTGGCCGAGCTGGCCCAGCACACCCTCAAGGACAGTTTCCGGCGTATCGATCCCGCTTCGGCCCGCGTCATCCTGCTGGACGCCGCGCCGGCCGTGCTTCCTCCCTTCGGCAACAATCTCGGCAATGCGGCCCGTGCCCGTCTGGAAAAGATGGGCGTCGAGATCCAGCTCAACGCGATGGTCACCGATGTCGATTACAACGGCATCGAAGTGAAGGATCCCGACGGTTCGGTTCGGCGAATCGATGCCTCCTGCAAGATCTGGTCCGCCGGTGTGAAGGCGAGCCCGCTAGGACGGATGCTCGCCGACCAGACGGACGCGGAGATCGATCGAGCCGGCCGCGTCCTCGTCCGTAAGGACCTCTCGCTGCCCGGGCACCCCGAGATCTTCGTGGTGGGCGACATGATGAGTCTGGACAATCTTCCCGGCGTCGCCCAGGTCGCGATCCAGGGCGGAAAGTACGCCGCCAAGCAGATCATCAACGAGGTCGAGAAGGGCAAGACGCCGGCCGACCGGCCTCCGTTCAAGTACTTCGACAAGGGCTCCATGGCCACGGTCTCCCGGTACAGCGCCGTGGTGAAGATGGGAAAGATCGAGATCTCCGGCTTCATCGCCTGGGTGATGTGGCTGATCGTCCACCTGGCGTACCTGATCGGCTTCAAGAACCGCATCACCACCATGTTCTCCTGGGGAATGCACATGGGTGGCGACCATCGCTCCCAGCTGACCTCGACCAAGCAGTGGGTGTACGCGCGAGAGGCGATCGAGCGGGTCGCCGCCGACGAAGCCGCGGCGCTGCGCACTGCGGAGCAGGCCCGGCGCGACTCGGCGGCGACCGATAGCAATTCCGACCGCGCAGGACAGGACGCCGAGTCCGTGCATTAGCCGACGAGGCCGCCCGCCCGCTCCGGACTTCGACAGCTGGCCGCGGGTGGATGCGAGAAACCCCCGGCGGGAAGTGTCCCGCCGGGGGTTTCTCGGATCGTGCGATGATGCGTGCCCGGTGCTACTGGAGATTGGCGAGACGAACCTGACCGACCGCGACGACCCGGTCCCGATCGTCAGCGATCTCAACCCGCCAGAGCTGCTGAGACCGCCCGCGGTGCACCGGGGTCCCGGTCGCGGTGAGTGTCCCCTCGGTGACCGCGCGCAGGAAATCGGTGGAGTTGTTGACGCCCACGACCCGACCCTCGCCGCCCAGCCACACGGAGCCCGCCACGCTCGCGACCGTCTCCGCGATCGCGCAGTACACGCCGCCGTGGACGATCCCGTGCGGCTGATGGAGGTGCGGGCCGACCGGAACGGTCACGACGACTCGATCCGGGGTCACGTCGCGGTACTCCAGACCGATCACCCCGCCGAAGCCCACGTCCTCATGCTCGCGGACCTGCCTGATCACATCGCTGTTCATCTCCGACATCTGACCTCTTCTCCCGGCCCGGACACTCCGGGCGACCGTCCGGCCCGGAGTGCCCGGGCGACCGTCCAGAGGCTACCCGCGCGCTCGACACGGAGAGGCGCGTCAGGAGATGTCAGCGGACCGAACGCCACCCGCGGTCGCGGACCGGGATCGGACCGGCGCCCGGCGTACGGGGCAGGCGGCTCCGCTTTCGCACCGCCAGACCGGAGTCGTGCAACGCCTGCAGCACGAGCTGCCCGCGTCGGTACCCGACCTCGGGGCTGGTCCCCGCGAAAGTCGGGACGATTGTTGCGGCACCCAGAACGCTCTCGCCGGCCACCGACCACAGCGTCTCCTGGCTACAGTTGCTCACCTCGGCGAGTCCGGCGAACACGGTCGACAGCGTGCCCCGCGCGCGGCAGGCCAGCCACTGGGCGAGCGCCTGCTCGCACGGCAGCACGACCGTGCCGGGCGAACCGGCGCACGGGTCGCCCGGAAGGACCCGCAGCGTCGTGTCGCGAACGCCCGCCCAGTCGAGGCCCCCCTCGATGTCCGTCCGCACAGCCATGTTCTCGGCGCCGGTGTCCCAGACCCGTCCGATGGTCACGAAACTCGCGACCGCACGGCCGAGAACTCCATGGGTGAACGCCTCCGCCACGAGATAGGTGGAAAATCGCATATCGCCGGAGTCCGCGAAGTAGTTGCGGAACATCAACTCCACCCGACCGCCGTCCACGGCGTCCTCGAGCGGGACCCAGCGGCGACGGGACTGGGTCCCGAGGTCCGCCATCGAATAGAACTTCGGGTATCCGGCCCGGAACGTGCCGAGCTTCTCGGTCGTGTCCTCGAACACCGTGCTCATACCAACCATCTGCTCAGGCAGAACGGAGCTGGTCATATCTGGTCTTCCCCCTGTGTATATCCCCACTTGACAGTGGCCGGCACCCCTCGGGATGGCGCACCACGCGGTCCGATCCCCCCGTCCCGCAGTGGCGCCCGTCACCCGGCCCGGTACTAAGTGTTACAACACATCGCCACGCAACTCCAAGGATTTCCGGTCGGTTCCGGCAAACTCTGCACTGAGTGCAACAGTGATCTGTCAGATAGTTCATAGAACCCTCTCAGTAACGAGTCCCCACCGGATCCTCCATCACCGCAGGTCCGCCGTGTCGACCGGCGTCGACTACCCTTGTCCCCATGAGTACTGAGCGCGAGGACGCGCAGACCGCGACCGCCACGACCGGAACCGCCGATATCGGGGTCACCGGACTTGCCGTGATGGGCTCCAACATCGCCCGAAACTTCGCCCGCCGGGGTTACACGGTCGCCGTACACAACCGGTCTGCGGGCAAGACCGACCTCCTGCTCGACGAGCACGGCTCCGAGGGCAGCTTCATCCGCACGGAGACGATCGAAGAGTTCGCCGCGGCGCTGAGCTCCCCGCGTCGGGCCCTGGTGATGGTCCAGGCGGGCGCGCCCACGGATGCCGTGATCGACGCTCTCGCCGACGCCTTCGACGAGGGCGACATCATCATTGATGGCGGCAACGCGCTGTACACCGACACGATCCGCCGCGAGAAGGCCATGGCCGAGCGCGGTATCCGATTCATCGGCGCCGGCATCTCCGGCGGCGAGGAGGGCGCCCTCGAGGGACCGTCGATCATGCCCGGCGGCCCGGCCTCCAGCTATGAGGTCGTGGGGCCGATGCTCGAGTCCATCTCCGCAAAGGTCGACGGCACGCCCTGCTGCACCCACATCGGTGAGGACGGTTCGGGCCACTTCGTGAAGATGGTCCACAACGGCATCGAGTACTCCGACATGCAGCTGATCGGCGAGGCCTACCACCTGCTCCGCGGGGTCGCGGGAATCGAGCCCGGCCCCATGGCCGAGGTGTTCCGGGATTGGAACACCGGCGAGCTCGACTCCTACCTCATCGAGATCACCGCAGAGGTGCTCGCCCAGGTCGACGCGGCGACCGGCGGGCCCCTGATCGACGTGATCGTGGATCGGGCAGGTCAGAAGGGCACCGGGCGCTGGACGGTCAAGTCGGCACTCGACCTCGGCGTGCCGGTCACCGGTATCGCCGAGGCCGTCTTCGCACGCGCGCTCTCGAGCTCTGTCCCCCAGCGTGAAGCCGGTCAGGGACTCCCCTCAGGCAGTCTGTCCATCCCGTCGGAGCCCGGTGCCGATTTCGTGGAGGACGTCAGGCGGGCGCTCTACGCGTCGAAGATCATCGCCTACGCGCAGGGTTTCGATCAGATCACCGCCGCGAGCGCCGAGCACGGGTGGGACGTGGCACGAGGCGATCTGGCGACCATCTGGCGCGGTGGATGCATCATCCGGGCCACCTTCCTCGACCGGATCCGTGAGGCCTACGCGCAGACCCCGGACCTGCCCACCCTTCTCGCGGCTCCGTACTTCGCCGAGGCTCTCGCCGACTGTGTCGACAGCTGGCGTCGTGTGGTGACCACGGCGGTGGGCGCCGGAATCCCGGCGCCCGGGTTCTCGGCGGCACTGGCCTACTACGACGGTCTCCGCACCGAGCGTCTTCCCGCCGCCCTCATCCAGGGCCAGCGTGACTTCTTCGGTGCCCACACCTACCTGCGCACCGACAGTGAAGGCAGCTACCACACCCTGTGGAGCGGCGATCGTTCGGAGGTGCGGGCCTGACCGGCGACGCACGCCCCGGCCTGGATCGCCTGCTCACCGAGCTCGGGGTCGCGGTCCCCATCCGCCATGCGGTCTCCGGGATCGTCTCGGGACCGGTGAGCGCAATCCAGGCAGCCGCGTTGAGCGACGCCGTCAACGGCGAGAATCTCCTCGCCGTCGCACCGACCGGTTCCGGCAAGACGCTCGTCTTCGCCATCGGCGTCGTCCACCGGATCTCCGGCGCACCGAGCGTCCCGGGTAGACCGCGGGCGATCGTGGTCGCCCCGACCCGGGAACTGGCGCTGCAGAACGATGAGGTCCTGGCCGAGGTCGGTGCCGGAGCCGGGCTCCGGACCGCCAGCTTCGTGGGCGGGCAACCCCTCGCCAAGGACAAACGCGCGTTGATCGCTCCCGTCGACATCGCGGTGGGCACGCCTGGGCGCCTCGTCGACCTCATGCGCAGCGGGGCCCTCGACCCCGCTGATATCCGGATCGTCGTCCTGGACGAAGTCGACCGGTTGTTGGATGCCTCGTTCGGGGAGCAGACCGCCGCGCTACTGGCCCGATGCGCCGGTGCCACCTTGATGGCGACCACCGCCACAGCTGATGCCGACGTCGAAGCCGCGGCTCGTCGTCGTCACCCCGACCTCCGGATCCACCGCATCGAAGGCGGTGGCGACCAGGTCCCGGGCGCTGGCGAGCTCGGCGCGCCCGAGCCGGCAGCCGTTGTCGCCGTCCCGGACCACCGGGGCCAACCACCCGCCACATCGCCGAAGGCCGCCGTACCCGCGGACAGCAGCCAGCCCCGTCACCTGATCGTCCTCACCGCCGACGATCCCGAGCGATGCGCGACCTCGCTGTCCGCACGATGCAGACGCGCACTGTTCTTCGTCGCCCGAAGGGACGCTGTCGAACCGCTCCGCGCGTCGATCGCCGACGTCGGCGTCCCCGCGGCCGGCGTGTCGGGTTCCGCCTCTCCTCACCGCCGCGCGACCGCATTCGGAGAACTCGCCAGCGGCGCCGTCAGGGTGCTCGTCACCACTGACCTCGCCGGACGGGGCCTGGACCTCGAGGACATCGGGCAGATCGTCCACGTCGGGCCTCCCCATTCCATCCAGGACCTCGTGCACCGTTCCGGTCGGACCGGCCGCGGCGGCAATGCGGCCGGCACGGTGGCCGCGGTCGTGCGGCCCGGAGAGGCCATGCGGGTGATCGAGCAGGCGAGGAAAGCCGGCATGAGCATCGACCGGGTCGATGCCGACGCCACCGGCGCGCAGGCCAGGCTCGACGCAGTGTTCGGGCCCGAGATCGAGGTCCCCCGTCGGCGGCGCGAACCCGCGCCCAAGCCCGCCACCCGGCGTCCAGCCCGATCGCGGGTCCACCGTCCCAAGAGGAAAAAGCGGTTGTGACGGTGGCGCGGGAACCGAGGCGGGCGCCGACCCGCTCCCCCGTTCTGCTGCCGGAATCACTCTGGCGAGCCAGGGAGCGCCGTCATCACCAGCTCGTCGACGCGATGACCGGCGACCACCTGGATCGTCGACGGCGCGGCGCCGAGCACCCGGTCGTCGACTTCCTCTTCACCTACTACCGCACCAGCGTCGGTACCGTTCGCCGATGGCATCCCGGGCCGGGCGTGATCCTCGAGAACGCACACCACGATGACAGAGCGGAATGGCGCCACTATCGTCGGGACTCCCTCTACGGACGTTGCGGATTGGTCGTCGACCCGGATTCGGTGATGGCTCGACGCGGGGACCGGATTCGACGCGCGCGGAGCGTGGTCGAGTCAACCGCCACCCGACCCGGGGCGACCGGCTGCTTCGGCCTTCACGAATGGGCGATGCTCTACCGCTCAGGGGCCGACGGGGCGCGGCACGGACAGGTGCCCCTGCGGATTTCGCCCGACGCGATCGATGACGTCGTGCGCGGCTCCCGCCTGCGTTGCACCCACTTCGACGCCTACCGTTTCTTCACCGAAGCCGCTGCCCCACTCAACGAGCCGGCCCTCTCCCGGGACGGGCAGATCGCGAACGAGCAACCCGCGTGCCTACACGCCGGGATGGACATCTACTCGTACACGGCGTTGCTGGAAGCCGGCGCACCCGGCGAACTCCTGTTGGACGCCCTCGGCGCAGCGTTCGATGCACGAGAGGTCGACATGAGGTCGTCTCCCTACGACCTGTCGGAATGGGGGCTGAAGCCGATTCCGGTGGAGACCGCGCGAGGCCGAGCCGAGTTCGTCGCTTTTCAACGCGGGTGGATCGTCCGGACAGGGTCCCTGCGTGCACGCTTCGTGCGGGCGACGGACCGGCTCGAAAGGATGTCGCCCACCGCCCCCACCGGCCCGGCAGCGACCCCGGACGACGCGGGCTGAACGTTATACGGCCCGTGCGCCGAAGACCTCCGCGGCGACCTCCGTGACGACGTGGCCGAACTCCCTGTACGCGTCGTCCGCGGCGGCCGCGGTCCGCAAGAACAACGCCATCGTCCGCCCCGGCGAAGGATCGGCGAACGTCGCGACCCCGATCCCGGGATCCCGCGTCTCGGGCCCGACCGCGGATTCGGGGACGATCGTCACCCCGAGACCACCGGCGACGCATTGGACGGCCGTGGCAAGCGACGCCGCACGAGACTCTTCCCGGCCCAGGACCGGAACCGAGACACGTCGACACAGCTCGACGGTCTGTTCCCGTAGGCAGTGCCCCTCGTCCAGCAGCAACAGCGGCTCGTCGGCCAGAGCTTCCGGCGATATCCCGTCAACGCCGTCCAGATCATGTCCGGCCGGGACGAGCAGGGCGAACCGCTCGGTGTACAGCGGGATGGCCACCACCCCTGCCGCATCCGTCGGAACCGCCATCAGCGCCAGATCGACAGCACCGCTGCGGAGCGCCTCGACCAGTCTAGCGGTCTGGTCCTCCACGATCCGCGGCCTGAGGCTCGGGAACCTCTCGGCGAGCGCGGGCAACAGCCCGGGGAGGAGGTACGGTGCGGCCGTGGGGATGACGCCGATTCGAAGCTGGCCCACGAGCGGTCCGCCGCTGCCTGCCGCGGCATCGGCGACCGCGTCCATCGCGGCCACCGCGGCGCGCGCAAACGGCAGCAGTTGCTGCCCCGCGGGCGTGACGAGCACTGACCGCGTACTGCGCTCGACGAGATGAAGGCCCAGCCCCTCCTCCAGCGTCGCGAGCGCCTGCGACAACGAAGGTTGACTCATGCCCAGTTCCTCCGCGGCGCTCCGGAAGTGGAGCCTCTCCGCGATCGCGAGGAACACCCTGAGCTGCATCACGCTCGGAACGAACCGTTGATCAACCATGCCGATCAGCCTAGGCCGATCGATAGCCCGAAGTCGATGACTATTCGGCTTAAACTATGAGTGATCTCTGTCTCATTAGGCTTTACCTGTTGAAGAGGCTCATGCATAGTGGTCGTTGTCCGTCCCACAACGGCCCAATCCTCAGGAGGATCACATGGCACTTCTCACCATCGGCGACCAGTTCCCCGACTTCGAGCTGACCGCTCTGAAGGGCGGCGACCTCCGCGAGGTCAACGCGCAGCAGCCCGAGGACTACTTCGAGACCATCTCGAACCAGTCCTACGCCGGCAAGTGGCGCGTGATCTTCTTCTACCCGAAGGACTTCACCTTCGTCTGCCCCACCGAGATCGCCGCGTTCGGCAAGCTCGACGAGGACTTCCAGGACCGCGACACGCAGGTCCTCGGCGGCTCCATCGACAACGAGTTCGCGCACTTCAACTGGCGCGCGACCAACGACGAGCTCAAGGGCGTCCCCTTCCCGCTCCTGTCGGACATCAAGCATGAGCTGATCCGGGCCCTGGGTGTCGAGAACGCCGGCGGCGTGGCCGATCGCGCCACCTTCATCGTCGACCCGGACAACGTCATCCAGTTCGTCTCGGTCACCCCCGACGCCGTGGGCCGCAACGTCGACGAGGTCCTGCGAGTGCTGGACGCCCTCCAGTCCTCCGAGGTCTGCGCCTGCAACTGGCAGAAGAACGACCCCACCAAGAACATCGACAAGATGGAGATGCTGCAGGAGGGCATCAAGTGAGCATCGAGAACCTGAAGTCCGGACTCCCCGAGTTCGCGAAGGATCTCAAGCTGAACCTCAGCTCGCTCGCTCGCTCCACGGAGCTCAACGAGCAGCAGCTGTGGGGCACCTTCCTCGCGACCGCCGCGGCCACCCGCTCGGCCACCGTGCTGTCGGAGATCGCGGATGAGGCCCGCGGGCACCTCTCGGACGAGGCGTTCAACGCCGCCCTCGGCGCCGCCTCGATCATGGCGATGAACAATGTGTCCTACCGTGCCAAGGAGTTCCTGGGCGAGGACTACACCCAGGTCCGTATGGGCCTTCGGATGAACATCATCGCCAACCCGGGTGTCGAGAAGGCTGATTTCGAGCTGTGGTCGATGGCCGTGTCCACAATCAACGGCTGCGAGAACTGCACCGCCGCTCATGACGCGGTCATCCGCAAGGAGGGCCTCACCAAGGAGCAGGCGTGGGAGGCCGTCAAGGTCGCCGCCACGGTCGCCGGTGTCGCACAGGCCGTCGAGATCGACGCCAACATCTGACCTCACCTCACGGTGATCGGGATAGCCCCGCTGACGATCGGTCAGCGGGGCTATCTCGTATTTCCCGGGATCGGGCTCGCGCTCCACGGCGGGTTGGACCTCCCCAGAAGCCCCCGTCGGCACTAGGTTCGTAGGAGGTGTCGTGGAAGGTATCTGCGGCCACTCTGACGATATGGAGACGACATGACCACCGGAGGCGGAGGCTCCCCGACCGGAGACGGTTCGCACAACGACCCGTACAACACCGGGTCGGGCCAGCAGGGCTGGGAGCAGCAGGGCGACTCGAACTACGGGCAGGGCTACGGCCAGCAGGGCCAGGACCCCTACCCTGACCAGGGTTATGGTCACCAGGGCTACGATCAGCAAGGTTACGGTCATCAGGGCTACGGTCAGTCACCGCAGGAGCCGTACCCCGGCCAGGGTTATGGCCAGCAGGATTACGGGCAGCAGTACGGAGCGCCCGGTTACGGCGCCGCCTACCCGCACGCAGGAGCAGGCGGAGGCGGTGTAGCGATCGGGAGGCCGTCCGCCACCGAGGCCATCGGCGCGGCCTGGCAACTGTTCAAGAACAACCCGCTGCCGTGGGTGCTCATCACCCTCGTGTCGTTCCTCGCCAACGCCATCACCAGCTACTTCTCGAATTCCGAATCGGTGGGCGTCTCCCTTATCGGCTCGATCCTGACCATCGTTGTCGGGTTCCTGATCCAGGCCTTCTCCATCCGGGGCTCCCTGCTTGAAGTCGACGGATACAAGCCGGACATCGGCAGCTTCTTCAAGCTCACCAACTTCGGGTCGTTCGTCGTCGCCGGCATCATCGTCGGAATCGCCACGACGATCGGGCTGGTCCTGCTCATCATCCCGGGTATCGCGATCATGTTCTTCCTGTACTGGACGTTCCACTTCGTGATCGACCGCAACATGGGCCCGGGCGATGCGATCAAGTCGAGCTTCAACGCCATCAAGTCTGATGGCGGAAATCTCTTCCTGCTGGCGATCCTGAACGTCCTGATCATCATCGTCGGGTTCATCGCCCTGCTCGTCGGCCTCTTCGTCGCAATCCCGATCACGGCACTGGCCTCCACGGTCGCCTACCGAGCCATCACCGGACCGAGCGACTTCTCCCGTACCGCGGCCAGCGCCGTCTGACCACATCCAGCACCCTTCCGAGGGGACTCAGAAGCCCCGGTGGCCATCCTGGCCACCGGGGCTTTGCGGTATCACTCGTCGCCGAAACAGTCAGCGCTCCTGCCCGCCCACCGTCGTGTCATTCTCCGGCGAGTCGTCCACCTTACTCGCGACGGGCTCACCACGGGCTTCAATTCCCTGCCCCGTCGCCTCCTGCGATTCCCCGACGGTGTCATCCGTCTCCACGGGTTCTTCATGCGTCATCGCACGGCGTATGGCCCACACCGTGACCACGAACGCCACCAACGCCAGCGGCCATCCCATCCCGATGCGGGCCGCGCCCAGCCAGTTGACCTCGTCGTTGAGGTACAACACGTACTGGAGGACGGCGCGGATCGCGAAAAGCGCCGCCCAGACCCAGGTCGCGACCGCGTACCAGCGCCTTGCCTGGGGATTGCGACGCCAGGCCATCCCCCTACCGTCCAGGAAGCCCCAGATCACACCGGCCAGGGGCCACCGGATCAACGCGGAGATCGCGAACGCTCCGCCGTACACGGCCTGGGTGATGATCCCGTACAGGAAGTACCCTTTCGCGCTTCCGGTCCGCCACGCGATGAAGACACAGATGGCGACACCGATGAACCCGGAGATCGCCGGCTGCGGGTTCTCACGCCGAACCAGCGACCAGCCGAGCATCGCGACCGCCACACCCAAAGCGGCCCAGATCGCCGCGGTCAGTCCCCAGATCGCATTGATGGGTACGAACGCGAGGATCGGGATCGAGGAGAACACCAATCCGCGTATCCCGCCCATCTGGTCGATCAGCGACGCGTCGGGGTCGCCGAACGCCGATCGGGGGCCGGAGGTCCGGCCTGCCCGCTGCTCAGGCTCGGTCATCTGATTCCTCCACGGTGTGGCCCGGCCGCCCTGCGAGCAGTTCATAGCGCGGGTTGAACATGATCTTGCGGCCGTGCCGTTGTCCGACACGACCGGTGACACGGATATACCTGCCCGTGTCGATTCCGGGAATGGACCGTCGCCCCAGCCAGCAGACCTCGATCGCGCCCGTTCCGTCGAAGACCTCGGCGGTGACGCCGAGATGGTGATCGCCCCCACCGGAGACGACTGTGCGAATGCGACCGGTCAGGCTCGCCCGGTCGCCCCGGGACGCGTCCACGACACACAGTGATCCGGAGCCTGTGACCCGACCCGCCAGTTCGGCCGCGTCGAGTACCTCGACCGGGTCGGTCAGGCGCGCAGAGATCTTTCGCAGCGCTCGCGCCAACGTGGACATCAGCTACTCGCCATAGCCGGGCGGGTTACAGATCGTCGCCGTCACGGAGCCGGTCCATCGCGCTACCGTCGCGCCGCGGCGCGGCCGGACGCCCCTCGTTCCGAGCCGGGCCGGACGGTGCATCCTGAGCCGGAGCAGCCTGGTTCTGGGCAGACTGGTTCTGAGTAGCCGGGTTCGGAGCAGCCTGCTGCTGCGCTGGCGTCGGCGCTGTGGCGGCTCGTGCCTGCTGTCCGGAGTCGCCCTGCGTCGCCTGCCGGTCCGCGCCGCCGGCTGCCATCTGCTGCTGGAACGCCTGGGCCTGCTGTTGCGCGGCGAGCTGTGAACGCGCCTGGGTCAGGGCCGACTGGATCTCCTCGGGGATGGTCAGCGCGAGTTGCTCCTTCACGGGCATCGGGCCGTCACCTCGGTTGATCACCAGATGACGGAAGACCTCGCGGCCCTCGTCAGCCGCCTGCTCCGCGAGCTCCGGGGTGGCCATGACCCGGACCTCGGCCGTCCAACGGTTCCCGTCCACTCCGATCGCGCGGAACACCGCGCCGGGGAGCTCTGCCACCAGTTCCCGACCCCACGGGCCGTCCACGACTGATACGTCCGCTCCCTGCTGCTCGAGCTGCTCACGCATGTCGGAGACCATGGTCCGCCACTGTCCCGCCGACTTGGGCGCGGCGAACGCGCGCGGGATGACCCGCGACACCTGGGTGACGACGTGGAACTCGGGCTGCCCGTTGGGGTCCAGGGCGACGTTCAGGTCACGACCCGGCGGGACACCGATGACCAGGGAGCCGAGGTCGATATGCCCGTAACCGAGGTCGGTGTAGTACTCGCGGACATCACCGATGAACGAACGGTCGTGGGGCCCCTCGGCCGGCGGGGTCGAGGCAGCGGCCGCGTCCGCTGCCGCGGACTCGCGGGCCCCGGTCGCCGCCTTCTTACGTCCGAACATGGTGGAAATCCTCTCCCCGTGCGCCCCGGTCCCGGACAGGACCGTCTCGGTCGACGCTACCCAACAGCCGCCTCCCCGGTCAGGTCAGGCGGGCGTGCCCACCCGTGGATCCGTGGCCACCGGCACCTCGTTCGGAGTCCTCGAGGGTCTCGACCACCACCACATCCCACAATTCGACCTGCTGGATGATCAGCTGAGCGATCCGGTCACCGCGGACGATGTGCACCGTCTCGGCGGGGTCCAGGTTGATCAGGTTCACCTTGATCTCGCCCCGGTAACCGGCGTCCACGGTGCCGGGGGCGTTGACGATGGACAGCCCCGCGCGCGCGGCCAGTCCCGAGCGGGGGTGCACGAGCCCCACGTAGCCCGCCGGCAGGGCGATCGCGACGCCCGTACCGACCAGGGATCGATGACCGGGCGCCAACTCGCACTCGTGCGCGGCGTGGAGATCGATTCCGGCATCGGTCGGGTGGGCCCGTACCGGCAGCGGAAGACCGGCATCGAGTCGCTGCAGACGGAGCATCTGACCCGATCCGCTCGTGTCATGGTCGTGGTTCATGGTGTCTGTGCCCTCCTACGGCGTCGCGCCGGATAGTAGCTAGTCTGGTTCACGTGACCGAAGACGATCTCCGCCCACCCCGCGACCGTGCTCCTCGTCCGGTTCACTCGGAGTCTCTCCGGGTGCCCGTGTGGTGGTGGATCGCCCTGGTCGCCATCACCGCTGCAGCAGCGGCCCTGGCGGCCGCGCTCGGGGCCCGATGGTGGATGTGGCTGCTGATCGTGGTCATCCCGGCGCTCATGGCCTGGCTTTTCGTCACTGTCAGCCGCGAGAAGATCGAGGTCGAGTCGGACGGGCAGGGCGGCGGGACCCTCTACGCTGGCCGCGCCCGGCTTCCCTTCGACGCCATCTCCCGCACGGCCGTGGTCCCCGCCACCGCCAAGCAGGCCGCCATGGGCCGGCAGCTGGATCCCGAGGCCTTCGTGGTTCATCGCGGCTACATCCCCACGATGGTGATCGTGGTGTTGGACGACCCGCTGGATCCCACGCCGTACTGGCTGATCAGCACCCGGGACCCGGAGGGACTCGCCGCGGCGCTGCCGGACAACCACTACTGCTGACACCACACCTGATGCGCTGATCCCGGGCCCGTCGGGCCCGGGATCAGTGCTCTGCAGGGGCATCGCCCGACCGGCCGCCGGGATCACCCGGTGGCCGGTCAGCGGTGTCTCAGCCCGCGCAGTCCACGCAGATCTGCAGGCCGTCGCGCTCCTCGGCGAAGCGGCTCCGGTGATGAACGAGGAAGCACTCGCCGCACGTGAACTCGTTGTCCTGCTCCGGCACCACACGGACCGTCAGTTCCTCACCGGAGAGATCTGCGCCCGGCAGTTCATAGGATTCGGCGGTGTCGGTCTCGTCCACGTCGACCTCGCCCGTGGCGCCCTCGGCGCGTCGGGCCTTGAGCTCTTCCAGCGAATCGCCGGCGAGCTCGTCCGCCTCTGTCCGGCGGGGTGCGTCGTAGTCGGTTGCCATGAGTCTCTTTTCTGCGGGTCCGAGTCGAGGGGTTCGCGCATCGGTCGTGGTCCGACCGGCGCACGCATATTAACGGAATCCCCACGGAATTTCATCCACGGGTTCCTTCCGTGTCCCGGCGGCGGCGCGACTGCGTCGGCGTTTACAGTGTTGCCGAAGGGCCCTGCCGGGCCGTCACGCCGCCCACCTGCAGGAAGGCCATCGATGGTCGCCCACCTGAGCACACAGAGCACTCCGAGCCCGTCCCCCGCTCGGGGGATGGCGCGCCTGCGGGCCCCCTACGTGCTGTTCGTGGTCGCGGTGCTGGTCCTCGGAGGCCTCGTGTGGGCGTTCGCGCTCCGTGGAAATGACGCCGCGACCCAGGCCGTCGCCTGTCCGATCCCGGAGGCTGCGGAGGGGGCCGGCCTGGAGTCGCAGTCGGCCAACGCTCTGGACGAGGTCGAGCCGGCGTTCCTGGACGACACCCGTGTGCGGGTGCTCAACGCCAACGGGCAGAGCGGTCAGGCGGGCGCCGTCGCCGCTCAGCTCGCGGAGAGCGGTTTCCAACCCGCGGGCACCGACGCGACCGGCAACGACCCGATCTACGGCCAGGCGCTCGAGTGCCACGGGCAGATCCGCTACGGCGAGGCGGGCGAGGCCAATGCCCGTTCGCTTTCCCTGACGGCGCCGTGCATGCAGCTGGTCACCGATGGCCGGGACGACGCGTCCGTGGATCTCGTGCTGGGCACCACCTTCTCGAGACTGTCCGATTCGGTGTCCTCGGTGGGGGCGCTCGACGAGCTGAAGGTGGGGCGCCAGCCGATCTCCACCGAGCTCGCGGCCGCCCGTTCCGTCAGTTGCTGACCCCTTCCGGGGTCTGAAGCTGCCGGTTGGTCTCCGGCCGGCCCGACGACCCTAGAGGGCCCCGCAATCCCGTAGCGCCTGCCGGAACGCCTCCGAGACGCCCGGGCCCGCGGCGACGGTGGGCACGGCGTCGTCGCGGGAGGTCGAGACGATCGCTCCAGACTCCGCCGCGATGAGGCCCCCTGCCGCATAGTCCCAGGGCTTGAGGCAGCGCTCGTAGTAGGCGTCGAGACGGCCGGTGGCGAGCATGCACAGGTCGAGCGCCGCGGATCCGCACCGTCGGATGTCGCGGACCGCGGGCAGGAGTGCCGCGACCGCTCTGCCCTGTTCGGCCCGCAGCTTCGCGTCGTAGGAGAACCCGGTGCCGACCAGGGCGAGAGACAGGTCGTCGCAGCCGGATACACCGAGCGTGGTGACCTGACCGTCCGCTGCCCGGAGGGTGGCCCCGCGGTCGAGCGCGGCCGTCCAGGTCTCCCGGGTGACGATGTTGTGAACGGCGCCGACGACGACGACACCGTCGAGTTCAGCCGCGACCGATACCGCGGTGAACGGGATGCCGTAGAGCAGGTTCACCGTCCCGTCCACCGGGTCGACCACCCACCGCACCCGGCTGGCCGCACCGGAGCCGGGGGCCTCGCCGGTCTCCTCGCCCAACACCGTGTCGCCGGGCCGGTGCGCGGTGATCTCCCCGCGTAGGTGACTCTCCACCGACGTGTCTATGACCGTGACCGGGTCCGTTGCCGAACTCTTGGACCGCGCACCCAGCCCCTGTCCCTCGAATTCGGCGAGCATCCGCCGCGCCACCTCGCCCCCGGAGGTAGCCAGCCGGTCGGCGAGCTCCCGCAACTCGTCGATGAACCCGGGACGGCTGTCGTCCGACCCAGCCGATGCCGTGTCTCCAGTCATGCGATCCTCATCCTCGTCGTCGTTGTCGTCGTCCAATCGGCCCGCTCCGACCGGCGCCGCGGATAGCCTGTCGGGCGGGCGACCACCGCCCATCGTGCCCCGTCCCGCGGGGCCGGATCCATCCCCGCCGTGTATCGCGGCCCGTACCCGGGAGCCCTCCTTGGCCGACACCACCTCTGACTCCTCCGACACCGCCCCCGTCGGCCTGGGGGTGGACGTGGGCGGCACCGGCATCAAGGTCGGGCGGGTGAACCTGACCGACGGCGAGTTGATCGGCGACCGGCTGCTCAGGCCGACCCCGCAGCCTGCCACCCCCGACGCGATCGCCGCGACGATCCGGGAGATGGTCGACGAGTTCGACTGGGACGGGTCGGTGGGGGTGGCCGTCCCGACCGTCATCCACGAGGGGATCGCAAGGATCGCGCCCAACATCGACGAGTCGTGGATCGGTTGCGACGTGGTGGACCTGTTCGACCGCCATCTGCCCGGGCGCACGGTTGTCATGCTCAACGACGCCGATGCCGCCGGGCTGACCGAGGTGCACTACGGGGCGGGCGAGGGCGTCGACGGGCTCGTGATCCTTCTCACGATCGGAACCGGGATCGGCTCCGCGCTGCTCATGAACGGGCGGCTCATCCCCAACAGCGAGTTCGGCCATCTGATGATTGAGGACATCGCCGGCCGGGGCTTCGATGAGGCCGAACACCTCGCGTCGGGCGCCGTCCGGGCGCGCGAGGAGATGTCCTTCGCCGAATGGGCCCCGCACCTGTCCAACGTGCTTCGCGCGATCGAGGACCTGCTGTGGCCTCGTGCATTCGTGCTGGGGGGCGGGGTCAGCGAGGCCGCCGACGAGTGGTTCCCGCTTCTGGAGAACCGCACCCCCGTTCGCGCGGCCGTGCGTCTCAACGACGCCGGGATCATCGGTGCCGCCCTCTATGCCGCGGCGCACTCCGGCGCCATCGACCTCGGAGAGGCGCTCTCCGTCACCGAGGACCGACCCGGTTAACCCCGCCGGATGCGACCCTCGCGCCGGTTCCTCGTTACAATGGCGCAGGCCGGACTCATGTACCGGCCGGGGACGGGCCCGGTACCGCAAGGCGGACGGCTCGAGTGTCTGCAGAGCACGCGGCACCGATCCCCGATTCCTATCTAGCAACCGGTTGTGAAGGGGCGTTTGTGGCAGCCACGAAGACCACCAGTTCGGATCCCGCAGAGAGCGGCGATCCGTCAGGCACCGAGGTCACGGGCGCAGCCCCCGCCAAGAAGACCGCCGCCAAGAAGGCGCCCGCGAAGAAGGCCGCGGCCAGGAAGGCCCCCGCCAAGAAGACCGCGGCAAAAAAGACGGCGGCGAAGAAGACCGCCGCCAAGAAGACGGCGGCCAAGAAGACCACCTCCCCGGCGACGTCCGAGGTCGACGAGGATCAGATCGACGAGTCGGCGGAGAACCTCGAGGCCGAGCCCGACACCTCCGAGCTGGAAGACGTCGAGGTCGAGGATGTCGAGGACGACGAAGAGGCCGACGAGGAAACCAAGGAGGAGCCCTCCGCCAAGGACAAGGCCTCCGGTGACTTCGTCTGGGACGAGGACGAGTCCGAGGCTCTGCGGCAGGCCCGCAAGGACGCCGAGCTCACCGCGTCCGCGGACTCCGTGCGCGCATACCTCAAGCAGATCGGCAAGGTCGCCCTCCTCAACGCCGAGGAGGAGGTGGAGCTCGCCAAGCGCATCGAGGCGGGCCTGTACTCCACGTGGTGGATGGCGCAGGTCGCCGAGCGCGGCGAGAAGCTCACCACCGCTCAGCGGCGCGACTACAAGTGGATCGAGCGGGACGGCGTCCGCGCGAAGAACCATCTGCTCGAGGCCAACCTCCGGCTGGTCGTCTCCCTGGCCAAGCGCTACACCGGGCGTGGCATGGCGTTCCTGGACCTCATCCAGGAGGGCAACCTCGGTCTGATCCGCGCGGTCGAGAAGTTCGACTACACCAAGGGCTACAAGTTCTCCACATACGCCACCTGGTGGATCCGCCAGGCCATCACCCGCGCCATGGCCGACCAGGCCCGCACGATCCGTATCCCGGTGCACATGGTCGAGGTCATCAACAAGCTCGGTCGCATCCAGCGTGAGCTGCTCCAGGATCTGGGCCGCGAGCCCACCCCGGAGGAGCTCGCCAAGGAGATGGACATCACCCCGGAGAAGGTGCTGGAGATCCAGCAGTACGCCCGGGAGCCCATTTCGCTCGACCAGACCATCGGCGACGAGGGCGACTCGCAGCTCGGCGACTTCATCGAGGACTCCGAGGCCGTGGTCGCGGTGGACGCGGTGAGCTTCACGCTTCTGCAGGACCAGCTGCGGTCCGTGCTCGACACGCTCTCCGAGCGTGAGGCCGGCGTGGTCCGGCTTCGCTTCGGCCTCACCGACGGCCTCCCCCGGACCCTCGACGAGATCGGCCAGGTCTACGGCGTGACCCGCGAGCGGATCCGCCAGATCGAGTCGAAGACCATGTCGAAGCTGCGGCACCCGTCGCGCTCGCAGGTCCTGCGCGACTACCTGGACTGACCCGCCCCGGAGAGATCCGCTACTCCCCCGCACGATCCGATACCCGCAGGCAGGTAGCGGATCGGGCATCCGAGTAGCGGATTTCTTGGATTTGGTGAGGCCGGTCGGAGGACCTACCAGCTGCGCAGGGTCGAGATCCTCTCGCGGATCTGCTCGGTCGAGGCCATCGGCACGGGCGGCCCACCGCAGGCGTTGCGCAGCTGGGAGTGGATCGCCCCGTGGGACTTGCCCAGGCGGCCCGAGTACACGGAGACCAGGGTGTTGAGCTGGCGCCGCAGATCCTTGAGCTCGGCGGCCGAGGCGACCCGCTCGGCGGCGGCGCCGGCGTGGGCGCCGGGGCCCGCGGCGTTGCCCGGCAGAGTCGCTCCCGACACGGCGGGGTCGGCGCCCACCACGGACACCGCCCCGGGCCCGGAGGCCTGCGCGGAGGAACGATCCCTCAACTGCTCCTTCTCCCGCTGCCGCAGAAGGGCCTTCACGTCGTCCGCTCCCAGCAGGCCGGGGAGCCCGATGTAGTCGGCCTCCTCCTCACTGCCGGCGAATGTCGCGGTGCCGTACGAAGACCCCTCGTACACGATCTGGTCGAGCTCGGCGTCCGCGCCCAGGGAGATGTAGCCGCGGTCCTCTTCGTCCTCCGTGTTCTCGTCCTGCTGTTGGTTCGCCTGGGCGAGCAGCTGGTCCTCCAGCCCCTCCTCCCGATGCGGCTTACCCAGCACGTGATCGCGCTGGGCCTCCATCTCCGAGGCGAGCTTCAGCAACACAGGCACCGACGGCAGGAACACCGAGGCGGTCTCCCCCGGGCGCCGCGAACGCACGAACCGCCCGATGGCCTGGGCGAAGTACAGCGGGGTGGAGGCGCTGGTGGCATAGACGCCCACACTGAGTCGGGGCACGTCGACGCCCTCCGAGACCATGCGGACGGCAACCATCCACTCGTCGGTCGAATCCGAGAAGGCACCGATCCGGCTCGATGCCGTCGGGTCGTCGGACAGGACCACCGTCGGCGGCTTGCCGGTGATCTCGGTCAGCAACGCCGCATACTCCCGCGCGCGCTCCTGATCGGTGGCGATCACCAGGCCGCCGGCGTCCGGAACACCGCCCGCGCGGATCTGGCGCAGCCGGGTGTGGGCCGCCTGCAGAACCGCCGGCATCCAGTCGCCGTGCGGGTCGAGCGCGACTCGCCAGGCCCGGGACATCTGGTCCGCGCTGAGCGGCTCACCGAGGCGGGCCGAGAACTCCTCGCCGGCGTTGGAACGCCAGCGCGCTTCACCGGAGTAGGCCAGGAAGACGACGGGACGGACGACGCCGTCGGCCAGCGCGTCGGCGTAGCCGTAGGCGTGGTCGGCCTTCGAACGCTGATGACCCTGACCGTCGGGCTCGTAGGTGACGAACGGGATCGGACTGTCGTCCGAGCGGAACGGTGTCCCCGTCAGCGAGAGGCGGCGCTCGGCGTCCTCGAACGCCTCGCGGATACCGTCGCCCCAACTCTTCGCGTCACCGCCGTGGTGGATCTCGTCGAGGATCACCAGTGTGCGGCGTGCCGTGGTGCGCCCGCGATGCTTGAACGGGTGCGCTGCGACCTGCGCGTAGGTCACCACCACACCGTGGAACTCGGGAGCGAGTGCCCCCGAGGAGTTGCTGTACTCGGGGTCCAACGCGATCCCGGCACGGGCCGCGGAGGCCGCCCACTGGTACTTCAGGTGTTCGGTCGGCGCGACGACCGTGATCGTGTCGACGGTCCGGTCCGCCAGCAACTCGTTGGCGACCCGGAGGCCGAACGTCGTCTTGCCGGCACCCGGCGTGGCCACGGCGAGGAAGTCCTTGGGCCGGGCCATGAGGTACTTGCGCAGGGCTGTGCGCTGCCAGGCGCGCAGCGACGGCCCGCCGGCCGGCGGGGTGATGGGTTCTGCGGTCAGTTCCTCGGTGCCCGGGACCGCTCCGGGATCACTCACCAGGCTTCAGGGTCTCGTAGACGCGCTTGCACTCCGGGCATACCGGAGAACCGGGCTTGGCCGAGCGGGTGACCGGGAAGACCTCACCGCACAGGGCGATCACGTAGGTTCCCATGACCGCGCTCTCGGCGATCTTGCTCTTGTCCACGTAGTGGAAGAACTTCGGGGCGTCGTCCTCCGTCTCCTCGGTCGTAGTGACCTCGGGACGCTCGAGTGTCTTGGTCCGGGTGGTGCTCACCCCCTCATGATGCCGCACCCGGCCGTCACCGCGCCAACGCTCCAGCGCGCACCCCGGAGTACCTTGGGGTCCATGGCACCCGACTTCCGACGAAAGCGGTCCGGGGATCGGGATGACACCTCGAGCCCCGTCCTCATCACCGGGGCGCGACAGTCGTACCAGGACGAACTCGCGGCCCGGAAGAAGCGGTATTTCCTGTTGATGAGTGTCCGGATCCCGGCACTGTTGCTCGCTGCGGGTGCGCTCGCGCTCTGGAACAACCCGTGGATCGCGCTGGCGATCGTCGCGGGATCGATCCCGATCCCGTGGATCGCCGTGATCGGCGCCAACGATCGCCCGCCGCTCCCCAAGCAGCAGGCCCGCACCTATAACGCGGGGCGCCTGTCCGCGCCGCGGACGGTGGCCCTGCCGTCCGGGTTGACGGGCAAGACCACCGATGCCCACACCGACCCCCACGGCGACGGCGAGGCCGACACCGATGGCCCCGAGGAAGCCGATGAGGCCGATGAGGCCGACGACACCGGTGACACCGACGAACCCACCAGCGGCGACCACTGACGAAAGCGACCCTGAACCCGTGACCCGTTCCACCGACTCCCTCGCGGTTCTCTCCCCCTTTCTGGCCGCGGCGTTCCGCGAGCACGGGTACACCGTTCCGGGGCTGGAGCGGGCCCTGGGACAGGAGGCCGTCTCGGCGCTCGCCCGCTCGGACGCTGCGGTCGTCCGGCGCCACGCCCGGAACTCCGGCGCGGCCGGCGCGCTGGTGCGTCTGTTCGTGTTGGGTGATGCGCTCCCCCGCGCTGTGGTCACCGAACTGCTCCCGGAGGTCGACCTCGGGGCCGGCATCGGGGCGGGCCTGTGGTCCGTCGGTGACGACGGCGCGGTGCAGGCACTCGTCGACCTCCGTCCCGTCGACACCGGCCACGGGACCCGCTGGGTGTTCTCTGACGTCGACGGGTCGATGGTCCGCACCGGGACCCGGCCGGACCACGTGCTCGGCGTGGGCCAGGCCACGCTGTCCCTCCTGCGGATCACGCCCACCTCCCCCGCCGGTTCCGTTCTTGATCTGGGAACGGGCTGCGGCATCCAGTTGGTGCACGCGCTCGAGTCCGGCGAGGCCGGGACCGGCACGGACATCACCCCGCGGTGCCTCGAGTTGGCGGAGGCGACTCTGGCGATCAACGCGATGGAGGCCGAGCTCGTCCAGGGCCCGTGGTTCGGCCCCGTCGCCGGGCGGACTTTCGACCGGATCGTCGCCAACCCGCCGTTCGTGGTGGGCCCGTCCGAGATGGGTCACTCGTACCGGGAGTCGGGGCTCGCACTCGACGGCGCCAGTCGGACGGTCGTGTCCGGCGCTCCGGAACATCTCGCCGAGGGCGGGACGGCGATCCTGCTGGCGTCCTGGGTCGAGCGGGAGGACGTGGACTGGCGTTCGCATGTGGCCGCGTGGGTGCCGGCCGACGGGGTCGATGCCTGGTTCCTCCGCAGGGACTCGTCCGATCCGGGCCTCTACGCGTGGACATGGTTGACCGACGAGGGGATGGACCCGCGCGACGAGTCCACGTGGAAGGCGGCCGACGCCTGGCTGGACCACTTCCGTGACGAGGGCGTGGCGGGCATCGGGTTCGGTTACGTGTATCTGCGACGCATCGACGGCCCGTCGTCGGTGCTGTGTGAGGACCTGACGCACCCCTTCGACGCGGGCCTGGGCGACGAGGCGGAGGCCTATTTCGCCCGCACCGCGTGGCTGCGCGAGGCCGCGCACCGTCATGGCAGCGAGGACGTCGCGCTGGACCGGACCGTGTTCACCGTCTCCCCCGACGTCCATCTGCACGTGTCGGAGTCCTTGGCGCCCACCGGCCCGGACGGCCTGCCGGCGGGTCCCGCCACCGTCGTGGTCGAGCGGGTCACCGGCGCGCGGTGGCGACACGAGATCGATCAGTTCACCGCCACGGTGCTGCGGGGCGCGCGGACTGGCGCCCTATCGTTGGCGGATCTGGTGATCCTCGCGGGCGCGGCGGCGGGCGCCGATCCGGACGAACTCGCGGCGCCGGTACGTCGGGTGGTCGTCGACCTGTTCCTGCACGGCTTCCTCGTACCCGCCGGGGTCCCCGGTTTGTTGCCGCCGGGGGCCGAGGCCGCGGCTCCCGGGGGATCGTCCCCCGCCGACGCCCCGGAGGGCGCGTCATCGCCGGGGGCCGACGGGTGAGGGCCGTGGTCTCGCGGGTCACCGAGGCGTCGGTCACGGTCGACGACGCCGTGGTGGGCGCCCTCCCCGGCCCGGGGCTGTTGGTGCTGTTGGGGGTATCGAACGACGACGACGAGGCGGACATCGACACGATGGTCCGCAAGATCGCGGAGTTGCGGATCCTGCGTGAGGAGACGAGCGCGGTCGAGGTCGGCGCCCCGGTCCTGGTGGTCAGCCAGTTCACGCTGATGGGTTCGACAGCCAAGGGGCGGCGCCCGTCATGGTCCCGGGCCGCACCCGGTGAGGTGGCCGAGCTGGCTGTGGCGGCCGTGGTGCGCGGTCTTCGTGACCGCGGGCTCGAGGTCTCGACCGGGGTCTTCGGCGCGATGATGCAGGTGCGCTCGGTCAACGACGGCCCGTTCACGCTGCTCATCGAAACCCGGAACTCACGGTGACGGGTATTTCATTCCGCCACATGTCGTGACCGAAATCATCCACCCGGGAACATTCCCGGTACCTCTGCCGTTGTAGGTGTACGTGACCGGAATACGGACACGATCCTGATCCGTCCACCAGCGACCGACCGCCGGCCCACCCCCCGGGCAAGGCAGGAGGAGGAGACATGACGTCAGCCACCACCCGTTCGGACCATCGGACGGAGGCGGATTCGGACGGCCAGAGCCCCAGCGCCGACCTGGTCCGCGTCTACCTCAACGGGATCGGCAAGACCGCCCTGCTCAACGCCGAGGACGAGGTGGAGCTGTCGAAGCGCATCGAGGCCGGTCTGTACGCCAAGCATCTGCTGGCCACCAAGAAGCGCCTGGGCCCCGTCAAGAAGGCCGATCTCGCGACCATCGTCCGGGAGGGCGAGGCCGCCCGCGCCCACCTCCTCGAGGCCAACCTTCGTCTGGTGGTCTCCCTGGCCAAGCGCTACACGGGCCGTGGGATGCCGCTCCTCGATCTCATCCAGGAGGGCAACCTCGGGCTGATCCGCGCGATGGAGAAGTTCGACTACGCCAAGGGGTTCAAGTTCTCGACCTACGCCACGTGGTGGATCCGCCAGGCCATCACCCGCGGTATGGCCGACCAGTCGCGCACCATCCGGCTTCCGGTGCATCTCGTCGAGCAGGTGAACAAGCTGGCGCGGATCAAGCGTGAGCTGCACCAGCAGCTCGGCCGCGAGTCGACCCTGGAGGAGCTCGCCGAGGAGTCGGGCATCCCCGCGCACAAGATCGAGGAGCTCCTCGACCATTCGCGCGACCCGGTCAGCCTGGACATGCCGGTGGGTGCGGACGAAGAGGCGCCGCTGGGCGACTTCATCGAGGACGCCGAGGCGACCAGCGCCGAGAACACGGTCGTGACCAACGTCATGCACTCGGATGTCCGCGCCGTCCTGGCCACGCTCGAGGAGCGTGAGCAGCAGGTCATCACGCTGCGTTTCGGCCTCAATGACGGTCAGCCGCGGACCCTCGACCAGATCGGCAAGCGCTTCGGCCTGTCCCGTGAGCGCGTGCGTCAGATCGAGCGCGAGGTTATGGCCAAGCTCCGCGAGGGCCGCCGCGCTGACAAGCTGCGGTCGTACGCCGTCTGATACCGCGGACCGCGTAGCGGCCACGACGTCGCGACCAAGACGTTGACGCCACGAGGTCGTGGCTCCGGTGCCGGGGCCGCGTAGGACCCCATCGACCCGAAACGGCCCCGGAGGCGGGGCCGTTTCGTCGTCTGCGGGCCGCTTCCGGTGCGGACTGGTTCTAGCGAAGTCGGCGCGGTCCTTCGTCGCCGCTGAACAACGGCGGAGGCCCGAGCTGCACGCTCGCGAAGAGCACGGACAGACCGCTGGGCGTGGCCAGCCCCGGATCCAGCGAGAGCTTGCGCATCTCCGGTACATCCTCGGCCAGGCAGGACACTCGTCCCATGAGGTCGACGAGCGCCCCCCGGTCCGCCGGGGTGTCGCCCGCGTACCCGTCCAGGATCGGGGCCGCCCGGGGCCGGTCGAGCAATGCCGCGGCCTCCGTCGGGGAGATCGGCAGGGTGCTGAAGGCCCGGTCCGCGAGGAGGTCCGAGAGCAGCCCGGACAGCCCGAACGAGATCAGCGACCCGAAGATCGGATGGTCGGCGACCCGGATCGTGACGGCGACTCCCTTGGTGGCCATCTTCTGCACGTGAAGTGAGCGCGACCCGGTGGAGGACTGCAGGTAGTCGAACGCGTGCCGGACGGCGCCGGCGTCGGCCAGATCGAGCCGGACCCCGGACTGATCGCTCCGGGTGCGCCATTTCTCGCTCATCGCCTTCACCGCGACCGGGTACCCGAGTTCGTCGGCGGCCATCACGGCCTGCTCGACGTCGGTGGCGACGCGGTAGTCGACGATGTCGATGCCGTAGCACTCGAGTAGCGCCCGCACCTGGCCCTGCGTGAGCTCGAACGAGTCGGTACCGGCGTTGAGGTGGCACAGCGAGTCGACGAGTTCGCGGGCACGCACGCGGTCGATGTCCTCGAACTCGGCGGGTTCCTCTGCGGGGCGATCCAGCCATTCGGCGTAGCGTCGGGCCCGCACCAGCGCGGACACCGCTCGCTCCGGGTACGGATACGAGGGGATGGATCCGCGCGAGGCGACGCCGGACTCATCGGTCACGGTCAGCCCCTCCGGAAGACCCTCCCCGGCGAGGAACGTACTGACGACGGGCTTCTCGCTCTCCGCAGCGGCGGCACGGATGGCCTCGGCGAACTTGTCCGGTTCCGTGGCCACAGGCGGTACGAAGACCGTCAGAACGGAGTCCACCTCATCACGGTCGAGGGCGTCGGAGATCGCGGTCCGGAACTCCTCCGGGTTCGCTCCGGCCCCGAGATCGACCGAATGGGCGACGGTGAAGCCCTGCAACCGCGCCGAGTCACCACCGAGGCGAGCCACGGCCGACGAGTTCCCGACGATCCCCAGCCGACCACCGGCGGGTAGCGGCTGATACGCGAGGAGCGTCGCGGTGTCGAACATGTCGGTGATCGAGTCGACCTGGATGAGACCTGAGTCGCGGAAGAGTCCGCGGATCGCCGATGCGGTGAGCCCCTCGACGCCGGATTCGAGGTCGTCGGCGGCGCGCCGCACCACCACGACCGGCTTGTTGCGGGCTATCCGCCGCGCGATCCGGGAGAACTTCCGCGGGTTACCGAAGCTCTCGAGGTACAGCAACACCACCTCGGTGGCCGAGTCGGTGTCCCAGTACTGCATCAGGTCGTTACCCGAGACGTCGGCGCGGTTTCCCGCGGAGACGAACGTGGACAGACCGAGCCGACGCCGTGCCGCCGCGGCGAGGATCGTGATCCCCAGAGCACCGGACTGGCAGAAGAACCCCACCCGTCCGGGGCCGGGGACCAGTTCCGCCAGGGTCGCGTTGAGCTGGACGTCGGAGGAGGTGTTGATCACGCCCAGCGCGTTCGGTCCGACCACGCGCATGCCGTGCGCGCGCGCCTCGCTCACGAGACGCCGCTCCGAAACGACTCCCGCACTTCCGACGTCGGAGAACCCCGCCGAGATGACGACGAGGGTCGACACGCCCTTGGACAGGCAGTCGTCGAGGACCTCCGACATCGACGCGGCCGGGACGGCGACCACCGCGAGGTCCACCGGATCCGGGATGTCCCGGACGCTCGCGTAGGCGCGTACCGACTGCACCGAGTTGGCGTCCGAGTTGACCGGGTACACCGGCCCGGAAAACCCGTTGGCGATGAGGTTTCGCAGGACCGTGTGGCCGATCTTGCCGACCTGGTCCGACGCTCCGATCACGGCCACCGACGCGGGGTTGAGAACCCGGGCGACGCTTCGCGACTCGGCCGCAGCCTCGCGGGAGTTCCGGACGTTGGTCAGCGCCTCGGTCGGGTCGATGGCGAATTCCAGGTGCAGGGTCGAGCCGTCGAACGACCGTGAGATCTCGTACCCGGCCCTACGGAAGACCTGGATCATCGAGCGGTTCTCCGACAGGACCTCAGCCTCGAAATGGTCGATACCGCACTCCGCGGCCGCGCCGGCCAGATGTTCGAGGAAGATCGACCCCAGGCCCCGGCCCTGGTGCTGGTCCGAGATGGTGAACGCGACCTCCGCGAACGTCGAGTCGGGTAGCCGCTCGTAGATCGCGATCCCGATGATCTCCGCACCGAGCTCCGCCACGAACGCCATCCGATCGCGGTAGTCCACGTTGGTCATCCGCCGGAGTTCCCGATCCGAGAGAACATCCCGCGATCCGAAATACCGCAGGTAGCGGGTCCGTTCTGACAAGCTCGTGTGGAATCGCGAGATCTTCTCGGCGTCCTCGGGGAGGATCGGCCGGACCCGGACCGCTCGGCCGTCGGAGCCGAGGACGTCGGCCGCCCACTCGTGTGGATACCCGTCCGGGTAGACGTCCACCGAGGTGTCGGTCGAGGCGTGCTCCGGGGGTTCCACCGCCGGGGGCCCACCGGTCGTGGAGGTCTGGTTCATCGGATCGCCGGTCGGAGTGTCTCCGGGGTGCGCCATGTGTGGTCCTCCAGGGGCGGAGTTCATCGGTCGGTCAATGGTCGTCGTGCGGGTTGACCACGGGGCGGTCACCCATGGGGTCAGTCCCTCGGATCGTCGGGGTCGAGCCCGTGCAGTGGGAACACCGAGCGCCTGGTATCGAGGATGGACTGGTCCAGTCGAGCCAGCGACCGGTCGATCTCGACACCCCGGTCGGCCCCGGCCGGCTCCCACGGGGTGTACTCCGGGATCTCCCCGTCGCTCATGGACTGCGGCACCCGGTCCGGCACGGTGAGTCGGCCGGCCATCGTCCGCCACGATTCCGGCACTACGGTGTCCGGGTCCACCGGCACACCGAGCACGGCCCCGATCAGGTGGGTCCACGACCTCGGGACCACCCGGACCAGCTCGTACCCGCCGCCCCCGATCGCGATGAGCCGACCCTCGCAGATCTCGTCCGCCAACGCGACCATGTCCAGATAGGACCGACGATGCCCGTCGACGCTGAGCGACAGGTCCGCGAGCGGGTCCTCGCGGTGCGAGTCGCATCCGGCCTGCAGGACGATGATCTGCGGCTCGAATGCCCGCAACAGCCCGGGCACCACGGCATGGAAACCGCGTAGCCACAGCGGATCGGTGACAGCGGGCAGATAGGCGAGGTTGACGGACATGCCCTCGGCCCGGCCCACGCCGGTCTCGGACGCCCAGCCCGTCGAGGGCCACAGCGTGGCGGGGTGCTGGTGCAACGAGACCGTGAGAACCCGCGGATCCTCGTAGAAGGCGGTCTGGACCCCGTCGCCGTGGTGGACGTCGATATCGACATAGGCGACGCGGTCGTAGCCGTTGTCGAGCAACCAGCTGATCGCCACCGCGGCGTCGTTGTACACGCAGAAGCCGGCGGCGGCAGCCGGCATCGCATGGTGCATCCCACCCGCGACCGACACCGCCCGCGTGGCGACACCGTCCGCGATCGCGCGCGCCGCGGCGAGTGTTCCACCGGCCACAGCCGCGCTGGCCTCGTGCATCCCCGGGAACGTCGGGTTGTCGGCGGTTCCCAGCCCGTGACTCATTCCCACGTGCTCACCGGGCGGCAGATCGCCGGCGGCTATGACCGAGTCGATATATCGCGAGGTATGGACGCGGAGAAGCTCCTCGTCCGTCGCCGATCCGGGATCGATCAGCTCCACTCCCTGGAGAACACCGAGCTCGGTGGCCAGCGACATCGTCAGATCAAGTCGCCTCGGACTCATCGGGTGGTCCGCCGAGTGGCGGTATTCCAACAACGACGGACTCCACACCACCCCCGCCGCGACTCCGTCCCGGATGCCCGTCATGGTCACCGTCCTCCCGTTTCCGCCGGGTGGTTCCCGGCCTCGCCTCCCCGGCTTGAACCGAGGTCTGCGTCACCCGCGAATCTACGCAACGTACTGCGGTGCGGCCCGGGTTTGAGAGCGCTCCACCCCGGTCGGTGCCGCGACGGTAGGCTCGGTGCCGACGAGATCCACGGGCGCGGGTCGCCCGCGGATCAGTAGGACAATCTCTCTACCGGCTTTTCGACTCGGAGGACTGCAGCGTGAAGGACCTGGTGGACACCACCGAGATGTACCTCCGCACCATTTACGAGCTGGAGGAGGAAGGGGTCATCCCGCTGCGTGCGCGGATCGCCGAGCGCCTCGAGCAGAGTGGCCCGACCGTGAGCCAGACGGTCGCGCGCATGGAGCGGGACGGGCTTGTGCTGGTGGCCCCGGATCGCCATCTCCAGCTCACTCCCCACGGCCGGGAGCTCGCGGTGGACGTGATGCGTAAGCACCGCCTCGCCGAAAGGCTCCTGGTCGATGTGATCGGACTGGAACTGGAGAAGGTCCACTCCGAGGCGTGTCGATGGGAACACGTCATGAGTGACGACGTCGAGCGTCGCCTCATCGAGGTGCTCGACGATCCCCGTACCTCCCCGTACGGCAACCCCATCCCCGGTCTCGAGCGGATCGGGTACAGCTCCGCGACGGGTGAGGAGCTGACGTACATCCGACTCTCGGAACTCGAACCCGACGTGCCCCACCAGGTGCGCATCCAGGCGATCGGCGAGAACGTCCAGATCGACACCGAGCTCATCTCCGAGTTCCGGGCCACCGGCGTTGAGCCCCTCAAGACCGTCACCGCCACCCGTCGCGGGCACCTCGTGGAGCTCAACTCCGGGTCCGGTCACACAGTGGAGATCGACGGGGATCATGCCCACGCGATCCAGGTCGAGCTCCTCCCGTGAAGCTCCTCGTCACCGGCGGCGCCGGATACGTCGGCGGGGTCTGCGCCACCGTCCTCGTCGAGCGCGGTCACGAGGTGGTGATCCTCGACGACCTGTCGACCGGCAATCGTGAGGGTGTCCCCGAGGGCGCGACCTTCATCGAAGGCGATGTCGCCGAGAGCGTCGGGGACGTCCTCGACCCGTCCTTCGACGGGGTCCTGCATTTCGCGGCTCGCTCCCTCGTGGGCGAGTCGGTGGAGAAGCCCGGCGAGTACTGGCAGGGCAATGTCGTCACCTCATTGACGCTGCTCGATGCGATGCGCACCGCCGGCGTCGGGAACCTCGTCTTCTCCTCCACCGCGGCGACCTACGGCGAGCCCGAGCAGGTACCGATCACCGAGGACATGCCGACGAGGCCCACCAACACCTATGGGGCGACCAAGCTCGCGATCGATCACGCGATCAGCTCGTACGCCGCGGCCCACGGGCTGGCGGCGACCAGCCTGCGATACTTCAACGTGGCCGGCGCCTACGGGGCCGCGGGCGAGAACCGCGTCGTGGAGACCCACCTCATCCCGCTGGTTCTGCAGGTCGCGCTCGGACACCGCGAGGACATCAAGGTGTTCGGTGACGACTGGCCCACCCCGGACGGCACCTGCATCCGCGACTACATCCATGTCGCAGATCTCGCCGATGCGCACGTCCTCGCCCTCGAGTCCAACTCCCCGGGTGTCCACCGGATCCTCAACCTCGGAAGTGGCGAGGGGTTCTCGGTGCGTGAGGTCATCGACGTCTGTCGCGAGGTCACGGGCCGCCCGATCCCGGACGTCATCGCGCCTCGACGGGCCGGAGATCCCGCGGTGTTGGTCGCGTCCAGCGCCAGGGCGATCACCGAGCTCGGCTGGACGCCCGGCCGTACCGATCTACGCACGGTCGTCGAGGATGCATGGAAGTTCACCGAGGCGCTCGGAGATCGCGCTCACTCGGCTGCTCGTTGACGACACCGCCGCTGACGGCGAGCGACACGAGCACGCACGCACAGCCCGCCGAGCACCCGGAAGATCAGTGCCGGGCGGGCTGTGCGCGAACCAGTCGACGCGGAGCCCCTGCGGCAGGCCCCGCCTGTCAGCACCTCGTCACGGCCCCTCCCCTCTCACCGCTGCCCTGATCCGGCGCCGCGAGCTCCTCATGCAGCCGCCACCTGCCTGAGGCGTTCCGGTGCGATCCCTTCGATCAGACCGTTCAGGATGAGCCGCGCCAGCGAATTCGCGCCATCGGCCGTCACCGCTGCGGAGAGTGCGGCGTTCGCATGGACGCCACTTCCCGCGAAGTAGGCCGCGGCACCGAGGAGGAGCAGAGCCACCGAACGCTCCTTCGGGGGTCGTCGACGAGCCAGGGCCCACCAGAGCAGGCGGCGGCCGTCGTCGTCGGTCAGTGGGCGCTGGGCCAGGTTCCGATAGACCTCGTCACGGACGTCGATCGACAGCAGGCCGCGTCCGATCACGGCAAGCTCGTTGTCGTCGACCCGCTCCCCGGTTCCCAGGCGCGCGGCGGCGGAGTCGTGCCGCGCCACCAGCGCGGACGTCCCCGCCGTCGCCGCTGCATCGGTGCCGCCTCCATCCGTGTCCCTCGCGTCCGGGTCGCGGGTCAGGTACAGGCGCTCGATGTCGCTCCTCGATGCCGCGACCGACCGTCCCTGGAACGCGTACACCGCAGCCAGATGCGTGGCGTCGGGATCGAGTTGGATTCCCCGGACCATCCCGAACAGATCCACCCACGGGGCACCCGCCGCGAACTCCTCCACCCCGAAGGCGTTGACGACCTCCGTGCCCGCCAACCCCAGCCAGTAGTCGAACGCGGCCGCAGCGTCCATCGCCCGCTGAGCGGCGAGATGCCCGTCGATGCAGTCCTCCCGCACCACGATCAGGTGCACGGACCGGACCCCTTCCCGCGCGCAGAACTGAGCCAGGCTCTGGGCCGGGCCCGGATCGATCCTGCCGACCAGCCCCGGCTCCCCGTCCGGAGCATCGAGACCGGGTTCATCGAACAACTCGCCCTCCGTGGGGGCGATCGTGTCCTCGTCCTGGAGCCCGGGCACATCCACCCGCATGACCGGCGCGTTGCCGCCGTCGGACATCCTCCCGCCCACCAGCACGACTGACCCCGGGGGTGGAGGAAAACCGAGCATCGCCGGGACGGAGGCGATCATCTCCTCCGGCGAACTGATCACCACCCGCTCCCGCTCGTCCCGACCGTCGTCTCCGGTTCGGCCTCGTGTCGTCATCGCCGTCCACCCGTCTCTCCTCGCGCGGCCCCGTCCCGGATCTGGGAGCGCGGTCCGCGGGTGTCCTCCACCGCCCCAACCCTCATGCATCCGGGTCGCGCCGCCCGCTCCTGCGGACGTCTGTGACGCGCGCCTGTGGAGGAAGCGGTGCGCGCGGGGAATCATCCGCCGCGGCCTGACGTTGGCAAAGGGGTGAGTACCCGTCCCGAATGGACGACCGCGCGAGCTTCGTCGCCCCGTTGACGAGGTGCGGTGATGAGAGGAGTCGACATGGCCAGGCACAGCGATCTGTACCGACTGATCCAACCCCTTCCCGATCTGCGGTCCGCGGACGGCCGGGGGCCGGTGCTCGTGCACGGACTCGAGGGGTTCTCCGATGCGGGGCAGGCGATCGAGGGCGCCACCGAGCACCTCCGTGACTCCCTGGACTCGCAGTTGATCGTCGAGTTCGACGCGGATCAGCTCGTCGACTATCGATCACGGCGCCCGCATCTGAAGTACTCCTTCGACCACTTCGCGAGCTACGACGAGCCCACGATTCAGATCCATGCCGTCAAGGACGCGGACGGAGGCTCCTTCCTGCTGCTGTCCGGTCTCGAGCCGGACCTGCGGTGGGACGGCTTCACCGAGTCCGTCATCGATCTGGCGGGGGCGTTCGGCGTCCGCATGTCCATCGGGCTCGGTTCGATCCCCCTCGGCGTGCCCCACACCCGGCCCACCAACGCCAGCGCCCACGCCAGCGACGTGGACCTGATCCGTGGCTTCACCGCCTGGCCCGGTGAGTTCTCGGTGCCTGGAAACGTCAGCTCCCTCCTGGAACTCCGGATGTCCGAGCACGGCATCCCGTCGGCGGGATTCACCGTTCACGTGCCCCAGTACCTCTCGCAGACCGCCTACCCGGCGGCCGTGCTCAACCTGGTCGGGAGCATCGCCAAGGTCGGCGGACTCGATCTGCCCACCGAGGAACTGGAGAAGTCAGCGGAGGAGTTCACGTCCCAGGTGAACGCGCAGATCGCCCACAACGCGGAGATCCTCACGGCCATCGAGCACATGGAGAAGCAGTACGACGAGTTCATGGAGGCACGGATGGGCTCGGACTCGCTCAATCCCGGAGGCAAGCCGCTGCCCTCCGGCGACGAGATCGGTGCGGAGTTCGAGCGCTTCCTCGCCCAGCAGTCAGGCGGCGACTCCGACGGCGGACCGCAGCCGGGCGAGTGACGAGGCCGGGCGACTAGGCTCGGACGGGTGCATCTGCCCGATCTGCTCGCTGACCTCGACGACGTTCCCGCCGGCCTCCACGACGAGGCGGTGTACGACGCGTTCGTGGCGTGGGCCGCGGACCGGGGCCTGCAGTTGTACCCGGCACAGGAGGAAGCGGTCCTCGAGGTCGCCGCCGGCAGCCACGTCATCCTGGCCACCCCCACGGGGTCCGGTAAGTCGCTGGTGGCGCTGGGTGCGCATTTCGCCGCGATGGCCCGCGGCGTGCGGAGCTACTACACCGCGCCGATCAAGGCCCTGGTGAGCGAGAAGTTCTTCGCGCTGTGCGAGGTGTTCGGCGCCGAGAACGTGGGAATGATCACCGGGGACGCCTCGGTCAACCCCGATGCGCCGATCGTCTGCGCGACCGCCGAGATCGTCGCCAACATCGCGCTTCGCGAGGGGGCCGATGCCGAGATCGGCCAAGTGGTGATGGACGAGTTCCACTACTACTCGGAGCCCGACCGTGGATGGGCCTGGCAGGTGCCGCTCATCGAGCTCCCCGACACGCAGTTCCTGCTGATGTCCGCCACGCTCGGAGACGTCGGCTGGTTGCAGGCCGACCTCGAGGAACGCACCGGTCGGCCCTGCACCCACATCGGCGGCACGCAGCGTCCGGTCCCGCTGAGCTTCGACTACGCCCTCAGCGGCGTTCACGAGTCGGTGGAGATCCTGCTGCGCGAGGGCAAGGCACCCGTCTACATCGTGCACTTCACCCAGGCTGCCGCGCTCGAGCAGGCCCAGGCGCTCACGTCCCTCTCGGTGGCCGACCGTGATCGCAAACGAGCCATCGCGGACGAGATCGGCGGGTTCCGTTTCACCACGTCGTTCGGCCGGACCCTCCGCAAGCTCCTGCTCCACGGGATCGGTGTCCACCACGCGGGGATGCTCCCCAAGTATCGCCGCCTCGTCGAAAAGCTCGCGCAGGATGGCCTGCTCAACGTCATCTGCGGCACCGACACCCTCGGGGTGGGGATCAACGTCCCCATCAGGTCGGTGCTGTTCACGGGGTTGACCAAATTCGACGGCCGCCGTCAGCGAGTCCTCAAGGCCCGGGAGTTCCACCAGATCGCCGGGCGCGCAGGGCGCGCCGGATTCGACACCGAGGGGTTCGTGGTGGTGCTGGCCCCGGAGCACGAGATCGAGAACGCCAAGGCGGCGGCGAAGGCCCTGGCCAACCCCAAGAAGAAGGCCAGGACCGCAAAGAAGAAGCCGCCGGAGGGTTTCGTCAACTGGTCACAATCGACCTTCGACAAGCTCGTCGGCGCCCAGCCGGAGCAGCTCACCAGCCGGTTCGAGGTCAGCAACTCGATGCTGCTCAACGTCATCTCGCGGCCGGGCAGCTGCTACGGCCACATGCGGCACCTCCTGCTCTCGTCCCACGAGACCCGGGCCCGCACACGCCACCACGTACTGCGCTCGATCGAGCTGTTCCGTGGCTTGGAGACCGCGGGCATCGTGGAGCGGCTGGCAGAGCCCGACGACGACGGACGGCACGTTCGACTCACTGTGGACCTCCAGCGCGATTTCGCCCTCAACCAGCCGCTGGCGCCGTTCGCGTTGGCCGCGATGGAGGTCCTGGACCCCGACTCCCCAACCCCGGAGCTCGACATCGTCTCGGTTATCGAAGCCGTCCTCGACGACCCACGGCCCGTTCTCTATGCGCAGCAGCGCGAAGCCCGCGGCGAGGCGATCGCCTCGCTCAAGGCCGACGGTGTCGAGTACTCCGAGCGGATGGAGCTCGTCGAGGACATCACGTGGCCCAGACCGCTCGACGACCTCCTGTCCGACGCGTACGACGCCTATCGGGCCGGGCATCCCTGGGTTACGGGGATCGAGCCGTCACCCAAGTCCGTCATCAGGGTGATGGTCGAGCGGGGCATGACCTTCTCCGACCTGATCTCGGCATACGGTCTCAGCCGCTCGGAGGGGGCGGTCCTGCGCTATCTCACCGACGCTTACCGGACCCTCCGCCAGACGGTCCCCGCCGACCTGAGGTCCGAGGAGTTCGACGACCTCGTGGAGTGGTTGGGCGAGCTGGTCCGTCAGGTCGACTCGAGCCTGCTCGACGAATGGGAGCTGCTCACCGATCCCGACGTGTCCTCTGAACAGGTCGCGGAGCTGGCCTTCGGTCAATCGGCCGGCGCGTCCAGGCCTGTCACCGCGAATCGGCGCGCCTTCCGGGTGATGGTGCGAAACGCCATGTTCCGCCGGGTGGAGTTGCTCGCCCGGGACGACATCGAACGGCTCGTCGAACTCGACGACGCCGTCCCCGAGCATCCCGACTGGGATTCCGAGATCGACCCGTACTGGGACGAGTACGACGAGATCGGGACAGGACCCGGCGCCAGAGGCCCTGCGCTGTTCTCCGTCACCGAGTCCGGCCCGGGGGTCGATGCCGGCACGTGGCGCGTCCGCCAGGTTCTCGACGATCCGCAGGGGGACCACGGCTGGGCGATCGAGGCCGTGGTGGATCTGGCAGCCAGTGACGAGGCCGGCGAAGCCAGATTCGCCTCGATCGCGCTGCGCGGGTGAACGCTTCCGGAGCCTGCTCCGAATGGCTGGTCAGAGAGTCCGTACGATATCGAGCGGACCCTGACACGATCATTGGAGGACACCTGTGACCCCCCGCACCCTGTACCTGAGGCTCGCGCTCGCCGAGATGGTGACGTGGACCCTGCTGATCCTCGGCATGATCGGCAAGTACGCCTTCGGGTTGGAGTGGGCCACGACTGTCGGCGGCAGCATCCACGGGTTCGTGTTCCTCTGCTACGCGGTGACGACCGTCGCCGTCTGGATCGACAAACGTTGGTCCTTCGGCACGGGAGTCCTCGGGTTGGCCTCCGCGATCATCCCCTACGCCACCTACCCGTTCGAGAGGTCCGTCCAGCGACGTGGGCTGCTCGCCGGCCCCTGGCGGCTGGGGAAGGACGGGGAGTCCCCCCGGTCGCTGCCGGAGCGGCTCCTCGCGACCGCTCTTCGCTCCCCGATCCTCGCTCTCATCGTGACGGTGATCGTCGTGGCGATCGTCTTCACGCTTCTCCTGGTCGCGGGCAAGCCGACCGAGTGGTTCAGTTGAGCTCCACGCGCGAACCGGGGCGACGCGAACTGAACAAGGCGGACAAGCAGCGGCGCATCCACCAGGCGGCTCGTCAGCTGTTCTCCTCGCGCGGCTACTCGTCCGTGACCACCCAGGAGGTGGCGGAACTCGCCGAGGTCGGCACGGGGACCCTGTTCCGCTACGCCCGATCCAAGGGCGAACTGCTGTGCATGATCGCCAACGAGGACTTCCGGCTCATGGTCGAATCCGTCCCTGACACCGGCGACCCGGTCGAGGATCTCGTCGAACTGTGTGAACCACTGGTCCGGGCACTCGAGAGGCAACCCGAGAACGTCGCCGCCTACCACCGGGAGACGCTCTTCGGCGAGCCCGGTCCGCACCGTGACGAGGCCCAGCAGATCCTCGTGGAGCTCCGCGGCAGCATCGCCGAAGTGCTGGCGCGGCACTGCGGTGGAACGGCGACCGCCGCGCGGCTGACCGGTCCGGCCCAGACCGTCTTCGACGTCATGTACATGACGATCGTGCGCTCCGGAGTCGATCGATCGCCTGATCTCGACCACCGCGGGGAACTCCGCAAACATGTGCGGCGGGTGCTCCACGGGACCCTGGCCGCCGCATCCGCGGTCGGCGCCGAATCGCGCTGAAAACCTCCCCCGGGAGCGTGCGCGGAAGGCTCGGAACCGCACCCCGTTGCCGGCCTCGTCACGGCGACGGGTCAGACTGGCCTCATGAGCGAGGCAGAGCACAACACCGAGCGTCCCGTGAAGGACGCCTCCACTGTGATGGTGATCCGTGACTCCGACGCGGGCCCCGAGGTGTTCGTGGCCCGCCGGGTGAGGGGAATGGCGTTCGCCGGCGGGATGACGGTATTTCCCGGCGGCGGAGTGGATGCCGCTGACGACGATCCGGACCTGGCCTGGACCGGCCCCGAGCCGCACTGGTGGGCTGACCGCCTCGGATGTGAGGAAGCCCGGGCCCGTCGGCTCGTCTGTGCCGCCGCGCGGGAGACCTTCGAGGAGTGCGGCGTACTGCTGGCCGATCATCTCGACGGCTCCCCGGTCTCGGACGCCGGGCGCTATCACGCGGCGCGCGCCGAACTCGAGGGCCATCGCATGACCTTCAGCAACTTCCTCGCCACCGAAGAACTCTCGTTGGCAGCCGGCCGCCTCCGCCCGTTCGACCATTGGATCACCCCCGCCGTGGAGAAGCGTCGCTACGACACCCGGTTCTTCGTCGCGGCACTGCCCGTCGGCCAGGAGCCCGACGATCAGACGACCGAGGTCGACCTGACGATGTGGGCGCGTCCGGCCGATCTGCTGGGCGACTTCCGCTCCGGGCGGTCCATGCTCCTGCCTCCCACCTGGGTACAGCTTCACACCCTGTCGCAGTTCGACGACGTGGCGTCGGCCCTCGCCTCGGAGCGGTCGATCGCCCCGATCGAGCCGGCGATCCTCGAGCATCAGGGCGGTATCCGGGTGGGGTTCGACGGTTCCGACGAGTACTGGGCGGACTATCAGAGAGGCCACGCCGGGGCCGAAGCCTGAACGCCCGCGTCGGACACTCGCGAACCGCTGACGGACAGCGTGACTCGGTGGTTGACTGCGAGGCATGCCGGATTTCGAGTTCGACGTGGATGCGTCGATCGCGGCCGGGTGGGAGCGCTTCGCCGTCCGCCTGGCCGGGTTTCTGCGTGACCTCGTCCCCGGCGCGATCGTCGACCTGACTGTGCCCGTACTGGGCTCGCATGTCGGGCAACCGCCGTTCATCCGATTCACCGCATCGGACGCTGCCGACACCCCCGGGGCGGCCGCCGGCCCGGGTTCGGTCGAGGCGGAGGTGTCCGGTGGAGGTACCGAGGACGACCCGGTCCCGCTGCGTACCGCCCAACTCGACCAGCTCGCGGGCCTGGGCTGGGAGATCCCGAACGAGCTGTCGTCGACCGCCGGCCCCCGGTTACGACTGCCCGCGTACGAGGCCAGTCATCTCTCGCACCTGGTGGCCGGGACCATGGAGCGTGTGTTCGGGATCCCCCACCCCGTGTTCCTGCATGACGTGGTGGATTCCGATGCGGCCGCTCAGGGCAGCCGCCCCGGCGCCGGCCCGCACAACCATCACGAGACGGCTCTGGCGGCCACCGCCGGCCCGGCAGCTCCGGTGGCCGACGACGTCGATTTCCGGCCGATCACGATCACCGACCCGGACCAGGCGACCCGGGCGTTGGGCGCGGCGTTGTCCGAGGTGTACCACGGCCGCGTCGAGGCGGACGAGCATGACGTGTTCACCGTTCCCGCCGGCTGTGTGGTCCTGTTCGTCCGGGCACACAGATCGATGCCCCTCATCGTGTTCCGCAGCCCGCTGGTCTCGACGGTGGAGGACGCCGCCGCCGCCGAGACGGAAGTGGCGATCCTCAATCGTGACTCGCAGTGGTGCCGGTACGTCTTCGACGGCAAGACCATCGTGGCCGAGTCGGAATTCGTCGACAGGGTCTTCGTCCCGGTCAATTTCAAGATCCAACTCGCCGAGATCGTGGCGGAACTGGATGATGTCTACTCGGATCTCGCTCGTCGCGTCGCCGGCAAACAATGGCGCGACCTGCACTCTGCTGACGACTCCGGGCCCGGCGAACAGTAATATGTGACTCTGCCGGGACCGGCCCGGTGTACGGCCCGTCCCAGGAGCGTCCCATGCGCCGCGTCGTCCTCGCCGCCATACTCGCGGCCACGGCAGCCGTTTCCGGCGCCTGCTCGTCGTCCCCGTTCGGTTCCGACGAGCATCGCCCCACCCACGCCCCGGCCGGTTCGGCTGCGGGTCCGGTGCCGACATCCCGGCAGTTCGACCGCCCGTTCCCGGTCGCCGGTGAATCCTGGGACGCGACCGTCACCCTCTCGAACCTCCGGATAGTCCCCGCCAGCGCCTACGCGGACACGGTGCTCGCAGTCGACGTGCGCGCGGTCCAGTCCGCCGGACAACCCGAGATCGGACCAACGACCATCACGGCCTACTCCCCCTCCGGTGCTCAGTTCGAACGGATCGAGGACCCGGCCGGGCTGATACCGGACCCGCTCGTCCCCACCGTCATGACCTCACCGGGTCAGGAGATCCGGGGCATGGTGGCGTGGAAGATGCCCGCCACGGACCGCATCGGTCGTCTCGAGGTGACCACGCCGCGGACGCTGGCCTCGGTCACCGTCACACTCCAGCCCGCCGATCCCGCCGTCCAGACGACCAACTCGTCCGCATCCTGAGCCGCCCGGATCACGCGCCGTCCAGATACACCCAGCGTCCGCCGCGGCGCCGGAACTCGGATCGCTCCCGCATGATGCCGGGACCGTCCACGTCGGTGAAGCGCGCCTCGAATTCGACGACGCCGCCGTCGTCGTCATCCACTCCCGCGACCACCTCCAGGACGGTGAGCCCGGTCCACTTCGTCCCGCCGACCTCCACGGTTTCGGGCCTGGTCCGTGGGTGCCACGTGCGCCAGAGATGGTCCGGTCGCTCCAGCGCGAACGCCGTATAGCGGGACCGCATCAGCTGCTCGGCGGTCCTCGCCGGGACCCCGTCATCGACGAGGGGTCCGCAGCAGTGCCGGTAGTCCGCGCCTCCGCACGGGCATGGGGTCATGGTGTTCTCCGTTCGTTCAGCGCCCGGCCAGGCTACCCGGGGTCCCGCCCCCGTTCGGGCGCGCGGCGCCGTGCTCGGGCGACGGAAGGGACTAGCCTGGCCCATGTCATGGCCTCCCTTTCCTCCTTGCGGTCGCTCGCGCGCCGCCGCTCCGACCCCGATCTCGCACCTCTGCGGGTCCGGTCGTGTCGAGACCTGTGCAACTGGAACGCGACCCCCGTGGAGCGTCGCGGGGAGCCGCTGTTCGCCTGCCGGGGCTGTGGCTCGCAATGGGTTCCGAGCGAGCACTGGACCCCACGCGAGGCCAGTGGGCACATCCCGCCGGAGGTCCTCGAGATTCTCCGCGCCGAAGACTGACGTCGCCCGAACGGGAGTAGGGCACCCGCTATAGGGTCACCACATGACAACACCCCCTCTCCCCGTCATGTCGGCCGCGAGCGCCGGGACCGTCGATGCCGTGCTTCGCCGTTCCGCCTCCCGATTCCCCGATCGGGTCGCCCTGACCTTCGCCGACCGCCGCTGGTCGTACTCGGAACTCGACGCCGCCGTGGACAGGGTCGCAGCCGAGCTCACCTCGCGGGACCTGGAACCGGGCTCCCGCATCGCGGCCTACGGGGTCAATTCCGACGCGTATCTCATCGCCTTCCTCGCGACCTCGCGCGCCGGCTACACCCACGTCCCTGTCAACTACGCGCTCACCGGCGGAGAACTCGAGTACCTCCTCACCGATTCCGGGGCGTCGTTGGTGCTCGTCGACCCGGCGCAGGCGCCGACGCTGGATGCGGTGCTCGGCAACCTGCCCGGCCTCAGCTCACTCGACCTTCAGCCCGCCGCCGGCGGGCACGTCGACGGTACGGTGCTCGGCACCGCACTGGCGTCCGGTGAGACCACGCCCGTGGACTCCCCCGCCTCCGGCACCAGCCTGGCGCAGCTTCTCTACACCTCGGGGACCACCTCGCGGCCCAAGGGCGCGATGATGACGCATTCCGCGCTCATCCACGAGTACGTGAGCTGCATCCTGGCGCTGGACTTCGACATCGACGACGAGCCGCTTGTCGCGATGCCCCTCTATCACTCGGCGGCGATGCATGTCTTCGCGCTGCCGTACCTCTCGCTCGGCGCCACGGTGCATCTGATGGCCGCGCCGGACATCCCGGAGATCCTCCGCCGCGTCGAAGAGGACGGCATCAGGTCCCTCTTCCTGGCGCCGACGGTCTGGGTCCCGCTGGCCTCGCATCCGGATCTGGAGACGCGCGACCTGTCCAGCCTCACCAAGGCGCAGTACGGCGCATCGATCATGCCGGTCACCGTCCTCCAGCGGCTCCGGACGAAGTACCCGGACCTGGGTTTCTACAACTGCTTCGGCCAGTCGGAGGTCGCCCCGCTCGCCTGTGTACTCCGGCCCGAGGAGCACGATGCCCGCCCGGCCAGCGCCGGTCGCTCAGTGTTCTTCGTCGAGGCCCGTGTCGTCGACGAGACGGGTGCGGAGGTCCCCGACGGGGAGCGCGGAGAGGTGGTGTACCGCTCGCCCCAGCTGTGCAGCGGCTACTGGAACAAGCCCGAGGCCACCGAGGAGGCGTTCCGCGGCGGATGGTTCCATTCCGGGGACCTGGTCGTGCGCGACTCCGAGGGTTTCCTCGAGGTCGTCGACCGCATCAAGGACGTCATCAACACCGGCGGGGTCCTGGTGGCCTCACGCGAGGTCGAGGACGCGGTCTACCGGGACGAGCGCGTCGCCGAGGTCGCCGTGATCGGCACCCCGGATCCCAAGTGGATCGAGGCCGTCACCGCGGTCGTCGTCCTCAAGGACGGCGCCGACGCCACCCAGGCCGAGATCATCGACGGGACCCGCGCCCACCTCGCACCGTTCAAGGTGCCCAAGCGCGTCGTCTTTGTCGATGAACTCCCCCGCAACCAGTCCGGCAAGCTCCTCAAGCGCGAGCTCCGGCAGGACTGAGCCGGTCCCGCCCCGGGGACGCTGGCGTATCGATCACACGGTGCTCCGACGAATCCGGGCCAGCACCTCTTCGGAGATCAGTTCAGGGTACTGCTCCGGCAACCAGTGTCCCCCTCCCCGGACCGGGACGAACCGGTAGTCGGCGGCCATCCGGCTCGCCGTGGCCTCCGCACCGCTGCGTGCGATCGCCATGTCCCGGTCTCCCCAGACGAAGGTCGTGGGCACGGCCACGTCCGGCAACTCGTATCTCCGCATCGCCCGGTACCAGTTGAGCGCTCCGGTCAATCCGGCTCGAACACCCACCACGTTCAGGTGTTCGGCCACCAGCTCCTCGGGGACGTCGCCGGCGAACATCTCCCGCAGCCGCCGTGCCCCGTCCGCCAGCAGAACGTCCTCAGCTTTTCCCTGCTGGCGGAACAGAGCGAAATAGGCCGAGCGCTGCTGTTGGTCAGGATCCGTCGCCACCGCGTCCGCGAATGCTCCGAGGTGGGGAACGGAGACCGCCGTCAACGACGCGAGCGCGGTCGGCCGGTGCGCTGCCAGCCACCATGCCACGGACGCGCCCCAGTCGTGTCCGAGGAGATGGACGGGCCCGAGTTCCAGATGCCCCGCAACGGCGAGGACGTCCTCCGTCAGGCGCTCGATCGCGTAGTCCCCGACCTCGGCCGGCCGGGCCCCGGGCGAGTACCCGCGCTGCAACGGGGCCACGACCCGCACACCGTTGCGAGTGAGAAGCTCCGCCACAGGCCGCCACTCGTGGGCACTCTCGGGAAAGCCGTGGAGAGCCAGTACCGTGGGCGCCGGCTGTCCACCGGGTAGCGGCTCGACCGCATCCCACACGAGCACATCGAGTTGTCCGACCTGGATGTCGACCGTCCTGCTGCGGAGCCTCATGGCCGGACACTATCGCCTCGGACTGCTCACCGTGGCCGCCTGTCCCGAGGAGGCCGGGCGACCGCGGCCGCGTCCGCTGTCCGCGAGCGGCGATGATGCCAGACCCGGACGAGCCACATCTCCACCACCAGGGGATCGACGGCGCACTCCGCCGCCCACTCCTCGACCACGTCCAGGTAGCGCTGGAACCGACGAGGGGTGAGCCGCGACGCGGAGTCCACCTCGGTCCAACCCGAGTGGATCAACGTCCCGATCCCCGCGGGGTCGACAGGAACGATGCGCTGATCGGACCACGCCATCGCGAGCGAGGACAGATAGAGCGACGCCAAGGGGTAGCCGAGGTCGGGAACCCCTCGGCCGGCCCTCCCCTCGGGGGCACCGTGCCGCAGCAGGTTCATCGCCTCCGCGGGGGCGTCGAGCCAGTCGACGACGTCATGCAGGACGAGCGGGTAGCCGTGGGAGGAGACGGATCGCCACCCGGCCCGGTCCCGATCGGGTGCCCGGAAATCCGGGAGGCCACGCCTGATCCCCGAGCGTGTGGGATGCGAGGACAACCAGGCCGCGCACATGTACAACGCGACCACGGATTCCTCCAGACTGCCCCGCGCCCGTCTCCCCGCAGCCCACAGGTCGCTCCGCCGCAGATAGCCGGTACCTGTCTCGACCCGGCCACCATCCGGACCCCCACCCACGAGCCGAAGGTCGACGCCCTTCTCCGCCAGTCTCAGATTCCAGAGGTCGAGATCCACCCCCACGTACTCGTCCGCCACCAGCAGCGCCGGCGGCTGCACCCTGCACCAGTCGGCGCAGGCCTCGGGAAGCGGTGGAATGTGGCCGGGTCCGGTCGTGGTCATACCCTCACGGTGTCACGCGGGTCCGACATCAACGGGCCCCGGAGCCGGTCAGTCGTCGGCGAACGCCTCCAACGGCGGGCACGAGCAGACCAGGTTCCGATCGCCGTAGGCGCCGTCGATTCGACGAACCGCAGGCCACACCTTCGGCCGCCACGTGGTGCCGAGCGGATAGCCGGCGACACTGCGGGGGTACGGGTGGCCCCACTCGTCCGCGGACACGCTCTCCGCGGTGTGCGGGGCGCCGCGCAGCGGATTGTCGTCGACCGGCCACTCCCCGGCCGCGACGCGGTCGATCTCGGCCCGGATCGACGCCATCGCATCGCAGAACGCGTCGAGTTCGGCGAGATCCTCACTCTCCGTGGGCTCGACCATGAGGGTGTTGGGGACCGGGAAGCTCATGGTGGGGGCGTGGAAGCCATAGTCCGCGAGCCGCTTGGCGACGTCGTCGATCGATACGCCCACCGAGTCGATGAGTGGACGGATGTCGAGGATGCACTCGTGTGCCACCCAGCCGCCCTCGCCCGAGTAGAGGACCGGGAAGTGCTCGCCGATCCGGCGGGCCAGGTAGTTTGCGCTGGCGATCGCGGTGAGCGTGGCCCGCCGCAGGCCGTCGGCCCCCATCATTCGGATATAGGCCCAGGTGATGGGCAGGATCGACGCCGAGCCGAAGGGCGCCGCGGCCACCACGCCGCCCGAGCCCAGACCGTCCACATGCGGATGACCCGGCAGGAACTCGCGCAGGTGCTCGGCCACCGCCACGGGCCCGACGCCCGGGCCGCCTCCGCCGTGCGGGATGCAGAACGTCTTGTGCAGGTTGAGGTGACTGACATCGCCACCGAAACGGCCCGGACGAGCCACACCCACGAGCGCGTTGAGGTTCGCACCGTCGATGTACACCTGGCCGCCGGCATCGTGGACGATCGCGCAGATCTCTTCGATATCGTGCTCGTAGACCCCGTGGGTCGACGGGTAGGTGATCATGATCGCCGAGAGCTCACCCGCATGCTTGTCGACCTTGGCCTTGAGGTCGTCCACGTCCACGTCGCCGTTCTCGCGACACTTCACCACGACGACCTTCATGCCCGCCATGACCGCCGAGGCGGCGTTGGTGCCGTGGGCCGAGGACGGGATGAGACACACAGTGCGGTCGTCGTCCCCGCGGGACCGGTGGTAGGCGCTGATCGCGAGCAGACCCGCGTACTCGCCCTGGCTCCCCGCGTTCGGCTGCAGGCTGACGGCCGCATACCCGGTGATGTCGACGAGCCACTGCTCGACGTCGCCGACCAGCTGCCGGATACCGGCGTTCTGGTCCGCCGGCGCGAACGGGTGGAGCCGATTGAACTCCGGCCACGTGATGGGTTCCATCTCCGTGGTCGCGTTGAGCTTCATCGTGCAGGAGCCGAGCGGGATCATGGTGCGATCCAGCGCCATGTCCTTGTCCGACAGCGCACGCAGGTAGCGAAGCATCGCGGTCTCGGTGCGGTAGCGGACGAACGCCTCGTGCTCGAGGAACGAGCTCGTGCGGTCACCGTAGGTCGGGTCGACCATCACTTCGAGGCCGGCGGCGTCGGCCACGTCCTCGACCCGGGCTCCGAAGGCCTCGAGCACGAGGGAGACGTGGTCCCCGGTCGTGGCTTCGTCACAGGAGATGGACACGTGGTCGTCGTCGACCTTCCACAGGTTGACCCCGCGCTCGGCCGCCGCGGCGAGCACCTCGTCGGCACGGCCCGGGATGCGTGCCAGAACCGTGTCGAAGAAATCATCGTGGACCACCTCGACGCCGGCCATCACGAGCCCGTCCGCCAGCACCGCCGCGTGCGCATGGACGCGCCGCGCGATCGCTGTGAGTCCCTCGGCACCGTGGTAGGAGGCGTACATCGCGGCGAGCACCGCGAGCAGTACCTGCGCGGTGCAGATGTTCGACGTGGCCTTGTCCCGGCGGATGTGCTGCTCCCGCGTCTGCAACGCGAGCCGGTACGCGACGCGCCCGTCCGCGTCCGTCGACACGCCCACCAGACGCCCGGGGAGGTTACGGGCGTGCGCGGTCCGGCAGGCCAGGAAACCGGCGTGCGGGCCGCCGAACCCCATCGGCACACCGAAGCGCTGGGTGGTGCCGAAGCACGCGTCCGCACCCTTCTCCCCCGCCGGGGTCAGAACGGTCGCCGACAGCAGGTCCACTCCAGCGGCGACCATCACGCCGCGCTCGTGGCACTCCTCGATCAGCTTGGACACGTCCGCGATCCGGCCCGAGGCGCCGGGGGTCTGGACGAGGGCGCCGAAGAACTCGCCCTCCGGCAGGCCGCCGTCGATGAGATTCGCGGTGACGATCTCGATGCCCAGGGGCTCGGCGCGAGTGGCGAGGATCGCCGCGGTCTGGGCGAAGACATCGACGTCGACGGCGAAACGGTGACTCTTGGACGAACGGTTGGCCCGCCGCAGCATCGTCATGGCCTCGGCAGCCGCGGTGCCCTCGTCGAGCATGGAGGCGTTGGCCATGTCCATACCGGTCAGGTCCGAGACCATCGTCTGGAAGTTGAGCAGGGCCTCGAGTCGCCCCTGGCTGATCTCCGGCTGATACGGGGTGTAGCCCGTGTACCACGCGGGGCTCTCGATGATGTTCCGGATGAGGACCGGCGGGGTGAGCGTGTCGTAGTAGCCCTGACCGATCATCGACACCGCCACCGTGTTGCGGTCCGCCAATGCTCGCAGCGCCGCGAGCGTGTCCGCCTCCGACAGTGGTTCGGGGAGGGCATCGATTCCGGCGGCGCGACCGTCAGACCCCACCTCGTCCACGATCACCGACGGGAAAGCCCTGTCCGCGAGTTCGTCGAGAGACGACACCCCGATGGTGTCCAGGATGCGGGCGAGCCCGTCGTCGTCGGGCCCCAGATGGCGGGAGACGAACTCGCCTCCGGTCCGGGCGGTGTGCGGGGTCGTCGTCACAGGTGCTCCTCGAAGGGCGGGGCCACCCGGGATGGGCGGCCGGCGGGCCGGTGCTACCCTCTCCGCTCTGTCCCCTGCCGACTGACGCCGGCGCCTGAGAGATTCGCCGACCGGACCGCCGGCCGACTTTCCCCGTGGGCGGGTGGTCGATTCCACCGCTCTCCAGAGGCGCTCGTCGACTACACGGTCCGGGTGCCTGAGAGATTCTCGGAGAGGAGTTGCTCCTTCGGCGCCCGCGGCACGAGGCCGCGGGACTCTCCCGTGAGTCGCGTGAACGCGTCCCCGAGTCTAGACGACGCGGGCGCCCTAACCGGTACGCCGTGACGCCCGCGCACGCCGCCTGGCGGCGAGCTCGTCCTCGAACGGGGCGACGATGTCGTCCTCGGTGACGGTCTCCGCCGGGAATTCCGAGATAGACCCGGCCAGCTCGCGCATGGCACCGCCGATGCCGATCCCGAATACTCCCTGTCCACCCTGCAGGAGGTCGAACACCTCTTCCTTGGAGGTGCACTCGAACACCGTTCGCCCGTCCGAGAAGAGAGTGATCGTGGCCAGGTCCTGAACACCGCGCGACCGGATCTGATCCACGGCCTTGCGGATGTTCTGCAGCGAGATGCCGGTATCCAGCAATTGCTTCACGATCTTCAGGACGAGAATGTCCTTGAACGAGTACAGGCGCTGGCTTCCCGACCCGGCCGCGTTGCGGATGGACGGCACCACCAGGTCCGTACGAGCCCAGTAATCCAGCTGACGGTACGTGATGCCCGCGATCTGGCAGGCGATCGGAACGCGGTATCCGCTCGTTCCGTCCGGGATCCCGTCGTCCGGGAACAGCCCGGGCTGCACCTCGTCGAACGTGGCCTGCGTGGCCTCGTTCACATCCCCGAAGGGATTGTTCGACTCTGCAACGACGGTCGGCTCCGGAATCCGGGGGTGGTCGGCCACGTTTGCTCCCTCAAGCTGCGGGTGCCGCCACCTTCGTGGCCGCACGGTACCGGGCCGCGAGGCCCGAATCCTGGACGCGTGAACACCATCGGTGTAGTTCACTGAGGGCAACGCTATGCCTGCCGTCCCCCTCGATCAATAGGACACGCGGTAAACCTCAACCTCAAGTTGAACTTTAGAGTCTTCGCCTGCCTGGGAGAAGGTAGTCAAGTGACTCATGTGACTTGAAAAACTGCAGGTCAGCACACTCAGGACGACGGACTTCCGGGATCCTCGGTCGGCCCGCCCTCTCCGAGGAAGTCATCGGGACTGACCTGGTCGAGGAACTCGCGGAAGGCCTCGACCTCCTCCTCGCCCTGCTCCACCAGAGAGATCCCGACCTCGTCGAGTACCTCCTTGCTCACCAGGACCGGTGCAGAGGTGCGCAGCGCCACGGCCACCGCGTCGGACGGCCTCGCCGAGACCCTCGTCGTTCCGAACACGAGCTCGGCGATGAACGTCCCCTCGGACACCCCGACGATCTCGACCTGCTCCAGGGACTGAGAGAAGGTCTCGAGAAGAGTCACCACGAGGTCGTGGGTCAGTGGTCTGCTCGGCTTGACGCCCTGCTGTTGGAGACTGATCGCGGCGGCCTCGGACGCGCCGATCCAGATCGGCACGTACCGGCCCCCCTCCTTCTCATGCAGGACCAGGACGGGTGCGTACTCGGGCTCCTCGAAACGGATTCCGACCACGTCGACCTCACGCATATTGCTCACCATTGTCTCCGCCTCTCGACATCTCCAGCGTAGCCTTCATCCGCGGCCCGGCGAGCGGAGCGCGCGCCGGGCGGGCCGGCAGGTTCAGGATTCGAGCGCGTGGCGCACGGCGACGGTCACGAGAGTCGAGTGAAGCGCAACAGACAGCGCCGCGATCTCACGAGCCAACTCTGCGGCACGGTCGCGCGCATCGGCATCCCCCTGGCGCGCGACCGGCCCGGCGATCTGAGCGATGAGGCCGGTCTGGCGATCCGCCGCCGTCCGGAAGCCCCGCAGGTGCCGGACGTCCACACCATGGGCGCCCAGGTCGTGGGCGGCGCGAGCGATCAGCACCGACTCGGGATCGAAAAAGCCACCCTGTCCGGCCGTGATGAGTCCGGCGTCGATCAGGGAGTCCACGAGCTCCGCCTCCACGCCGGCCTGCTCGACAACGTTCTCGCGGGTCATCCGCTTCAGCGCATCGCTGCGGAAATCGTCAGGTTCGGACCCCGGAACGCCCTCGGATCCGGGGCGCGGAAGCAGAGTGGTCGTCGATCCGTCGGCGATCGCCGCGTCGAGGGCATCCAGCTCGTGCCGGATCACCTTCAACGGGAGATACCGGTCACGCTGCGCCGTCAGGACATACCGGAGTCGTTCGCGGTCCTCGACGCTGAACCGCCGGTAACCACTCGGCGTCCGCTGCGGCGTCACCAACCCCTCGTTCTCGAGGAACCGGACCTTTGACACCGTCAGATCCGGAAACTCCGGCGTCAGTAGTGCGATGACCCCGCCGATGGAGAGAAACTCCTCCCCGGCGGCGCCATGACCGGCTGCGGTCACTGCCCGGGCGTACCCGTCAGGAACACCAGACGGAACTTGCCGATCTGCACCTCGTCGCCGTTGGCGAGCGACGCGGAATCGACCGGCTCGCGGTTGACGTAGGTACCGTTCAGCGACCCGACGTCCACGACGGTGAAGCTGCCACCCTCGCTGCGGAACTCCGCGTGCCGTCGGCTCACCGTCACGTCATCGAGGAAGATGTCGCTGTCCGGATGCCGACCGGCGGAGGTCGTGGCCTGGTCCAGCAGAAAGCGCGATCCGGCGTTGGGGCCACGCTTGACCACGAGAAGGGCCTGCCCCTCGGGGAGCCCCTCGACACCGGTCACCGACGAGTCCGACTGAGCCGCCTGCTGATCGGTTTCATTGAGGAGCTCCGCGCGGAACACGGAGGTGGTCTCGGCGGTCGCCTCGGGCATGTTCTTGTTCTCGGTCACGTTCGTCTCTCCTCGTCTGAGCCCGGGCGTGGGGCTCACGGTGCGCTGCAATTGATTCTATGCCGGACTACCCATCCGCGGGGCCGGGGGGCGGACCAGTCGATCCGCTCACCCCTCCGTGATCTTGGCGTACCCGTCCGAGTCCAGGGTCTGCTCGAGCTGCGCCTCGAGGTCGTCGACATCGGAGATCTCCAGGACGATGATCCAACCCTCCCCGTACGGGTCCGAGTTGACCAGTTCCGGAGAAGTCTCGAGCGCCGAGTTGACCTCGACGACTTTTCCGGTCAGCGGTGCGTACAGATCGGAGACGCTCTTGGGGGACTCGACCTCGCCGAAGGACTCACCGGTCTCCGTCTCCCCGCCGACCTCAGGGAGCTGGACAAAGACGATATCGCCGAGCTTGGACTGCGCGTACTCGGTGATGCCGATGCGGACGCGGGTATCCGACACCCGCTCCACCCACTCATGCTCATCGGTGTACCGGAGCTGGTCGGGGATGTTCTGATCGCTCACTGACGTGCCCTTCTCGAGTGGCTCACTACAGATTCCATCTGGCGACATTACACACCGTCGGACGCCCTCACATCAGTCGATCCGTCACGAGCGGGAAGAGCCACAGTGGTTCTGCGTGCCTGCCAGACATAGATGCCCCCACTCCAGACATAGAGACCGACGCCCCAGTAGAGACATGCTTCGCCGACGACCTCCAGACCCGGGGCTCCCACGACCCCCGCATTACCCGCCAGAATCAGCGGCAGGGACCAGAACAGCGCAAACGTCGCCGCCTTGCCCAGGTAGGTCACCTCCGGCTCCAGTCCCCGCCGGCGATAGACCGGCAGCGTCACCAGCAGCAACGCGTCACGGACGAGCAGCACGACGACAACCCACAGAGGGATATAGCCGGCTATCACGAACGTGACGGGGACGACCGCGACGAGGATCCGATCAGCGATCGGATCCAGCTTCTCCCCCCAGGTCGACCGCATGTTCCACAATCGCGCGATCTTGCCGTCGAGCCAGTCGGAGACGACGACCACCCCGAGCAACCACAGTGCCAGCGTCGGTGCGTCCCACACCAGGACCGCCACGACCAGGACGGGAATCAGGGCGATACGACAGAGCGAGATCGCGTTGGGAAGCGTCCAGAATCGGTCGCTCACCCCTCTTGCGCGGGGCGACACCTCGGCGCCGAGCCCCGGCGGAACCGCTGCCGAGAGGTGTCCTCCCCGGGGCGGCGGGATCTTGGCCCCGAGAACCTTGCCCTCGCCGGTTCGCCATTCGCGCAGATCTGTTTCTCGCCTGCCGTCGCGTGCCGCGCTCATCGGAACGTGGACATCATCCCGGAAAAGACACTTCCTCCGGCCGCCATCGGGTTGTCGTGAACCATGTATGTCCAGGTCGAGGTGGGCCGCGCCATCTCGTTGGCCGCGAGATCCACACCGGAGTCGGAGAACTCGATCTCGTCGAAGGTCTTCTCCGACTCGGTGACCGCATCGGAGGCGAGATCCCGGAAGTGATCGATAGCGATCCGGTGGAATTCATCGAGTGGGTTCTCACGACCCAGGGCGCGAAGGTGGATCGATTCCCTGACGTCGTTCATCGCTTCCAGATGCTCGGCCCAGCCCCGGTCCAGATGCCAGAGCATGATCTCCCGACAGCCCCGGACCACGGCGTCCCGACCGTGGGCGTCGACCAGGCGCGCGCTGCGCTCCGGGTCGTGTTCTGTCAGTTCTTCGAACGCCTTGTCAGTGAGCAGGAGCGTCGAGCGTCTCTCGGCGAGGATGTCACGCTGCTCCGCCAGTAGTCGGCTGTAACGCCAGGTATTGGAGTGGATCTCCAGCATCTGTCCCTCAGTGACCCGCTGCGCATGATCCACGGCATCCCGCCCGCGATTGCCCTTGAGTACCCCGGAGATCCGGTCGTGGGCGGTGGGCAGCTTCTCCGGCTCGAGGGCGGAGGTGACGACCGGGTCGTCCATGGCGACGAAGAAGACCGAGCTGCCCGGATCGCCCTGACGTCCGGCCCGGCCTCGGAGCTGGTTGTCGAGGCGCTCGGTACGGTGCCTGCCGGTCCCGACCACGTGCAGGCCACCGAGTTCCACCACCTCATCGCGACGCGACTCATCGGATCCTCCCAGACGGATATCCGTACCTCGACCGGCCATCTGCGTGGATACCGTGACATTGCCGATGTCACCGGCCTCCGCGATGATCGTCGCTTCCTCCTCGTCGTTCTTGGCGTTGAGCACGGCGCACTCGACGCCCTTCTCCGCCAGCCGGGCCGCGAGCGCTTCGGACTCGGCGACGTCATGTGTGCCGACGAGCACGGGCCGCCCGGTCTCATGTATCGAGGCGACATGATCGACGATGGCGCGGGTCTTACTGTCGGAATCGATGTAGGTCCGGTCTGCCTCGTCGAATCGGATGTTCGGCCGGTTGGGCTCGATCTGCGAGACCCCGAGCGAATAGAACTCCCGTAGCTGGGGGCCGGCGGCCAACGCGGTTCCCGTCATCCCGCAGACCTTGGCGTAACGACCGATGAACCCCTGGACGGTGAGACTGTCGAGGATCTCTCCCGACTCCGATACGGCCACCTCCTCTTTGGCCTCGACCGCTGCTTGGAGGCCGTCCGGCCAGCGCTGCAGCTCGGCCACGCGACCACGCGAGGCATTGACCAACTGCACTCTGCCGTCACGGACGATGTAGTCGACATCCCGCCGCAGGAGGAAGCACGCGTGCAACGCCACATTGACCTGGACGAGAGTGCTGCCCACATGGTCCGCGTCGTAGAGGTCGTTGATCCCCAGTTCCTTCTCGACGGCCTCCGCGCCATCATCGGTCAGATAGATGTTGCGTCGTTCCGAGTCGGTCTCGTAATGCCGTCCGGGACGGAGCTTTCTCACCGCCGCCAGGACCTCTCCCGTGGGCGCGTCTCCCGACTTCGAACCGGCGAGAACCAGCGGGACCAGGGCCTCGTCCACGAGAACCGAGTCGGCCTCGTCCACGATCGCCACATCGGTGGCCGGCGAGATCCGGTCGTCGGGATCGGTCACGAGCTGCTCGCGCAGCACGTCGAATCCGATCTCCGACACCGAACCGTAGGTGATATCGCTGGCATACGCCGCGCGCCGTTCCTCGCGCGTCGCCCCCTCTGTCACGAAGCCGACAGAAAGGCCCAGGAGCTCGAACATCGGTCCCATCCACCGGGCGTCGCGGACTGCGAGGTAGTCGTTCACCGAGATCACGTGCACCGTGTGGCCCTGGAGGGCGTAGCCGGCTGCCGCGATGGCACCGGAGAGCGTCTTGCCCTCACCGGTGGCCATCTCCACGACGTCTCCCTCGAACATTCTCAGCGCGCCCTGGAGCTGGACGTCGAACGGTCGAAGGTCGACCGTCCGGGTGGCCGACTCTCTGGCCAGCGCGAGAAACCGGGCGAGGTCCTCCGCGGACTCGCCGAAGAGCTTCAACCGGTGGGCGGTGTCCGCGAACTCGCCGTCGGCCAATCCGGCCGCCCAGTCGTCGAAATCATGCGAGGCCTCGACCGCGCTCTGCGCACGTGAGGTGTCCCGGCCCTGGGTGGAGCCCATCAGCTTCCAGAAGCGGTTGGCGAATCCCACGCGCGGCGTCCTTCCCGGTCACGAACAGATGCTCCCACCGTACGCAGACCACGACAGGCCGGGGCCCTCGCCCCGCCGGTCGCGGGCACTACTGATCCGGGTCGATCTGCCCACGCAATCTGCGCATCGCTTCTGTCGAGAGCATCCGGTCCCCCGCCCGGGCCGCCAGATGCTCGGCGGCAAGGTCAGCGTGACTCGGCTGGTGACGTGACGAAGGCGGACGAACGCCGTTCGCCCTGGCGATCCCGGCGAGCCGTTCCGCTTCGGCGACAGCCGTGTCGGCACGTGTTTCCACGGATTCCACCAGCTCTCGAAGCGCTACGGCCCGCTCGACCACCTCGGCCCAGGCCCCGTCGATCAACGCCCCCATACCGGTGAGTGTGGTGAAGCCGTCACCGGCCGGTGGCACCCCGGCCGACGCCGCGGCCTCGCGAAGACGGCACAGATCGCCGGAAAGTCCGATGACCTCGCTCTCCGCATCGAACTGGAGGCGGATCTCCTCCACGGAGCGACCACCGCGTACGAAGGCCGCCGACAGCCGGTCATACAGACCCCCGACCTCCATGAGCATCGCGGTGTACATCTCCGGGATCCTCCGACGATCCGAACGGATCTGAGGCAGCGACGGCAGCGATTGAACGACGGACTGCATCCGTTGTGGAAGAACCACCCGTCCCATCTCGCGTTGCCCGAATGCGGCGGCGACGGTTCCGAGTTCCCCCAGGGTGCGAGGCACCAGTGGCACCGGTGCCATGGTCGGAGTCGACGCCAACGCATCGAACAGACGCCCTCGGTCGTCGGTGTCCAGGTGGACACCTCTCCTGCGATCTGCCCGGATGTCCTTGATGCGGAACGCGAAGACCCCGGCGCCCCTGGTGAAGCCCGTACGTAAGACCATGTATTTACGATCGAGGTCAGCCAATCGGGTGCGAAGCGCCATCCGAAGCATCGACGGTGCCGGGGAGTCGATGATCCGCCGTAGATCATGGCGTTGCTCTTCGATGACCCTGACCTGGTGGAAGCCGCCGACTGTGGGGAACGCGAGGTTGCGGTGCAGCCGGGCGCGAACCACTTCAGCTATCCGTGGTTCCACCAGGCCACATGCCACCAGTAGAGCGGCGCGGTCTGACAGTTCGGAAATCGGGGGGTCGCCCTCCCCGTGACACATCCTGTCGACGTCGGAGACGATCCGATCCCGTGCCGTGCGCGCCGTGCTCTCGCGTTCCATGCACCCTCCTCGCCCGGTACCCACAATGGCACCTCGATGTCACGGGATACCACAACGGATATAACGAAGGACGAGTCACGCCTGTTCCCCTTCCATCCCGGGAATCGGCACCATCACATCACCTCCGGCTTCCTCTGTCAGACGACGACCCATCTGGATGACGCTCGGCGCGGAGATGAAGCCCCCGGCGAACAGAGCCTGCCCCTGTGGGAAACCGCTCGCCTGCTGGATCAGATCGTCTCCGACGAAGCCGAACACCTCGGCCAGCTCCGTCAGGTCTCGCGGCGAGTTGATCCGCATGAGACCCAGGTTGTCGCACTGGGACAGCACATTGGGGTGGATTTTGCCCGGACGCTGGGTCGACAACAGGAGCCAGAGGCCGAACTTCCGTCCCTCCGCGGCGATCTGGATCAGCTGCCGGGTCAGGGCACGCTCGACGTCGGTCTCGGGCGCGGGTGAACACACGTTGTGCGCCTCGTCGATCACGATGAGGAGCGGTCGCCGCTCCTCCCGTCGCTCCCACAAGTGCTCCAGTACCGCCAACGCCGCGACCTTCGACTCCGAGGGGTGGGGGAACCCGCCCAGGTCCATCACCGTCGCCCGCGGACGCCGGTCGATCTCGTCGATGACAGAACCGGAACCGCGTGACCACAGGCTCCACTCGAGCACCTCGAGGTTCTCCATCCGATACGACAGCCGCACCTCACCGGGGTCGGACGACGTCCGCAGCCGTTCGACCACCGTGTCCTCGTCGAACGCGTCGCGGCGCACGTCGGCACGCAACAGGACGTTGTACTCCTCTGCATCGGCGATCGGATCGAGCTGGAGCAGCGCCGCCTTGGATGACGACGACAGGTCGAGGTAGCGGACCCTCAGCGGCTCCCCTACCCCCGAGGATGAGCGGAAGACCCTGATATCGCGATCCGTCAATCGGGAGGCGTCAGCAGGGTCTGCGTCTACCCTCGGTTCGGACAGCCGGACATAGTCGGCGTTGGGGTCGAAGATCACCATGGGCAGGTCCGTCTCGAGCAACAACTGCTCGAGCACGACGCCCAGCGCGTAGGTTTTTCCGCTACCACTCTGACCACACCAGAAGGTGTGGCGGTTGAAGCGTCTCGCATCCAGCACCGCGTCAGCCCCGGGTTCACCGGCGACCGTGCCGATCGTCAGTTTCGTCGTCATCGGAATCTCCTCGTCACCCGTGGTTTCGCGCTCTGCTGCCGGGGCCGTCACCGTTTCGCGCTGCTACCGAATTCCGACGTCACCGCGGAGACGACCCAGGGGCGCCGGCACGCAATGGCCGGCGCCCCTGCGTCCCAGCTGCATCATTTCCGGGTGCCGACCAGGTTCTGCACGGAGGCTGCCAGCACGGCGAACTCGTCCTGCTTCCGGGCTATGTACTCAAGAGCCCGGACGCCGGTGGCGAGCACCTCAGAGGTGAAGTCGTCCACTTCGTGGAACTCCTCGGACACGTTTCCCGCGAGTCCGCCCTCCAGGGCCATCCGTCCCACGAGGTCGAGCCGGCTACTGCCGGAGCCCTCGCCGAAGTCCATGTCCGCGAGATCCACCCAGACGATGTTGGGGCGGGTCGTCGACTCGAAGACATAGCGCTTGTTGGTCAGATCAAGCACCACCTGCCAGATCGTCTGAGAGGCATCCGGCTTACCCGGCTCCGGGGTGCGGAAAGGCTGGGCTGCGTTGCGGATGATGCTGAACATCGCGGCGATCGCGTCGAGCTGGGTCTCGGGCTGGACCTGGTTCTCGACGTAGAACGACGCCCGCGCGAAACGGTCGCTCGCCAACGTCGAGCCGGGGAGCGGTGCGTCTCCCCCGAGTCCCCGGATCTGCTTTACGAGCTCAAGCTGCTTGTCGAACGTCGGAGAATTGGTCATAACCTTGTGGTCACGACTGTGGTAAATGGTGGGCGTGCCATCGACGTATTCGATGATGGCGGAGTCGCCGGTCGCGTCGTTGATCGCCAGGTGCAGCGTGGGGACGAGGTGTCCCGTGGGGTCGAAGAGCTGGGCGATCCCGACCTCGGTGGACCGGGTCCACTCCACCGCTTCGGCGACCGTCGCGAAGTTGTCCAGGTAGTACTGCAGCCAGACCGACTGGCTGAGCTGCGTTGACGTCGGCTCGGGCTTTCCATAGTCGGACTCCGTCAGCCACAGGATGTGGCCTGCGAACCCTTCCTCGTTCATTCCGTCAGTGGCGATGAGATCAAAGGCGGTGGCCACGAGACTGCCGTACTTCGCGGTCCACGTGAGGTTCCCCTGCACACCGTCATTCCGCTCGACCCCTCGCGGGACCTTCCAGAGGTTGGTCAGCAGGTCCATGTGGAAATCCATATTCCTGCCGACGATGACCGCCCCGTTGGCATCTGGCCACAAAACTCGCGTGCACATGTGAGAGGCACGTCCTTTCTCATGGATCTTGTCTGAAAAACTGTGGGCGCGCGGGTCAGGATGCCGCTGGCGCGGCTTCGGATTCCCGATGGTTCCAGCTGAGCTGGGGTAGCGCGATAGCCGAGGCGGAGAAGAAGCAGATTGCACCGATAAAGGTGCCCCAATTGGCCACCGTCGCGTTCTCGAGCGAGCCGTTCGAGAGGACGAACGCACCTACCGCGGAGACGCCGAAAGCGATACAGCCGACCATGTTGATGTGCGCGGACCACCACCCGGACTGGCCCGGTTCCCACAGGGTGGACCGCTCGCGATAGTAGGCGACGTAAACAAACGCGGCGCTGATGACGAAGGCGACAGAACCGCCGGCGTCCGGATTCCACACCAGTCGCTCATCAGCCTGCACGGTCTGTGCACTCAGAGCCGCACTGGTGCTCACATTGAAGAGGATCGTGCCGACGCTCTGGATGGCTGCGGCCAGCCAGACTGCCCGGAACATCCTCCCCCGCCCGTAGTCGACTTCGGTCGTGGCCGGCCCGCTGAGGATCGTCTGCATGAGTCCTGCGGCGGTGAAGAACCACGCTCCGATGAAGCAGAGCATGTTGGTCAGGTTCGACGAGCCGAGATCCCAGATCGCCACTGCCGCGCCCACCGCGAACAACGTTGATCCGATCATGAAGGACCAGGACTGCTTGGTCAGCGTCGGAACCAGGATCGGGAGCGCTCGGCCGGCGGCAGAGCCAGCTCGGGAACGGGTCATGGAAATGTCCACCATCCAGCGGGTCAGAAGAGTGCAGGGGGTCGGAGACGGAAGTCCGCCCGGGCCGGAAACCTCCGGCCCGGGCGGTTCATCCGCTGAGGGCGCGTCCGTCGCGCCCAGGCCGGGCGCAACGGGCTCGGCCCCGGCTCACGTCAGTGCGTGAAGTTGGTCCGGGGACGCTCGCGTGGGATCGGCGCATCGAGGTTCTCCAGGAAATCGACCTCTTCCTTGATGGCGTCGAGCAGCAGGCCTGCGAGGTCCCGGCTCAGGCCGAGGCGGACGACGATGCGCTGGACGACCATGTCGGAGAGGTTGTCGGGCATCGGGTAAGCGGGCACCTGCCACCCGCGCATCCGCAGACGATCGGCGAGGTCGTACAGGTCCCAGTTCCGGTCACCCGGGTTGAGCTTCCACGCGAAGACGGGGATCGTGTCACCTCGACTGACGAGGGTGAACTGACCCATCTTCCCGATCTCGGAGGACAGGTAGGTCGCGACGTCGATCGATCCCTGCTGGACCGCCCGGTAGCCCTCACGGCCCAGACGCAGGAACTGGTAGTACTGCAAGAGCACCTGCGCACCCGGACGCGAGAAGTTCAGTGCCAGGGTGGGCATGTCGCCACCCAGGTAGCTCACGTGGAAGATCAGACTCTCCGGGCAGACGGCCTTGTTCCGCCACACAACCCAGCCGACGCCGGGGTAGACCAGACCGTACTTGTGGCCCGAGGTGCTGATCGAGTTGACGCGGTCGATCTTGAAGTCCCACTCCAGCTCCGGCTGGCAGAACGGGGCGACCATCGCTCCCGAGGCACCATCGACGTGGATCTTCACATCGAGACCGGTCGAGGCCTGGATCTCGTCCAGCTTTGCGGCGATCTCCTTCACCGGCTCGTAAAGACCGGTGTAGGTCTGGCCGAGGATGGCAACCACACCGATGGTGTTCTCGTCGACGTACTTCTCCAGCTCGAAGCCGTCGAGCACGAGGTGCTCCTCGGTGACCGGCACGTAGCGGGCCTCGACGTCCCAGTAGTTGCAGAACTTCTCCCAGACGACCTGGACGCCGGCCGACAGGATGAGGTTGGGCTTCTCGGTGGATTTACCCTCTGCCTTGCGCTTCTCCTGCCACAGGCGCTTGAGCGCGAGCCCGCCCAGCATGCAGGCCTCGGAGGACCCGACAGTGGAGGTTCCGATGGTGTCCTCGGTGTCCGGGACGTTCCACAGGTCGGCGAGAATTCGCCAGCAACGATCCTCGATGGCCGCCGTGGCCGGGTACTCGTCCTTGTCGATCATGTTCTTGTCGGCGGTCTCGGCATAGATCTTCTGCGCGTTCTCATCCATCCAGGTGGAGACGAACGTCGCGAGATTCAATCGCGAGTTCCCGTCGAGCATGGCCTCATCGTGGACGATCTGATAGGCCGTCTCACCGGACATCATGTCCTCGGGCATCTTGAACTTGGGCAGGGAAGTCGCCTCACCCGGACGTGCGAACACCGGGTTGATCTCCAGCTGCGTAGCGGCTGACTGCGAAGCGGCGTCGCGGTACGTCTCTGACACGTGGGTCCTCACTTCTCTCGGCTATCGGATAGCAGGGCGGACGACGTGAACGGATGGTCGGTCGCTTTCCGGCAAACCTCAATGACCCTCCGGCCCTCTTGCCTCCCAGCTGGCCTAACGGTACCCCAGAAATATAAGCCATCCCTGATGAGCGCACAGACGTATCGGTACTTGCAGACTTGGGCGCCGCTCACACCTCTGCTGGCCGACCACGCCACCTCGAGATCCTGTGGCGCGGATCGGGTTCCATCTGCACCCGGGACACAACGGTCACGTGGGTTCTATAGATCGTCGCAGCGCGATGATCCCTAAACTGAGGCTGTAAGGTCTCGCATCCGCCCGGCGGGTGTGTCTAGGTTCAGGGTCGTGCAGGGTCGGCCGTTGTGCTCCTGGGCTACGTGCTCGAGATCCACAGGGCCGAAGACGCCGAGGTCGGTTCAACCGGCACGGCAGCTCCGCGACGATCCATCGCTCGAGCCCGCAACAAGTGGTACCCGCACCGCTCGGCCATGGACGTACGAGTCATCCCTCTGGGTGGCGTACTCACAGCCCGGCAGCCATCCCGGCCCGATACTCCAACGACGAACTGGCACCGACCGCGCGAGCAACATCCATCGATTCCATTCCCGACGCCAAAGCAGCCCTGATCGCGGCACGCTCATCACCGGTCGAATGCCGCTACGCCGCCGCCACCGGCCAAGTGCGCGAATGCGCCGACGGACACTCCCAAGAAGAGCCCTCAACAGCCACAACGCAACATCTCAAATGCACTCAGGTGTTGCAACGTCCCCAGAATTCGCCTCACGCGCAGGAATGACAAAAAGCCCTGGCGGGAATTCCCACCAGGGCTTTAGTGTCGGGCTGACAGGATTTGAACCTGCGACCCCTTGACCCCCAGTCAAGTGCGCTACCAAGCTGCGCCACAGCCCGTCTCCCGCGGCTCTCACCGCGGCGACTGCAACAGAGTATCGCACCCCCGGTCGCAACTGGAAATCGGGGTCACTTCCGCTGTCGGCGTTCCTTGACCCGCACATTGACGCGCACCGGGGAACCGTCGAACCCGAAGGTCTCCCGCAGCCGTCGCTCGAGGAATCGGCGGTAATTCGCCTCGAGGAACCCGGTCGAGAAGAACACGAACGTGGGCGGCCGGGTGGTCGCCTGGGTGCAGAACCTGATCCTGGGCAGACGCCCACCCCGCATCGGGGGTGGCGTGGCCGCCACGACCTCGTTCATCCACGTGTTGAGCGGTCCGGTCGGGATCCGCTTGTCCCACGACTCCAGGGCCGTCTCCATCGCGGGGACCAACTTGGCCAGTGACCGTCCCGTCTGGGCGGAGATGTTGACGCGATGCGCCCACGTCAGAACCTTGGACAGCTCGCGGTCGATCTCCCGGTCGAGGTCGTAACGCCGGTCCTCGTCGACGAGGTCCCACTTGTTGAACGCGATCACCAATGCGCGCCCGGCGTCGGCGACCATCGAGATGACCCGCAGGTCCTGCTCGGTGATCGGCTCGGAGGCGTCGAGGAGCAACACGACCACCTCGGCCGCCTCGATCGCGCCGCGGGTCCGCAGGGACGCGTAGTACTCGTGCCCGTAGGCCTGATTGACTTTTCGGCGCAGGCCCGCGGTATCCACGAATCGCCAGGTCCGGCCACCGAGGTCGACCAGCGAATCCACCGGGTCCACCGTCGTGCCGGCGACGTTGTCGACCACCGAGCGGTCCTCGCCGGTGAGCTTGTTGAGAAGACTGGACTTGCCCACGTTGGGCTTGCCCACCAGCGCGACGCGTCGGGGGACGTCGGTCACCTCCCGCATCGTCGCCTTGGACGGCAACCCGCTCATGATCGCGTCCAGGAGGTCGCCCGTGCCCCGTCCGTGCGCGGCCGAGAGTGCATACGGCTGGTCCAGGCCCAGCGCCCAGAACTCGGCGGACTCGAGCTCCGCCTTCTCACTGTCGACCTTGTTCACCGCGAGGATCACGGGGGTGTCGGACCGGCGCAACGACTTGGCGACGGTCTCGTCCCCAGAGGTGATCCCCACGGTGCCGTCGCACACCAACACGATGAGGTCGGCGGTCCCCATCGCGATCTCCGCCTGCTGGGCGATCGACCGGTGCATCCCCTTGGCGTCCTGCTCCCAGCCGCCGGTGTCCTGCACCATGAACGCCCGGCCGTTCCACAGCGCCTCATAGGACACGCGGTCCCGGGTCACGCCGGGGACGTCCTCGACGACCGCCTCACGCCGTCCGATGATCCGGTTCACCAGGGTGGACTTTCCGACGTTGGGCCGGCCGACGATCGCGACGGTCGGTAGGATCTCGACGCCTTCGGCCTCCGTCCCGATCTGGTCCGCGTACTCGGCCGCGATCGACTCCCAGTCGGTCTCGTCGCTCCAGCCGTCTTCGACGGTCTCCTCGGCCGGGCCGGTGGGCAGGTCGAAATCCTCGGTGCCGGTCACTGTGCGTTCCCTTCTACGGTGGCGCCCTGCGACGCCTCGGTTCCCTCGGCGAGCGCGACCAGGCGGTCGAGCACCTCCTCGAGGGTGAGGTCTGAGGTGTCGATCACCACGGCGTCGGCCGCCGGCCGAAGCGGGCTCGCCGCGCGCGTGGAGTCCTTGCGGTCGCGCTCGATGACCGCGGCGAGCACCTCGTCGTACTCGGCCGCGCGTCCTGCGGCCCGGTCCTGATCGGTACGCCGCCGGGCCCGCACCTCGGGGCTGGCGGTGAGGTACACCTTCACCTCCGCGTCGGGCAGGACCACAGTCCCGATGTCCCGGCCCTCGAGGACCACGGTGCCGCCGCCGGCCGCGAGACGGCGCTGCAACCTCACGAGATTCTCCCGCACCTGCGCGACTGCGGACACCGCGGAGACGTTCGCGGTGACGGGGGCAGTCCGGATCTCCTCGCTCACGTCCTCGGAATCCAGCAGGATCCGCTCGGCCCCGGCGTCGGTACCGATCTCCAGCGGGAGATCCGCGGTCGCGGCGCTCACCGCCTCGCCGTCCTCGGGGTCGATCCCCTCACGGAGCACGTGCAGGGTCGCCACCCGGTACATCGCGCCGGTATCGAGATAGGCACCACCGACACGCCCGGCGAGGGTACGTGCGAGCGTGGACTTGCCCGTTCCGGCGGGCCCGTCGATCGCGATACGGCGGCTCGGACGTGACGCGCTCACAGCCCCACCGCCGCGTACAGGTCGGAGACCTCTTTACGGTTGAGCTTGCGAAAGCTCCCCGCGCGCTGGTCACCGAGCGCCACCGCGCCGAACCGGGTCCGCACCAGCGCCTCGACCGGGTGCCCCACTTCGGCGAGGATCCGGCGGACGATGTGCTTGCGTCCCTCGTGCAGGACCACCTTGACGAGCGATTTGCCGTCGTGGACGTCGAGTAGTGAGAACTGGTCGACCTTCGCCGGGCCGTCCTCCAGCTCGACACCGTCCCGCAGCTGCTTACCCACTCCCCTGCCCACGACACCGGTCACGGTCGCCATGTAGGTCTTGGACACCTCGTACGACGGGTGCATGAGCCGGTGCGCCAGCTCTCCGTCGTTGGTGACCAGGAGCAGGCCCTCGGTGTCGGCGTCGAGCCGACCCACGTGGAACAGTCGCTGCCCCGCGTCGATGCGGTCCGCGACCAGGTCGCCCACGCAGGGCCGTCCCCGCTCGTCGGACATCGTGGTGTGGTAGCCGCGCGGCTTGTTCAGGGCGAGGTGGACCAGGGTGTCGTCGAGGACGATCCTCGTGCCGTCCACGCGGATCACCGCGGTCGCGGGATCGACCTTGATGCCCATCTCGCGGACGACCCGGCCGTTGACCTCGACCCTTCCCCTCGCGATCAGGTCCTCGGAGGCGCGCCTGGAGGCCACACCTGCCTGGGCGAGGATCTTCTGGAGCCGGACCGGTGCGCCTTCTCGGCCAGCGGATTCAGTCATGGGGATGTCACATCTCTTCGTGGTCGGGTTCGGTTTCGGGTGCGGTCGCCGACGTCCGGCGCCGCCCCACGGGGATCCGCGGATCCTCCGCGGGATCGTCACTCATCTCATCGACCAGGTCGACGTCCGGTAGCAACGGGGCGATGTCCGGAAGCTCATCGAGCGACACGAGGCCCAATCTTTCCAGAAATAGCTCCGTGGTCCTATACAGGATGCCCCCGGTATCGGCGTCAGTGCCGCATTCCACGGCCAATCCGCGCGCGACGAGGGTCCGCATCACGCCGTCGACGTTGACGCCGCGCACCGCCGCGATGCGTGAACGCGTGACCGGCTGGCGGTAGGCGATCACCGCGAGGGTCTCGAGCGCCGCGCGGGTGAGCGTGGACCGCGTGCCGTCCGTCAGGAGCCGCTCTACATACGGGGCGAGCTCGCGACGGGTGTAGAGGCGCCACCCCTCGCCCGTGCGTCGCAGATCCATCCCGCTGCCCGTCGCCGTCAGTTCATCGCGCCAGGCCCGCAGGGCGGCGTCCACCTCACCGACCGATGCACCGGCGGCCGAGGCCAGTGCCGACTCCGGCGTGGGTTGGTCCACCACCAGCAGCAGCGCCTCCAGTCGAGCGCGCAGGGGCGGAGCATCGGGATCCGGGTCCGCCGCCAGGCCCGTGTCCGTGCCGGGGGCTCCGGCGTTGTCGTCGTCGTCACTCACGTCCACTCGTCCCTTCCCCGCGTCACCTCGTCGGCCTCCTCGCCCGTCCAACTCACCAGGAGGTCGCCCAGCGCCTCGTCCTGGGCGAGCGCGACCGCGCGCGCCCTGTACAACTCCAACAGCGCCAGAAAGCGTGCGACGACGACGAGGGATTCCTCACACCCGGAGACGAGTTCACGGAAGTCCACCCACTCCCCGTGCCCCCGGAACCGCAACAGTTCCAGGACCCGGCCCGCCTGTTCCGGCACCGACACTGCGGGCGCATGGACGTGCGCCACACCCACCTCGTCGACCGGGCGCGGCCGAAACGCCACCGCAGCGATGGTGGCGAGCTGGGTTGCATCCACCCCCAGCTCGACCTCAGGCAGCAGGCCCAGGAACTCCTCGTCCGGGCCCGCGGTCCGCGGGTACGCGCGGCGCGCGGTGCGATCGAGTTCGGCGAACAGTTCGGCGACCCGCCGGAACGCCCGGAACTGCAGTAGCCGGGCGAACAACAGATCGCGGGCCTGCAGTAGTGCCAGGTCCTCCGGGTCCTGGACCTCACCCGAGGGCACCAGGCGCGCGGTCTTGAGATCGAGCAGCGTCGCGGCCACCACGAGGAACTCGGTGACCTCCTCGAGTCCGGCCTCCGCCCCCAGCTGCCGCGTGTGGGCGATGAACTCGTCGGTGACGGCGTGGAGCGCCACCTCGGTCACGTCGAGGCGGCGGGAATCGATCAGCTTGAGGAGCAGGTCGAACGGGCCCGTGAAGTTGGTCAGGTGAACGGTGAAAGCGCGGGCGACCGCCTCCTCCGGAGCGATCGCCTCGTCGACCGTCGGTGTCCCCTCCCCCTGAGGGGCCTGTACGTCGGACACCGGGCCGCTCATCTACCGCGCTGGATGACCTCGCGGGCCAGCGCCCGGTACGCTTGGGCGCCGCCCGAACGCGGCGCCCACGTCGTGATGGGCTCGCCGGCCACGGTCGTCTCCGGGAACCGGACGGTCCGGGTGACCAGGGTGTCGAAGACCTTGTCGCCGAACACCTCGACCACCCGACCCAGCACATCGCGCGCGTGGACGGTGCGGCGGTCGAACATGGTGATGAGGATGCCCGTCAGGTGCAGGCGCGGGTTGATCCGATCGCGCACCTTGTCGATCGTGTCGGTGAGCAGTGCCAGACCACGCAGCGAGAAGTACTCGCACTCCATGGGGATGAGCACGCCGTCGGAGCAGGCCAGCGCGTTGACCGTGAGCAGTCCGAGCGAGGGCTGGCAGTCGACCAGCACATAGTCGTAGCGGTCCAGCACCGGGTACAGCGCCCGACCCAAGGCCTGCTCGCGCCCGACCTCGTTGACCAGCTGGATCTCGGCCGCCGACAGGTCGATGTTGGCCGGGATGAGGTCCACGCCCTCGACCCGAGTGCGCACCAGCACCTCCTCCGTGGAGACGCTGTGGTCGACCAGCAGGTTGTAGACGGTCAACTCGAGTTCGTGGTGCCGGATCCCCAGCCCCGCGGAGAGCGCGCCCTGCGGGTCGAGGTCCACCACGAGCACCCGACGCCCGTACTCGGCGAGCGCGGCCGCGAGGTTGATGGTGCTGGTGGTCTTGCCGACGCCGCCCTTCTGGTTGCACATCGACAGGACGATCGCCGGGCCGTGCGTGGTGAGCGGCTCGGGGTCGGGGATCGCGGAGAAACCCTCACCTGCTGCCGGGTCGTCGGCTCCCAACAGTTCCGCGCGGGAGAACAGTGCGGGGTCCATCGCCCCAGTGTTCTGCGCCACCCGCGTCTCCTCTCGTCGCCCTCACCCGCACCCGGGCCGTATCCCCGGCCACGTTACCGTGCCCGCGGGTGACACTCGGCCCAGACCTCGCGCAGCGTGTCGACGGTGACGAGCGTGTACACCTGGGTCGTGGTGACCGACGAGTGTCCGAGGAGCTCCTGGACCACCCGGATGTCCGCGCCGCCGTCGAGAAGATGGGTGGCGAACGAGTGCCGGAAAGAGTGCGGCGAGACATCGGTTGCCAAGCCCGCGCGTCGCGCCGCAGCGGACACGACGTTCCACAGTGTCTGTCGGGAGAGACGGCCGCCGCGGGTGTTGAGGAACAGGGCGGCTCCGCCCTTCACCGCCAGTGCGGGCCTGGCCCGCACGAGGTAGGCGTTCACCGCCTCGCACGCCGGCCGCCCCAGGGGCACGATGCGTTCCTTACCGCCTTTTCCGCGCAGGATCACCGCACCCCCCTCGGGCCGGTCGAGTCCGTCGAGGTCATCGACGTCCAGTCCGATCAGCTCGGCGGCGCGTGCCCCGGAGGCGTAGAGCAACTCGAGCATGGCGCGGTCACGAAGGCGGGCGGGCTCGGTATCGGTCTCCGTCCCGCCGGCGGCCTCGATCATCGCGATCATCCGGTCCACCGGTACGGCCTTGGGGAGCCTGCGGGGCGGGCTGGGGGGTGTGACCGCCGCAGCCGCGTCGACGGGGGTCGCCCCGTCCCGTGTCGAGAAACGGTGCAGGCCCCTCACCGCCGCGAGTGCCCGCGCGACCGAGCTGGGCGCGAGTGCTCGACGGCCGGCCTCGGGGTCCGCGGTGGACAGGGCGGTGCGGAAGTCCTCGACGTGGGACTCGCTCACCGCCCCGAGGTCCGTCACCCCCGCCGCGTCGAGGTGCCGCCGGTACCGGTCGAGGTCGCGCCTATAGGCGGCGAGGGTGTGGGTCGAGGCCCCCCGTTCGACGACGAGGTGATCGAGATACCCGCGGATCTGCGACTCCACGGTCACCGTCTCGACCATGCTCTGACGAGCCGTCAGGCCCGGTCGAGCAGCGTCCGGGCCGCGAGGATGCCCGCCACGGCGATGCCGTTGACGATCCGACCGTCCAGGACCGCGTCGACGGCGTCTGCCAGCGGCATGCGCGTGACCTCCATGTCCGCCTCCTCGTGCCGGGCCTCCGGCCGACCGACGTCACGTAGGCCGGTGGCCAGGTAGACGTGGACACGTTCGGTGCTGAAACCCGGGGACGGGACGATTTCCACGACCGACCGCCAGTCGTCGGCCTCGACCCCGGCCTCCTCGACGAGTTCGCGCCGCGCGGTCTCCACCGGCGGCTCGCCCTCGACATCGCACAGGCCTGCGGGCAGCTCCCACAGGCGTTCTCCCACGGCGTGGCGGTACTGGCGGACCAGGACGATCCGCCCCTCGGAGTCCAGCGCGACTACGGCCACCGCGTCGTCATGGCCACAGATCTCCCGGTCCGCGGTGCCCCCGCCCGGCATGGTCAGGGTGTCGACGCGCAGGCGGACGACGCGGCCGTCGAAGATCTCGCGACTCGCCACAGTCCGGTAGTCATGCGAACCGGGAGTACCTGGATCCGACATGGCTCAGCCGTCGTCGTCCGCCACGGCGGTCTCGCCCTGCTGACCCTCGCGCCACGGCTCGACGGGCAGACGCATCTCGTTCTCGTAGTCCAACGCAGCCTTGATGAACGCCGCGAACAGCGGGTGCGGACGGGTGGGCCGGGACTTGTACTCCGGGTGGGCCTGCGTGGCCACGAAGAACGGGTGCTGGTCACGCGGGTACTCGACGAACTCGACCAGGTGGCCGTCCGGGGACGTGCCGGAGAACTGCAGACCCGACTCGGAGACCTTGTCGCGGTAGGCGTTGTTGACCTCGAAGCGGTGACGGTGGCGCTCGGAGATCTCCGTGGCACCGTAGGCCTCCGCCACGAGGGAGCCCTTGCCGAGAACGGCCGGGTAGGCGCCCAGTCGCATCGTGCCGCCCAGGTCCGCGTTGCCGGACACCGCGTCGACCTGATCGGCCATCGTCGAGATCACCGGGTGCTGGGTGTCCGGCTCGAACTCGGTGGACGAGGCATCTTCGAGCCCGACCGAGCGGGCGGCCTCGATGACCGAGCACTGCAGGCCCAGGCACAGCCCGAGCAACGGGATGCGGTTCTTGCGCGACCACGAGATGGCGCCGAGCTTGCCCTCGATGCCACGGATACCGAACCCGCCGGGGATCAGCATGCCGTCGACGCCCCGCAGTGCCTCCCGCGCGCCCGCCTCGGTCGCGCAGACGTCGGACTCGACCCACCGGATGTTGACCCGGGCGTGGTGGGCGAAGCCACCCGCACGCAGGGCCTCGGTGACCGAGAGGTAGGCATCCGGCAGGTCGATGTACTTGCCGACAAGAGCGATCTCGACCTCTTCGCGCGGCTCGTGCACGCGCGCGAGCAGGTCGCCCCAGACGGTCCAGTCCACGTCGCGGAACGGCAGGTTGAGCTTGCGGATCACGTGGGTGTCCAGGTGCTCGGAGAACAGCACCTTGGGGATGTCGTAGATGCTCGGCGCGTCAGGGGTGGAGACCACACCCTCCAGGTCGACGTCGCACATGAGCGCGATCTTGGCTTTGAGCGCGTCGGGGACGTCACGATCGCATCGCAGCACCAGCCCGTCCGGCACGATGCCGATCGAGCGCAAGGCTGCCACCGAGTGCTGGGTGGGCTTGGTCTTGAGCTCACCGGACGGCGCGAGGTACGGCACCAGGGAGACGTGGAGGAAGAAGATGTTCTCGCGGCCGACCGAGTGGCGCACCTGCCGGCATGCCTCGAGGAACGGCTGCGACTCGATGTCGCCGACGGTCCCACCGACCTCGGTGATCACCACGTCCGGGGTCCGGCCCTCGGCGTCGGGGGCGCCCATCGCGATGATGCGCTCCTTGATGGCATCCGTGATGTGCGGGATCACCTGCACGGTGTCGCCGAGATACTCGCCGCGACGCTCCTTGGCGATGACCGCCGAGTACACCTGACCGGTGGTCACGTTGGCATTGGCGCTCAGATCCCGATCGAGGAACCGCTCGTAGTGTCCGAGGTCGAGGTCCGCCTCCGCGCCGTCCTCGGTGACGAACACCTCACCATGCTGGAACGGGTTCATCGTACCGGGATCGACATTGATGTACGGGTCGAGCTTCTGCATGGTCACCCGGAGCCCGCGGGCGGTGAGCAACTGCCCCAGACTCGAGGCGGTGAGCCCCTTGCCCAGCGACGACGCCACGCCACCGGTGACGAAAATATGCTTGGTCGCGGACCGCGATCCGGCTCGGTTCAGTGCCAAGGGGACTCCCGTGTCAAGACTCCGGAATGGATGAAAGCTGGTGCGGCTCCGGTGCACCCCACGGGGCTTCAGGCTATCACCGAGTCTGCGTCGGGGGGAGCGACGGCGCCGCAGCGGTCGCATCGTGTCGCAGGCCATAGTCACCCTGCCCGCGCTCGAGCTGTTCCGCCAGCGCCAGGACCGTGGCCAGGCGCCCGGCCGCGGTACCCGCGTTGTCCACGGTCGACGCGTCCTCCTGCCCCGAGGACCGGAGTACCAGGACGGCGTCCTGACCCGCCCCGGCACCGATCGCGCTCGCCACGACCACGCCTGCGCCCTCGCTGTCGAGCGTCCGGGCCAGGGAGGCGGTCCGCACAGCAGCCGCCTCGTCGCCCCCGGGCCCTGTCACGAGCACGGCCAGCTGGCCGGGACGGATGGTCCCCGGCTCGTAGGCGATCATCTCCGCGTCGGCCAACGTGGTGAGCACTGTCGCCCGGTCCTCGTCGTCGAGGTGCGGCTCGGCGTCCTCGCCGCGCAGAAGGCCGGCCCGCCCGAGAGCCGTACCCAGTTGGGCTCCCATGTCGGCGTCCCCGGCGGGTGCGTCCCCGATGGGGAGATTGGCCACGAGGGCCGCCAACTCGGAGTCGGCCTCCGGGTCGACAGCCCGGTCCGTCAGTCGGATCCGGCCGGCATCTATCCCACCCGCCAGGGAGATCGCCTCGGTGACCGCGTCGACGTCCTCGGCCGAAGCACCGGGGGCCACCACGACGAGCACAGGCCGGTCCGCGAGTCGACCGTCGACCACAGCGGGGGTGAGATCGCCGGCCAGGGCGCCGAGTCGATCGTTCGCCAGTCGGCTCTGGTCCAGTTCCCGCTGGGCGGCCTCGAGCTGCCCGGCGGTCGTCTCCTCCTTGTCGACCACCGCGTCCCGGATGGACGTCGCCACGGACGTCGATCCGAGTACCACCCCCACCGCGAGCGCGAGAAAGACCGCGACCAGGGTGAGGACGTGGCGACGCAGGGAGATCACCGGATGAGCCCCTGGACCCACAGCGCGAAGGAGTTCCAGCTCTCGACAGCCCAGACGAGCAGGTCCTGCGCGGAATCGCGCATGAGCACCACCACCGCGACGGCGACGAGAGCGGCCAGCACGACCAGCGCCAGGCCGATCCCGGCACCACGCGAGCGGTAGAGGGTCGCGCAGGCCTCGGCATGGACAAGGCGGGACGCCACGGTGGTGTCCACCATGGTCGACGACGGGGACGACGACGCGCCGAAGGCGTTCTCGAGCCCCCGGGCCTCGCCGGTGGCGACGATCATCTCGGCGCCGCCGTGGTAGGCGAGCAGCAGCGCCATGTCGCGGGCGGTCGCCGCGGCGGGAAAGGTCGTCGCACCGATCCCCAGCTCGGAGATGCGCTCCAGGCCCTCCGCGCGACCGTCGCGATCCGCGGGCACCACGAGGACGGCGCCGTCGGTGAGAACCTCGTCGGAGACCGCGGTGGGGGTGGCGACGACGAGATCGGCGGTCAGCTTCGCTGCGCGCAGCAACTCGGCGCCGCCGTCGACACCCACCAGGACGGGCCGGTACTCGCGGATGAACGGTTTGAGGTCCGCCAATTGATCCTTCGAGGCCTCCGAGCCGGTCACCACCACCACGTGACGGTCGACGAAGTCCACGTCGATCTCCGGTAGCCCCTCCCCGTCCAGGAGGAGCTGGTGCTCGATGCTCAGGAACTCGGTGGAATTGGCCAGGTGAGCCAGCGCGGATTCGACGTAGGAGCTCTCTGCCGCGTCGACCTCGGCGAGCAGATCGGTCGAGCCGGCCTCGCGTCCGGTGGCCAGTTCCTCGTCGGTCTTGACCGCGTAGACCACGCCCTCGTCGATGCGGACACGGGTGCCGTCCGCCACCTCGGACAGGTCCGCGTCCTCGATCACCGGCACCGTGGATCCGGCGAGGATGCGGAATGCCGCGCGCGGCAACATCTCCTCTCCCGGACGAGCGACGTGGACGACCGCGGCCACCTCGGCGTCGACCAGCGCCCGGGCGGTCGCAGCGGACGTGCGGTTGAGGTCCAGCACGACGACGTCCTTGCCGCCGAGCCTCTTCGGAGCCGGTGCCCCCGCGGGGACCTGGCGGACAGCACCGACGACACCGGCGAGATCATTGGAACGACGGTTGAGCAGACCCGACATCTTCATGTGCACGAGTATCACGCGTGTGATTCCTGTGAACAGGGAGGTCGACCCGGCGTGTCGGCTTAACGGTCGACCAGAGCTTGAGACTTCTGGTTCTGGGCGGTCTCCAGCAGCTCGCGGGCGTGGGCGAGCCCGGTGTCCGTGTCCTCCATGCCGGCCAGCATCCGTGCCAGCTCGGTGACCCGGTCGGTATCGGCGACCGCACGGACGCCCGAGACCACGGTGTCGCCCGCGTCCGCGTCGGAGTCTTTGTGCACGACCAGGTGGGTGTCCGCGTAGGCGGCCACCTGTGCGAGGTGCGTGACAGCGATGACCTGATGGGTTCGGGCGAGCCTGGCCAGACGCTTACCGATACTCAGCGCCGCTCGTCCGCCGACCCCCGCGTCGACCTCGTCGAACACCAGGGTCCCTCCCCCGGAGCGCTCGGCGAGCACCACCTCGAGGGCGAGCATGACGCGAGAGAGTTCGCCTCCGGACGCCCCCTTGCCCAGCGGCACCGCGCCCGAGGGGCCGTCCAGCTCGAGGACGACATCGTCGAGACCGGACTCGGTCGCCCCTTCCAGGCCGTCCCCTGAAGGGGTGACCCGGACCGTGAGCCGCGCTCCGCCCATCGACAGGTCCGCCAGTTCGGCGGAGACGCGGTCCGCGAGGTCCGCGCCCGCTGCACGCCGCACGTCCGTCAGCGCTGCGCCCCGGTCGGCCAGCTCGGCGGCCAGCCGCGCGACGGTGGCCTCGAGCTCGGCGACCGCGGAGTCCGAGGTGTCGACCTCGGCCAACCGGACCCTGGCCTTCTCGGCCCAGTCCATCACGTCGTCGACATCGGTGCCGTACTTGCGGGTCAATGCCCGCAGATCGTGCCGGCGCTCGAGCGCCGAGTCGAGATCCGCCGCATCGACCGGGAGTTCAGCGAGGTAGAGGCCGAGTTCGGTGGCTGCGTCGCCGAGGGCCGCCACGGCCTGGCCGATGCTGGTGGCGATGGGATCAAGCGCCGGGTCGTCAGCGCCCGACAGCCGCTGACGGAGCTGATCGAGGACCCCGACCATCGGCTCCGCGGTCTCGCCGTCGCCGGCGAGGGCCTCGTGTGCCCGGCCGGCGATCTCCCGCAATTCCTCCGAATCGGTGAGCCGACGGATGAGCGCGTCGAGTTCGGCGCCCTCGCCCGACTGCGGGGCCAACGCGTCGATCTCCTCGAGCCCCATCCGCAACAGATCCGCCTCGCGCGCGAGCTCGCGGGCTCTGCCCGTGCGTTCGGCCAGCGACGCCTCGGCCCGGCGCCAGCGGCGGAAGGTCTCGCGATAGGCCTCGAGGGCAGCCCTGGCCGCGTCCCCGCCATGGGTGTCGACGGCATCACGCTGATGATCCGCCCGCAGCAGGCGAAGCTGGTCATTCTGTCCGTGAACCGCGAGCAGCGGGGCACAGAAGCGTCCCAGGGTCCCGGCGGGAACCGATCGGCCCCCGAGCCGGGCGCGCGAGCGACCGTCAGCACCTACGCGCCGCACGGCGATGACGCTGCCGTCCTCATCGAACTCGGCATCCGAGTCCTCGAGCAGTCCGTCGAGTTCCCGCCGATCGGATTCGTCCATCGTGGAAGCCGCCGTGAGGTCGAACCGGCCTTCAACGAGCGCCTTGTCCGCACCACGGCGTACGCGGCCGGGGTCGGCGCGGCCGCCAGCCAGCAGCCTCAGGCCCGTGACCACCATCGTCTTTCCCGCCCCGGTCTCCCCGGTGAGAACCGACAGGCCGGGCGAGAAGTCGGCGACGGCCTCGTCGATGACGCCGAGGCCGCTAATCCGGAGTTCCGTGAGCACGCACCCACCCTAGGCGAGGGGACGGACACCTGACCGCCCGCGCCACCCTGTGACGGGAAGCTCGAACTTCGTCACCAGCCGGTCGGTGAACGGTGAGTCGTCCAGTCGGACCCACTTGACCGGCCGCCGACCTCGGATTACCTCGACCCGGCTACCCGCCGGCGCGTCGATCGTCCGGCGCCCGTCGAGCACCACCGCCGAAGAACCGGACCGCACGCCGGTCTCGACCGCGACCCGCGAGGTGGGAGCGACCACCATCGGGCGGGCGAACAGCGCGTGGGCATTGTTCGGGACGACGAGGATCGCGTCGAGTTCGGGCCACACGATGGGACCGCCGGCGGAGAACGCGTACGCCGTGGAGCCGGTCGGCGTGGAGACGAGCATGCCGTCGCATCCGTAGTCGCTCACCGGCCGGCCGTCGATCTCCACCGATGCCTCGAGCACCCCCTGACGGGAGGTCTTCTCGATGCTGACCTCGTTGAGCGCCCAGTCCCGACCGAGTACCTCGTCGCCGTGGATAACGGTCGCCTCCACGGTCATCCGCTCGACCACCCGGTAGTCGCGGGCGGCGATCTGCTCGACCACACCGCTGAGGGATTCGACCTCTGACTCGGCGAGGAAGCCGATGTGCCCGAGGTTCACCCCGAGCACCGGCACGTCTGCCGCGTTGGCGTACTGGCAGGCCCGGAGGAAGGTCCCGTCACCCCCGAGCACCAGGACGAGTTCACACCCGTCCGCAGCGTCCGGCGTGTCCGGAACCGTCTCCACGCCGATACCGGTGGCCACATGAGCACTGGTGTCCTCCAGCATCCGCACGGCGATCCCGTGTCCCGCACACGCCTCGACGACCTGCGCCACGGTCGCCACGATGTCCGGGCGGCCGAAGTTTGGCTCGAGCAGGATCCGACGACCCTGGCCTGACGGCTCCGATGTGCTCATCTGGGCCCCTCCTCTACAGCCTTACGGATCGCGGCCACCGCGGAGTCACCACATTCCACGGTCTGTCCGGCGTCGACCTTACGCAAGTGCAGGAAGTACTCGACGTTGCCCGACGGGCCGGGCAGGGGACTCGCAACGCAGTCCATCGCCTCGAGCCCGTTCTCCGCAGCGACTCTGGCGACCTCGGTCACCGCCTCGATCCGCAGCGCCGGATCGCGGACGACTCCTCCCTGCCCGACCCTGTCGCGTCCTACCTCGAACTGGGGCTTGACCATGGGCAGCAGGACTCCTTCCGGGCGCACGCAGCGGGCCAACGCCGGCAGGACCAGCGCCAGAGAGATGAACGAGAGATCCGAGACCACGAGGTCGACCTGTCCCCCGATGTCCTCGGGGGTGAGCGATCGAACGTTTGTCTTGTCGTGGACACCGACGCGCTCGTCGCTCCTCAGTCTCCACACCAACTGGCCGTACCCGACGTCCACGGCCTCGACACGGCCGGCCCCACGACTGAGCAACACGTCGGTGAACCCACCGGTCGACGCTCCCGCATCCAGGCAGCGGGCCCCGTCGACGACGACGTCGAAGGCGTCTAGGGCGCCGAGCAGTTTGTGGGCGCCGCGCGAGGCCCAGTCGGGTTCGTCGGAGGCGGTCAGCGCGATGGAGGTGGTGGGCTCCACCTGGGTCGCCGGCTTGCTCGCCGCCACACCATTGACGATCACCCGGCCGGCGGCGATCAGATCCCTTGCCCGTTCCCGGCTGTCGCACATCTTTCGGCGGACCAACTCGGCGTCGAGTCGCATACGGCGTGCGGCCATCAGCGTTGGGAGTCCAGTGCCGAGAGCGCGTCGGACAGCAACTCGTGCGCCGCATCGAGTGCCGCCACCTGGTCGTCTCGAACGGCGCCGATCTCCTCACCGCCGCTCTGGCCGGCCAGCCCTGCGGACTCAACGAGGAGGTCGTCGAATGCCACGCGGAGCGCGTCGATGTCGGGCCCCGAGGGCCCGGGTCGAGGGTGCGGTGCGGGAGAGCTCACGACTCCACGCTAGCCGACGACGAAACCCGCATCCGTCAACCGGGACGTGATGCCCGGGGTATCGCCGTCCACACGGTCGACATCCTGCGCCCAGGCCATCCGGATCACGGAACGGGCGAGCGGCACATCCCCGAGGTGATCGGGCACCGAGTCCACATGGAGGACCCCATCCCGGGCGGACACGCCGATCTCGGCTGCGGAGGCGATCAGGAAGTCCTCGCCCTCCACGTTCACCGCGGTCAGATCCCGGGCGAGATGGGTAGCCCGACGAGCCGGCGGCGCCGACAGCAGGTCCGTGGCACCGTGGACTCCGGTCAGGACCATCAGCGACGGCATACCCGCTGCGACGGCACCTTCGATATCGGTGTCGAGACGGTCACCGATGACAAGCGGACGCGTCGAGCCGGCTAGGTCGGCGGCGGCGCGGAGCACCCCGGCCGCGGGCTTACCCGCCACCAGAGGCTTGCGGTCGGTCGCCGTCTCCATCGCGGCGACGAGCGAACCGTTACCCGGCAACAGTCCCCGTTCGGTCGGCAGGGTCGCATCGGTATTGGAGGCCACCCACGGGACCCCCGTGCGGATCGCGAGGCAGCCTTCGGCGAGCTCACCCCAGGTCAGTTCCCTGGAAAGTCCCTGAAGCACGGCGTCGGGATTGTCATCCGCAGACAGGACCACCTCGAAACCCGCCTGTCGCGCGAGGTCCCGGAAGCTGTCGTGGCCCACGACGAGCACCTTGGAACCGGCAGGCACCTGAGCCGCGACCATGACGACCGCGGCCTGCGCGCTGGTCATGACCTCGTCCGCCCCGGCCGCGAAGCCGAGGTCCCGCAGGTGAGCGGCAGTATCCGCCGGGGCGCGGCTCGCGTTGTTCGTCACGTAGACGACGGGAATGCCGGACTGCTCGAGACCTTCCGCCACACCCGGAATGGGCTCACTCCCCCGGAACAGGGTGCCGTCGAGGTCGACGAGAAGAGCATCGTGAAGTCTGGACAGGCTGGACGTACTCACCGCCGAATCAGTCCCCCAGCTCTGCGAGTCGCGCCTCGGCGTCGGTGTTCTGCTCCGGGTCCGCCGCCACCGCGTACCCGAACCACTCCGCGGCCTCGGACTTGCGACCCGCGGCGAGCAGCACCTCGGCGTAGGCGTAGTCGAGACGCGCGGCGGACTCACCCTGCGCCTCCGCCGACACTCCGGCGTCCTGCAGCGTCACCAGGGCCGCATCGAGCTGCTCCATGTCCACGCGGGCCCCGGCCTCCACGATGCGGAGCTCCACGAGATCCTCGCCCTCGAGCATGCGCGACTCCTCACCGCGGGCGATCTCGATAGCCCGCTGAGGTCGCTCGAGACCACGTTCGCAGTCCGCCATCATGGCCAGCAGTCCGGGGCCGCCCGAGATTCGTCGAGCGGCACGCAGCTCCCCGAGAGCCTCAGCCCACTCCGCAGCGCGATACGCCAGTACGCCCAGCGTCTCCCGCACGACGCCGATGCGGCCGGCACGGTTCTTGGCAGCTCGACCGTGGGCCAGAGCCAGCGTGGGGTCCTCGTCGACGAAGAACATCGCCGCGACGAGATGCTTCGCCACGATCTCGGCATTGGCCTTGTCCAGGCTTCGGAGATCCCGTCGGATCTCCATGTCCAGATCCGCGGCCTCGATGTCCTCGGGAAGCGCAGGCTCGTCAGCTCGGGCCGCGGCCCGTGCATCTTGGCCGGGACGCCCCGCCCCGGAGCGATCCGAACCATATCGGCGATCAGAACCCTCGCGCCGGTCTCCGGCGTGCCGACGGTCGCCCTCGGAGCGGACGCCGCCACTCCGCGTCCGCGACCCGCCCCGGTGGTCGTTCGGCCGGGAAGCACGACGGGGGCCGCCCCCGTCACGACGAGGACCGTCCTCCCGGCGGGCGCCCGCGGCACGACGGTCGCCGCCGCCCCGGTGATCATCGCTGGCGCGTGAGCCGGAATGTTCACCGTCCGACGGCCGGCCGCGACGCGCTCCGCCATCGCCGGCGCCGCGGTCGGTGCCGTCGTACCGATTGCCGCGACGTTCACCGTAGGAGCTGTTGTCCCGTCGACCGGAGGTCTCGGCCCGGTCACCACGACGGGGTACGTCGCGGTCACCGCGGCTGGGCGACTGGTCTGCGCTGTCTGACCGGGGTTCGTTCACGTCGTTCACCTTACGTCCGCCGGGGTGCCGGCTCGGGTTCGGGTTTACAGATAGACATTCATGACAAATAGAAACAGCGGGAGGGACGTGGTGTCCCTCCCGCTGTCTATCAAATTGTGTTCGGCGGTGACCTACTCTCCCACACCCTCGCGAGTGCAGTACCATCGGCGCTGGCAGGCTTAGCTTCCGGGTTCGGAATGGGACCGGGC
>NZ_JBSHML010000010.1:0-160516 GCF_053645335.1 Dietzia sp. NPDC055340 | reverse complement strand
TTGCCACCGACATCGATCTTGGTGGCCGCATCATCGGACTGCGGCGCTTTGTCCGCCGGCCCGGCGTAGGTGATCTTCCCGTCGTCGATCACCACGACAGCGTCGGCAACCGGATCGGCGCCGGTGCCGTCGATGAGGCGGGCATTGTGCAGGATAGTGGTCGTCATAAAGGCCAACTTACGTCCTCTCCGGCCCCTCCGATGCCGCATCGGCGAAGTGACCCCGCGCAGGGGCTGCCGGCGTGCCCTCGGTGCTGTACGGGACGAAGGTCCCGGTGTTGCGACCGCTGGAGTCGAGCAGCCACCCGAGGCGCTTCACCTGGTGCAGGATCACCGCCGAATCCACCACGACCAGCGGGGCGAGTTCGCGCTCGAGGGTCTCCTGGATCCGCATGGCGTCCGCGACCGACCGGTTCCACGTGGTGACGAGCAGGTTGGGAGATCCCGGCATACTCACCACCTGCCGCACCGTCGGTTCGGCCCGCAGCCGTGCCACGCTCGCCGCCATCCGCACCGCCGGCACCTTGCACCACCACTGCACGATCACCGGATAACCCGTCACCCCCTGAGCCACGTCACAGCGAAACGTCATGGAGCCCGAGCCGAGGAGCCTGGCCAACTGTCGCCGCGTGGTCGACAGGGGCCGACCGGTGATCCGCGCCAGATCCGCGGCGCTGCTCCGGCCGTCCTCGGTCAGCGCATCGACCAGTTCGCGGTACGGCGGCGCCCACGGGTTGATGGCGGTCGTCCGCTCCGGACGAACCGTGGGCAGCGAGACGTCGGCGAGTGTGGCGGCAGCCCGGGGATCCAGGCCGCCGATCCGCCACTGGTTGGCACCGAGGTGGAGCTGGCCCACCAGGTGGGTCCGCATGCCGGTCACCCCGGGCACCGCGGGAAGGCGGTCGAGCAGGATCTCCGCGAGATCGCTCTGGTCCAGCCCTGCGATGCTGATCACCACGCCGTACTCGCGGGCGGCGATCTCGGCGGTGACGACCATCGGCCATGCCGCCAGCTCCTGCGCCAACGACATCACACGCCCCGCCGCGCAGGCGATCTCCGTGATGGCCAGGCGGTTGCCGTGGACCCCGTCGACGGACGGGTACGCCATCACCCAGGACAGCCCACTCTCCCGCAGCCGCGCCCACCGTCTGCTCAGTGTCGCCGGGCCCTCACCGAGCACGTCGGCGAGCTGCCGCCACGACGCCCGCGGACGAAGCTGCAGCGCATGGATGAGCGAAATATCCGCCTCGTCCAGTGTCTCCATAGCGGATGTATACCAGCTACGCGGCCCTGTGAGCGGTCCGTTCAATCTTCACGGTGACCGCGGTACATAACGGATTCTTGATGTCGGATAACCCGGCCCCCCGAAAGGACCACCGCACGTGCAACGCCGCATCGTCTTCCGTTCCCTGATCGTCCTTATCTTTCTCGTCGTGGTGGCGGCGGTCGCCTTCTTCGCGGCAGGCCCCGCCATGATCGAGAAGTCGCGCAACAAGGTCGACCCCGTCGCGCTCCCGGAGATCACCGCCGAGGCCGCGCAACTGCACGACACCCTGCAGGTCGTCGACATGCACTCCGACACCCTCATGTGGGATCGCGACCTGCTCGAGCGGTCCGATCGTGGGCACGTCGATCTCCCGCGACTCCAGGAAGGAAACGTGGCGCTCCAGGTGTTCTCGTCGGTGACCAAGTCACCGAAGGGCCAGAACGTCGACGGCAACGACGACGACACCGACAACATCACACCACTGGCCATCGCGCAGTTGCAGCCGCCGCGGACCTGGACGTCGATGACGGAGCGGTCGCTCTACCATGCCCAGAAGCTGCAGACCGCCGTCGATGACTCCGACGGCGAACTCGTCTTCGTCAAGACCAAGGGCGATCTCGAGCAGCTCATCGACGAGCGGGTGGCCGGCAACAACGTGACCGGGGCGATGTTCTCGGTGGAGGGTCTGCACAACCTCGAGGGCGACATCAGCAACGTCGACCGCCTCTACGACGCGGGCATGCGGATGGCCGGCTTCGCGCACTTCTTCGACAACGACGTCGCCGGCTCGATGCACGGCATCGAACGCGGCAGCCTGACCGACTTCGGCCGCGAGGTCTTCACGACCCTCGAGCAGCGGGGCGTGATCATCGACCTCACGCACTCCAGCCACGAGGCGGTTGCCACCATGCTGGAGATGTCCACCAACCCCGTGGTGCTCAGCCACGGCGGCGTTCAGGGCACGTGCGACTCCAATCGCAACGTCACCGACGACGAGATCCGCGGTGTCGCGGCCACCGGCGGCGTCGTGGGTATCGGCTACTTCGAGACCGCGGTCTGCGGCCTGGGCCTGGAGTCCGTGTTGGACGCGATCGACCACGTGGTGGCGGTGGGCGGCCTGGAGACCGCCGCGCTGGGCAGCGACTACGACGGCTCCGTCACCGTCGGCTGGGACACCAGCGAAGTCGCGGCCATCACCCAGGGGCTGCTCGACCGTGGCTACTCGGACGAGGACATCACCGCGATCATGGGCGGCAACACCCTGCGCGTCATGCAGCAGGTCCTGCCGGACTGACCGCCGGTGTCAGGAGGCGATCCCGAACCGGCTGGCCAGGAACGGGATCCAGCCCATGCACTCCGGGGTCAGCGCCATGCAGGTCACCTCGTCCGGGCCGGGGCCGAACAGGAATCGCATCGGGTTCTCGAGTGAACCTTCGGGGAACATCAACCTCACTCCTTACGGTGAACGTGTTGTCCTACAAGGCTTATCGTCGTCACCGCGGGTGTGTGTTACGCCACTGCGGGGATCGTCAGCCTCCGAGCGTGGCCCGCGGGCCGTCTACCAGGACCGGGTTCAGGCAGGAGTCGGGGATCACGGAGAGCGAGCACCAGCCGCCCGGCAGGACGGGACGGTAGTCGGGCCCGACTCCCCCGCCTGCGATGATCTCGCGGTAGGCGTCCACGCCCGAGGTGGGCGTGCGCTCGAGCGCGGGGTCGGTGAGCACGTCCACCTGGTAGAGCCCGAAGCGCGGCGAGTAGCTACCCCACTCGTAGTTGTCCACGAGCGACCACTGGTTGTAGCCGATCACCGGGTAGCCGTCGGCCACGGCCCGCTGGAGCCAGAACGCGGTGTCTCGCAGGAAGTCGCCGCGGTCCACCCCGTCGGCCCGGGCGCCGTTGTCGGTGGGGAACCCGTTCTCCACGATGTAGATCGGTTTGCCCGGGTACGACTGCGCGTAGTGCTTGATGGCCTCGTAGATCACCTCGGGCTGCGGTCGCACGGCGGCGAAGTCGTCCCAGGCCGCATTGATCGTCGTGAGGTTGTTGAGGGCGACGCCGTAGTAGTAGTCGATACCCACGTAGTCCACGACGTCGGCCACGCGGTCGCCGATGAGGGTGTCGGTGAAATCGGTCGCCAGCGGCAGGTACGCCTCGTTCATGGTCACCATCGCGTCGGGGTCGGCGCGGTGGGCGGCCGCATAGCCCAGCCGGTGCGCGGCCTCGATCTGGTCGAGGAAGCGCGAGAAATCCTGGAAACCGACCCGGCCGATCGTCATCTCGTGCTTGAAAAATACGAGGGGCTCGTTGAGCGTCACCCAGAGGGTCCCGTCGCCGGCCCACCGCTCGGTGATGAGCTCCGAGAACCGCCCGAAGGCCTCCACGGCGTCGCCGGAGAGCATGCCGCCCCGGTCGGCCAGCCAGCCGGGATAGGTGAAGTGGACCATGGTGATCATCGGGACCATGCCGTGGTCGCGGATGGAGTCGATGATCCGGTCGTAGTGGGCGAGCGCCTCGTCGTCGTACTCCCCCGGGGCCGGTTCGATCCGCGCCCACTCCACACTCAACCGGAATGTGTTGACGCCCATCGCGGCGGCGCGCGCGATGTCCTCGGGGTACCGGTTCCAGAAGTCCACCGCGTCACCCACCGGATCCACCTCGCCCCCGGGCGAGGTGGCGTCGACGTAGCGCTTCCAGTTGGAGTCGGGGTTCGAGCCCTCGACCTGGAAGCCGGAGGTGGCCACGCCCCAGTGGAAGCCCTCCGCCACGGACGCGCCCGGCCCCGCGCCTGACGCCTCGGCGCCCGCGCGCGGCACCTGCGGCAGCACGGCGACGAGGGCCACCGCGGCGAGCACCGCCGTGCTGGTGATGATCGACCGGCCCCCGGCTGCTCTGCTCCCCCGACTCATGCGCGCACTGTAAGCAGATACGCAGGCTTTTCACGCGAAAAGTAGGTACTTAGCGGCGCAAGCGAAAAATGTTCGGGATCGGGTGTGACGAACCGGGGACTCGCGACGTCTTAGTGGTGTACGTGTTCATCACAGGCCGGCGCGTCGTCGGCCCGGGCCCAGGAGGAAACCATGTCGAATGCAGTCCCGCAGACCGGTCGTGAGAAGGCGCGCACCGAGGTGGCCGAGACCGACAAGGCCGAGGACACCACGGAGGAGTTCGTGCCCCGCGGTCCGCTGCAGACCACCCGCGGCGTCACCACCCTGGACGACGCCGTGGTGGCCAAGATCGCCGGCATGGCCGCCCGCGAGGTGCCCGGCGTCTACGACATGGGCAACGCCGCGCGGCGTGCCTTCTCGGCGGTGGCCGACCGCATCCCCAACGCGCAGACCAACGTCACCGGCGGGATCAGCGTGTCCAAGGGTGAGACGCAGGCCGCGATCGACGTGACCGTGGTGGTGGAGTACGGCGTATCGATCGTGGAGGTGGGCAACGCGATCCGCCGCAACGTGATCGAGCAGGTCGAGGGCACCGCGGGGCTCGAGGTGGTGGAGGTCAACGTCAACGTGGTGGACGTGCACCTTCCCGAGGACGACGACGACAACGCCTCCCGCTCCGGCACCACGTCCCGGAACCCCGAGCTGAACTGATCGGCCTGCGCCGACGAGGCGAGCGAGGAGAGTCATGAAGATCACGCATCTCACCCTGCTGGTGGGCCTGTTCCTGGGCGCCGTGGCGGCGTTCGGGTCGATCGGCCAGTTCCTGGTCGTGCTGCTGTTCGGCGCGATCGGGCTGGCCGTAGGGCTCGCCATGGACGGACGGCTCGAGATCAAGGGCGTCACCGACCGGTGGGGCGACCGGCGATGAGCGGTTCCCCAACCGATACGGTGTCGGCACCGTCGAGCGCCGCCGCTTCGACACCCATCAGTTCTACACCTGTCGAGGAGCGCGGTGTCACCACCGTTCCCGCGGCGGTGGTGGCCCGGATAGCCGAGCAGGTGGCCTCCGAGCACCCGCGGATCGGGGGCGCCGCCGGTGGGGTCCTGGGCGTACGCGCCCGCCGCGACTTCGCCTCCCGCCCCTCCGCCGAATGCGATCTCTACGGCGCGGTCGCGGTGCTGCGCCTCGACGTGGGTGTCGCGTTCCCGGTCGACCTGGCCGCCACCTGCGCAGGTCTGCGAGCCCGGGTGCGGGAACGCGTCGAGATGCTCACCGGGCTGCAGGTGGGTCGGCTCGATCTGGAGATCTCCTGGCTCAATCCCGCCGGGAACACGAGAGGAGCGCTGCTGTGAGCGCACGTCAGGCAGGGATCGGGCTGGTGCGCCGGCCCGCCCGGGCCATCCCTACCGGCATCGCCGGGGTGATCCTGCTGGTGTTCGGCGGGCTCGGCCTGTGGCTGCTGGGCACCTACGTGGTGGAGGGCCAGTGGCCGGTGGCCGCCGCGAACCAGGTCGACGCGCTGGCGTGGACCACGCTGGAGTCCATCGCGGCGCAGGCCGCCGCGGGGGCGCTGGCCGTGCTCGGCCTGGCACTGGTGCTGCTGGCCGCCTGGCCCGGCCGGGTGTCGCGACTGCTGGTCCTGGGTGACGACCTGCCCGGCGATACGGCGCTGAGCCGCCGGGACCTGGCCCGACATCTGCAGTCGGCGGCCGAGAACGTCGACGGCGTGCACAGCGTGCGCATCACACCGCGACGTCGGCGGATCGACGTGGACGTGGTGACCGTGGTCGACGATCCCGCTCCGGTCGTCTCGGCGGCCACCACCGCGGTGGACCGGGCCCTCGGGGAGCTTCGCCCCGGCGAGCCCACGGCCACCCGAGTCCGTGCACGTCGCCGCTGAGAAACCGATCGCTGAGGAAGGAGAGTCACATGCGCAGTCAATCCGGACCTCGTAACCGCGTCGTCCTGCTCGTGCTGGGCGTGCTCGCCCTGGTGGCTGCGGCGTGGCTCGCGGCCGCCGCCTTTGACCTGGTGCCCGCCGGCGGGACACTCGACCCACTCGTCCCCGACGGGGCGTCGACCCCCGCTTCCCTGCTCGAAGACGCGGGGTGGGCGTTACCGGTCGGCATCGCGGTGAGCGTGGTTGCGGTTCTCGCCGGGCTCGCGCTGCTCATCACCCAGATCCCGACCGCCCCCGCGCGGGCCGTGCTGCGACTGCATGACCCCGAGGGTGCCGTGCTGGCGACGCTCGAGCCACAGGTTCTCGAACGCGCACTGGTCGAACGCGTCGAGGATGTGCAGGGCGTGGACAGCGCCTCGGTGCGGGCCACCGGCTCGGCCACCCGAGCCGGAGTGGTGGCGGAGGTGACCGTGGCCGAGTCCGCGGAGATCGCCTGGACCCTCGAGCAGGTCCGCCGCCGGCTCTTCGAAGACCTGCGTCTCTCGCTCGGGGTCGAGCCCCGATCGGTGGACGTGCTGGTGAGCCTGCGTGCCGCCAAGAACTCCGCCCGCACCGATCGGGTGGCCGTGGGCAGCGAGAAGGAATGAACCCCGAGCCGGGCGGCCCCACCGATCGGGTCCTGGTGCTGCGTGCCCAGGACGGCGACGCCGCTGCCTTCGACCGGTTGATCGACCGGCACCAGGGCCGGCTGTTCCGGATCGCCTACCTGGTGCTCGGGGATCGGCAGGACAGCGAGGACGTGGTGCAGGAGACCCTGATCGCGGCGTGGGAGCGGCTGCACCTGCTCTCCGATCCGGACGCGGTGCGGGCCTGGCTCTCCCAGATCTGCTCCCGCCGGGCCACCGACATCGCCCGGCGGAACGCCCGCCGGGCGACCGACGCGCACTCCCCCGACAACCTCCAGTGGCACCCGGACAGCGCTCCGGCCGTCGATCCCGCCCGGCGCTCGGAGGTCAACCTGCAACTGCAGGCGCTCGCGCGGGTGCTCGCCACGATGGAACCCGATCTGCGCTCCTGCTGGACGCTGCGGGAGATCGACGGAATGTCCTACCGGGAGGTGGCGCACGCGCTGGACGTCACCGAGTCCACGGCGCGCGGGCGGATCTCCCGGGCCCGCACGCACGTGATCGACCGAATGAAGGAATGGCGGTGAACACCATGCGTGACTCCCCCGCGGCCGGTGTGCCCGACGAGTCCGAAGCCACCCGCGAGTACCTCGACCGGATTCAGGCGTTGCACCGGGACTGGGACGAGGCCGAGGCGCGGGGCGACGACTCCGTGCAGGTGTCCTCCCGCGTGCGGGCGGCGCTGTCCGAGGTGGTGCACGCCGATGCCCGACACGGCGCCCGCGTCGAGATGCCGCCCACCGAGGCGGGCCCGTACTCGCTCAGCGAGCAGGCCCTGCGGACACTGATCCGCGACGCCGTGGACGCCGTTCCGGGCGCGATGAGCCTACGCACCGCCGTGGACTTCGCCGACACTCCCGAGTGGGGCGCCCGCGGACTGCCTGAGCGGGTGCTGTGCCGGGTGTCGCTGTCCGCCGCGAGCCGCGACCTGCGGGCACTGGCCGACGATGTCCGTGCGTCCGTCGTCTCCGAGTGCGTCCGGGAGCTCGACCTGGGCGGCCTCATCGTTGATGTGCACATCGAGGATCTCCATGACTGAGCCACAGAAGACTGCCGAGGCTTCCCCTGCCACTCCGACAGCCGCCGACCTGCTCGCCGTGGTGACGTCCGTCCCGGGCGTCCACGCGATCGAGCCGGGGCTCGGCACGGCACTGCGCACGATCGACGCCCGCGTCCGCCGCAGTAGTGCCCGAACCGCCCACTTCGGGCTGCACATCGACACCGCCGAGGGCACCGCTCTGGTGGAGGTGTGCCTCGACCGGTCGCGGCCGGTGCGCGAGGCGGTACGCGACATTCAGCTCGCGCTGCGCCGGGCGCTGGCCGCTCAGGCAGGCGAGACCGCCGCCGAGGTGACTGTGCGGGTGCAGTCGCTGCAGCGGTGACGTGTCACGGGCCCTGCTGACTCAGGTACTCCTCGCACGCAGCCGCCACAGCATGGTCTGCTCGCGCGCCCGGGCGGCGTGGAGCGGATCGGCCTCGTCGGTCGCGCGCGGATGTCGCGGGGTCGTTTCGTGTCGGCCGACGACAGTCAGCCCCGCGTCGGCGATGCGCTGGAGGAACTCCTCGCGGGTGCGCAGCCCCAGAACCTCGGCGAGGTCAGACAGGATCAGCCACCCCTCGCCGTTCGGCGTCAGATGCCGGGCCAGCTCACCGAGATAGCGGTGCAGCACGTCGGACTTCGGGTCGTAGATGCCCTGCTCCAGCGCCGACGTCGGACGGCCCGGGATCCAGGGCGGATTGCACACCACGACGTCGGCACGCTCCGGGGCGGCGGGCCAGAGATCCGCCTCCTCCGCCCGCACCCGATCCGCGACTCCGAGACGGTCCGCGTTGTCCTTCGCGCACCGCACCGCGCGCGGGTTGATATCTGTCGCCACGACTTCCCTGGCTCCGCGCCGGGCCAGCAGGACCGCGAGCACTCCCGTCCCCGTGCCGAGGTCAAAGACCAGCGGCCGGTCGACGCCCGCTGGCCACGCAGCGTCGGCGACCAGGTCGATGTACTCGTCACGGGTGGGGGCAAAGACGCCGTAGGCGGGGTAGATGCGCTCACCCAGGGCGGCCACCTCGATGCCCGTGCGGTGCCACTCGAACGCGCTGATCACCCCGAGGAGCTCCGATAGCGAGACGAGCGTCGACTCCCCCGGGCCTTCGCTGGCCGGCGTCCCGTATGCGTGCGCGCAGGCCTCTCGCACGTCGGGCGCTCGACGCAACCCGATCGCGTAGTCGGGCTCGAGTTCGATGAGGATCTTCCCCAGGACGGCCGCCCGCTGGGATCGCGCCAGCCGATTCGCGTGGAAGAGGTCGCCGGTCTCGACGCCACGAGACGACTTCGGTGTTTTCGACGACTTCGACGCCTTACGGGAGGCCTGCTTCTCCAGCCGCCGATCGAGGGCACGCATCAGTTGCCGGGCATTGTGGAAGTCGCCTCTCCAGAGCAGCCCGGTGCCTGCCCGCGCTATCCGGAGGGCGCTGTCCGCGGCGATGTCGTCGTCGATCACCACGATGTCCCGCGGCGGCTTGGCGCCGTTCTCCGGACGCCAGCCCGCGCGGCGCTGCGTTCCGCCCTCGCTCCAGGTGATGGCCGTCATGATGCGCTCAGGCACGCGTGTACACAGCAGATGTCGGCATCCTCGTAAATCGCGGCCAAAAACTTGCTTCCACCTTCAAGTTATAGCTGGTAGGGGGGCTTGCGGCAAGGCCGGGGTGGGGGCGCACACTAGCGCGATGCCCTGCCAGAACGCCTCCGCCTTCGCCCTTCCGGACCACCTCGCGCACAAGACCGATCCGACGCTGATCGGCGCCGACGACCGTCACTTCGCCGCGATCTCCCACGCACTCGCTGACAAGGTCTCCGCGCTCTCCGCGCGCCTGGACAGGCGTCGTCGCGACCCGGCCGGGCGCGGCGCGCAGACCATCGATCGCGACGCCGACATCCGCCGCCTGGTCGCCGAGCTCACCACGCTGCGCCGCTTCGGGTTGGACGTGTGCATCGGGCACTTCGCGACCGCCGGCGGCAAGCGCGTGTACGTGGGCCGCATCGGCCTGCTCGACGCCGCCGGCACTCCCCTTCTGGTGGATTGGCGCACCCCGGCCGCGGAGCCGTTCTTCGCCGCGACGCTCGCCGATCCGCTCGGCGTGACGTATCGACGTCGGTACCGCTGGTCGGGCGGGCGCATCGTGGATTTTTGGGACGAGGTCATTGGCGACGACGAGGTGGCCACCCACACGAGCCTCGACGATCAATCCGCGTTCGTGGCGAGCCTGGCCGGGGCGCGCACCGGCCGGATGCGCGACGTGCTCTCCACGATCCGGTCGGATCAGGATGCGATCATCCGGGCCAGCGCACGGGGTGCGCTCGTGGTGGACGGCGGGCCCGGCACGGGCAAGACGGTCGTGGCGCTGCACCGCGCGGCGTACCTGCTGCACGAGCAGTCGCGGTCCGGGCTCAGTCGCGGCAACCTGCTGCTGATCGGTCCGCACCGGCCGTACCTCGACTACGTGGCCGACGTGCTTCCGGCACTCGGCGAGCACAGCGTGCAGACCGCGACGGTCGCCGACCTCGCCGCGGCCGGGCTCGGCGGCCTCACTGATCTCGCCGACGAGTCGGACGCGGAGGTGGCCCGCCTCAAGTCGACGGTGGAGATGCTAGCGGCGATCGAGGCGGGCGTGCGGTTCTACGAGCACCCGCCAGAGGAGTCGATGCTGGTGCAGACCGAATGGGCGGACCTGCGACTCTCACCGGCCGACTGGGCCGAGTCCTTTACGTCTGTGGAGGCCGGCACACCCCACAACGAGGCGCACGCACAGATCCGCGAGACGCTGGTGGAGATCCTGCTCGAGAAGGCGGGCGCGGACGTCCCCGTCGCCCACCTCAGGGCCGAGCTGCTGTCCGATCCCGAGCTGCACCGTGCGCTTTACCGGGCGTGGCCGATGCTCCGGCCCGAGGAGCTGGTGGGCGACCTCTGGACGGTTCCCGCCTACCTGCGACTGTGCGCGCCGGGACTCAGCACCGAGCAGATCCGGCTCCTGCAGCGCACTGACCCGCAGGCGTGGACCAGCGCGGACCTACCTCTGCTGGACGCGGCCCGCCACCAACTGGGCGATCCTGACCGCGCGCGTCGCGATCAGCGACGGAAGGCCGAACGTGCCGCGGAGCTAGAGAGGCGCCGGATGGTCATCGACGAGGTTATCGCCGCGAACGACGACCCCGAGGGTGTTGCCCCCATGCTCCGGCACGGGGATCTGCAGGAGGCTCTGCTGGACCCGTCTATGGAGGAAAGCACGGGAATCGCCGGGCCTCGCCTGGCGGGGACATTCGGGCACATCATCGTGGACGAGGCCCAGGAGCTCACCGATGCGCAGTGGCTGATGCTCCTTCGCCGGTGCCCGTCCGGGAGCCTGACGGTGGTCGGTGACCGTGCGCAGTCCCGCAGGGACTTCGACGAATCGTGGGCTGACCGGCTCGAGCGAGTCGGACTGTCCCCCGAGCGCGTCTCGCAGGTGGGGCTCAGCATCAACTACCGGACGCCGTCGGAGGTCATGGATGCGGCCGCGCCCGTGATCCGATCCGTGCGGCCGGACGCCAACGTTCCCGAATCAGTGCGCAGCAGTGGTGTGCCGGTCGAGTACGGGCGGATTGACGACTTCTCGGTTGTCATCGACGGCTGGCTCGCCGAACACTCGGAGGGTGTCGCCTGCGTGATCAGCGCTCCCGGCGTCGCGCTCCCCGACCTTCCCGCCTCGGACCGCGTCCGTTCGTCGGGTCCGGCGGACGCCAAGGGCCTCGAGTTCGACCTGGTGGTGCTTGTCGATGCGGAGTCCTTCGGTACGGGTGCCACCGGTGCGGTAGATCGCTACGTCGCGATGACCCGGGCGACGCAGCAGCTGGTGGTGCTGAATTCAGAGCGTGCGGATCGTGCCACGACCTGAGCCCCACGGTGCGCGACCGCGACGACGCCACGAGGGCGCCGCGACCTGACCGAGGGCGCCGCTGTCATCTTCGACAAGCGGGACCCGACCTACCCCGACTGACGGGATCAGGCCTTGGGTTGCCTTTCTTCCAGCGCCCGGGCCGGATCGACCAAGCGGAGCATTCCGACGCGGAAGACTTCGGGATCAGGTAGAACGTCTGCGGCCAGGAGAATCAGACCGGCCCCCTGGTCCAGTGCAGCCAGCAGCGTACCGACTGCCGAGGCGGGGAGCGTCTCGTCGTCCGCCCGGGCCGTCCTGGCGATCTCGTTGTAGTGGCCGAGGACGTCCGCGAGGCGCTTGTGCAATTGGGGCGCGACTTTCTCATCCCGGGCCGCGCTGGCGATGAACTCCAGCGTCGCAAGTGCAAAACCCTGTGTGGCACTGGGCGGGTATCCCTCTCGCTGCGCCAGATCCTTGCCGGTCGAGGCCGGGTTGCAGGCCTGTTCGAAGGGGTCTCGCAGGTCGACCTCCGCAAGCTCCAGGTTCTGGTCCATGACTGCCAGGAACAGTGAGGGCTTGTCTTCGAAGTTCGAGTAGACCGCGCCCTTGGAAAAGCCGGCTTCGCGTGCGATCCGATCCACGCTTGCCGAGTGGTACCCGTCCTCGGCGAACACCTCTCGTGCCGCGGAGATCAGCGCGTCGCGAGTCTGCTGCTGTCTATCTCGGCGCGAGAGCGGTTCGGGACGCTGTGTCATTCCTCGATGGTAAGTCGATTGCGTCCCTTGACGTACTCGCGGTATCCACATACCGTCAGTATCCGCATACCGATGGTATTTGAGGAGTTCGCAATGAGCACCGACGTTCTACGCATCACCCACCTCACCCGCCGCTACGGGCAGGTCATGGCGAACGACGACATCTCTCTCCGCGTCCAGCCCGGGGAGATCGTGGGGCTCCTCGGCCATAACGGTGCCGGCAAGACAACTCTGGTCTCGCAGATCGTGGGCCTGCTCAAACCCGATGCGGGCGAGATTCACCTCGGCAATACGGACGCCGTACGCAACCCGGCGGCCGCGCGCCGACACGTTGCACTGCAGCCGCAGGCGCAGGCCCCGATCGACGGCCTCACTCCACGGGCGGCGATCGAGATTGCCGGTCGCCTCCGGGGCCTGTCGGACCGCGACACCCGAACAGCCGCACAAGACCTGGCCGAGGAACTGGACATCGGCCCGTGGCTGGACCAACGCGCGCTGCCCGAAGGCGGCGGACTGTCCGGTGGGATCAGGCGACTGACCGGCTTCGCCATGGCCGTGGTGGCGCCGACCCCACTTCTCATTCTGGACGAGCCCACCAACGACATCGACGCCTCCCGACGCCGCCTGCTCTGGGATGCGGTACGCCGCCGTGGAGACCTCGGCAGCGGGGTCCTGCTCGTCACGCACAACGTCGCTGAGGCCGAGCGAATAGTGGACGAACTGGTCATCCTCAACCGCGGGAGAGTTGCGGCCGACGGGTCTCCCGCACGCCTGCGCGGAACGCAGGACAGCGACCTGCGCATAGAGCTGCAGCTACCGCCGGGCGGAGCAGACCCGTCCGAGGACAGTCAGTGCCCGCCGGTTCTCCGCCGAGTCCGGACCGGTCGGCGCATCCTGCTCACCGTCGCGGCGGGCGAGGCAGCGAACGCCGTCGCCTGGGCCACCGCCCAGAATTCCGCCGGCCGCATCGAGGGTTTCTCGCTGGCGCCGGCGACACTCGAGGACGCATACCTCGCCCTCACCGCGCAGTCCGCCCCTGAGCGCGACCCCGCCGCCGACAATAGTCATCACCCCGAGCCCATCAGCCTGGAGGCCACCGATGCGTGAACCTACCGCCGCCGCAACCACGGCGCCGTCCCCGCCAGTCACGCCCATCGCTCCAGTCCAGGTGAGCCTGTGGGCCGGCTTCGGCGCCCTCATGCGATGGTCGCTGGCGTCGATCGGCGCGATGCTGCCGCTGATCGTAGTCATCCAGGCCATGCTGGCCGCCGGGATCATCATCGGTTTCGGCTTCCTGATCCCCGACATCGCCCCCGAGAGCGCGCTCTTCCTCTCCTCCGGTGCCCCGACCATCCTGCTGCTGACCATCGGGCTGGTGATCGTCCCGCAGGGCATCTCCCGCGCCAGAGCCTCCGGGGCGCTGGACTACCAGCGCGCCCTGCCCATATCCAGACCGCTGCTCCTGCTGGTCGACCTGGCGGTGTGGACGCTCATCGCGCTGCCCGGGGTGGCGATCGGACTCCTCGTCGCCTGGCTGCGCTACGACCTCACCTTCTCCTTCGACTGGCCGCTCCTCGTCCTTGCCTCGGTGCTGGTGACGACTATGGCCACGGCTCTGGGGTACGCGATCGCGGTGACATTCCCGGCCATGCTGGCCCAGCTGTTGTCGCAGGTGCTGGTGTTCTTTGTCCTGCTGTTCTCGCCGATCACGTTTCCGGCCGGCCAGTTACCGGGCTGGTTCCAAGCACTGCACGGTGTCCTGCCCATCCAGGCGGCTGCGGATCTCATGCGGGCCGGGATCGCGTCGGACGCCTTCCCGGCAGAGGGCCGCGACCTGCTCGTCCTGGCACTCTGGACCGCGCTCGGCCTGCTCGTCACCTACCTGGCGCTGGCGCGGCGGAAGTGACCGGTCACGCCCGGAATCCCTAGGCGCGGCCGGGTCAGCCCACCGTCGCGACCTTCCACGCTGAGTGAATGGCGCCGTGGATGTAGCCCACGTCGCCGGCGTCACCGATGATCTCGCAGTCAACGCCCGCAGCACGAAGCGCATCGGCCAGCGGTGCCGCGGCCGCGGTGCCGTCGGCGTAGATGACCATGTCGGCGGGGGCGGACTTGGCGTTGCCCTTGGCGTCGGTCCACTCGACGCTCGACTCGGTGATGCGAGTAACCTTCACGTTGCGCTTGATGTCCACGCCGTAGTGCTTGGCGTGACGCACTGCGGTCCACCGGCGGGGCATGGCCAGCGGCAGACCCAGTTGCTGTGAGTCGTGCAGCAGCGTGACGTTCCGGTCGCGCTCGCCCAGGAATTCCGCGAGTTCCAGGCCGACCAGCGAGCCGCCGATCACCACGACGTTCTTGCCCATCGGCAGCGCGATCTTGGTCAGGCGCCGGATCCACGAGGGACGCTTGGTGATCCCCGAAAGTCGGCCGAGCTTTCCGGCAAGCCGCAGGAAGGTCCCGGCTTCCTCAGCTGTAGCGGTACCCAGCATCGTGGCGCGCAGCGAATCGCCGGTGTGCACGTGTGGCAGCTTGCCGCCCGGGATTTGCGGGGCAGGCCGCACCGCGCCGGTCGCCACGATCACGCGATCGGCACCGAGCCCACGCACGGTCTCGACCGTGGCCTCGGTGTTCAGCCGGACGTCGATGCCCAGCTGGTCGATCTTGGCCTGGTAGAAGTTGATCAGCGGCTCGTTGGCCGGCGTGGTGAGCGTGGAGAACCACATGGTTCCGCCCAGCCGGTCGGCCTTGTCCAGCACGGTTACGCGGTGCCCGCGCTCGGTCAGCACCACGGCCGACTCAAGTCCGGCGGGTCCGGCGCCCACCACCACGACGTGCTCGCGCTTGGACGCGGGCGTCAGCGGCAGCAGCCCCTCATTGCCGAGCGGCGGGTTGACGGCGCAGAACGGGGTGTCGTCAAAGAAGTTCTCGGCTACGCAGAGGTAGCAGTTGATGCACGGACGCACCAGCTCGGGCGTTCCGGCCTTGAGCTTGTTAGGCAACTCCGGGTCGGCGAGCAACTGCCGCCCCATGGCGGCGAAGTCGATCTTGTCGTCGTCGATTCCCTTCTCCGACACCTCCGGCAACATCCGTCCCACGCCGATCACCGGCACCGACACGGCCTTCTTGATGGCGGCGGCGTTGTCCAGGTAGGCACCGACGGTGTCGGGAAGGGGGCCGTCGGTGAAGTTGTCGAACGGATTACGGCCCCAGCCGGTCACGTGGATCGCGTCGGCGCCGGCCTGCTCGAACAGCTGCGAGGCCAGGATTGCCTCGTCCAACTCGAGCCCGCCCTCCTGGCCGTACTCCTGCCCGGCAACGCGCACGATCACCGCGAGCGTGTCCCCCACGCGCTTCTTGACAGCCTCGATGACCTCGCACGCCAGCCGCGCCCGATTGACCAACGCCCCGCCGTACTCGTCGGTGCGCTGGTTGTCGCGGCGGTTGAGGAACACGCCCAGGATGTAGCCGTGCGCGACGTGGATCTCGATAGCGTCCGCGCCCGCGCGGGCGATGCGGTCGGCGGCCTCGGCCCAGGTCTCGATGAGCCAGGCGATGTCGGAGTGCGTCATCTCCGTGTAGACCGTCTTCTTGCCCGCGGTCGCCGCGCCCATCTTGCCCAGCTCCTCGGGCGTGCTGTCGGCGAGCGCGGAGTAGTCATAGTCGTAGTCCGGCATGCTCGGCGCGATCACGGGACGGTCGTTGGCCACGTCCACCCGCGCCACCTTGCCGTGGTGGGTCGACTGCACGCACAGCTTCGACCCGGCCGCATGCACGGCGTCGGCGAGCGCCTTGAGACCCGGGATGTACTTGTCATCCGACAGCCCCGGCTCTTTCATGGACGCCGCGCCCACCGGGAACGCGATCGCGCACGCCCCCGTGATGATCAGACCCGCACCGCCGGCCGCGCGGGCGACGTAGTGGTCGATCTCCCGCTGCTCGATCTCGCCCTCCTCGGACACGTTCATGTCCATGGCCGGTAGCACGATGCGGTTGGGCGTCGACATGGGGCCGATCCGGCCGGGCGACATGAGGCGGGGGAAGGTGGCGAGGGTAGTCACCTTAAGGAGATTACGCCGCGGTCGACAGGTGTCAACAAACGAACCTGGCCAGCGGCACAGGAACACGAAAACCGGCCCGACCAGGAAAGGGACGATGCGAGTTCTTCTGAATGCCCCCTCAAAAAATAAGAGTTCGATAATGTAACCGACGTTCGCACTTCTCCCACTGCAAGATAGGAATCCGATCATGGAAACCCTCACCGTGCTGGGAACCGGCGTCCTCGGTTCACAGATCATCTTCCAGTCCGCCTATTTCGGGAAGACCGTCGTGGCGTACGACATCTCGGACGAGATCCTGGCCAAGCTCCCCGCTCGCTGGGAGCAACTCGGGGCGTCATACCTGAAGGACCTCCCGGACGCCACGCAGGACAAGATCGATGCTGCCGTTTCGCGAATCCGCGCCAGCTCGGATCTCGCCGACGCGGTGAAGGACGCCGACCTGGTGATCGAAGCGGTCCCCGAGCGTCTGGACATCAAGCAGGACACCTGGAAGAAGGTCAGCGCGGTAGCGCCCGAGAAGACCGTGTTCGCCACCAACTCCTCCACCCTGTTGCCGAGCGAGATCGCGCCGTTCACGGATCGTCCGGACAAGTTCCTCGCGATGCACTTCGCCAACCAGGTGTGGATCTTCAACACCTGCGAGGTCATGGGGCACCCCGACACCGACCCCGCGGTATTCGAGTCCGCGGCCGGGTTCGCCGAACAGATCGGGATGGTTCCCATCCGCATCCACAAGGAGCAGCCGGGCTACGTCCTCAACTCGCTGCTGGTGCCGTTCCTCGAGGCCGCCGCGAAGCTCTACATGCGTGAGATCGCCAGCATCGAGGACGTCGACAAGACGTGGCGCATCTCAACCGGTTCGCCCATGGGCCCGTTCCAGATCTACGACATCGTGGGGATGATGACGCCCTACATGCTCAACAAGGACAGTGATGACCCGGAGATGAAGGCCTTTGCGGACAAGATCAAGTCCGACTTCATCGACAAGGGCTACCTCGGAACATCGACCGGTCGCGGCTTCTACACCTACGGCTGACGTCGGCCAGAAAAGACTGAGGTAACGAAGCCATGACCAACGCGACCAGTAACTACCGGGTCATCATTGTCGGCGCCGGCTTTGCCGGCGTGGCAGCAGCCAGGCGGCTCGGCAAAGCGAAGATCCCAACACTGCTGATCGACCGCAACAACTATTCGCAGTTCCAACCACTGCTCTATCAGGTGGCCAGCTCGCAGCTCCCGCCGAGTGACGTGGCCGAGCCGCTGCGCGCGATCTTCCGCAAGCGTCCGAGCGTGCGCGTGTTGACCGCCGAGGTCACCGCTATCGACGCCGCTGCACACACGGTCACGGTGGACGACGGAACGGTGTACTCCGCTCAGACACTCGTGATCGCCGCCGGCGCCGTCGTGAACTTCTTCGGTACCCCCGGCGCCGCCGAGCACGCGTACCCGCTGTACTCGGTCAGCGATTCCACTCGGCTCGGGGCGGCGATTATCGAGCAGTTCGACAAGGCCGACGCCAGGGTGGCCGCCGGCGAGGCGCTCGACCCCACGAACATCGTCGTGGTGGGCGCCGGGCCGACCGGAGTCGAGATGGCGGGTGCGATCGCAGAAACCGTCAACACGGTGGTGCCGCGAACGTACTCCGACGCGGTTCGCGAGGCCTTCACGGTCCACCTCGCTGATCTGGCCAAGACGGTTCTCGGCCCCTTCACCGAGGAACTTCAGCAGTATGCGCAGGAGCACCTCGAGGAGCTCGGTGTTCAGCTGCACCTGGGCACCAGCGTCAAGGAGGTGCGCGCCGACGGCGTGACGCTCTCCGACGGCGAGGTCCTCGCCGCGCCGATCGTGATCTGGGCGGGGGGTCTGCACGCACAGCCCGTGGTCGGGCAAGCGGGCATCACGCCCGGCAGGGGCGGCCGACTGGATGTCAATGACGACCTCACAGTTCCCGGTTTCCCGGGCGTCTACGCGCTCGGGGACGCGGCCAACATCCCTGACGGTGCCGGTAAGACGCTCCCCGGCCTGGGTGCGGTGGCCAAGCAGGCGGGGGCGTGGGCCGGCGAGAACATCCTCGCCGACCTCAAGGGCACACAGCGTACGGCGTTCGAGTACCACGATCGCGGCTTCATGGCGATGATCGGTCGGATGGCCGCGGTGGCGGAGGTCGGCAGATCGCACAAGCAGCTCCACGGGCCGCTGGCATTCGCCGGATGGCTCGCAGTGCATGATGTCCTGCTGCCATCGGCACGTCCCCGCTACAACGCCCTGGTCAACTGGGTACGCGACTACTTCACCGAGGACCGCACCGAGTTCATCGTTGGCGACGCCACCCGCACCTGAGATGTCGCCGGCGCATCCGTCACCAGCTTCTGACGGATGCGCTGGCGTCAGGAGGGGCGCTCGCCACGGCACGGAACCGCCTTCGGGGTCCGCGCGCAGTCGTCGAGCGCCGAGAGAGGGTGCCCGCTGGTCGGGGGGGAGGTGGCGGGGACGACGACGAGGTGGGCAGTCACTGAACATACGCGGCCCATCCGGTGTACCTGCGGTGCCGAATAGCGGACATGGACCAGGTTCCTCACTCCCCCGCCTACTTCCGCGTTGGGATCGCCGGCCCGGACATGGCGGACGTGTTCACCGGTACGCCATCCGCAGCGCCCGATGAGGAGACGCGGGCGAACTCGCGATTGCCGAACTACTTCGATGACGCCAGCGTGTGGTGGAGCAACTGGGTGGCGGTCGCGGCGACGGGCTGGGGCGCGCTGGTCGTCATCGCACCACTGATCGCCACGCACTTCCTCGTGTGGGCGGTCGGCACCCGACGGGGGTGAATGATCCGACTTCCCGAACCGACTGCGACCGGGCGGATCGCAGGGACAGGACGCCTCGAACGCCGACCGCATGACTACGCCCGGTAGACGAGCTTTATGGCGTTGGCCCGGCCGTCGTCGCATGGGCACGAGTAGGGAGAGGCGTCGGTGGGTCACATCAGGTACGGCCTCTTTGCCGCGAAGTCGGCGACGGGCCTGCGCGTGGCCGATGCGGGGGCGGTGGTCACCTCGCAGACCGGGCTCAATGTCTCCGCCGGCGAACTGGTGGCGGCTGCCGAAGTCAGGGGTCTGAGCGCCGTCTCCACGGCAATCCAGGCGGCCCCTGTTGGCCGTCACCGGCAAGGCACGCTGACGCCGACGCGTAGGCTGAGGGGCGACACGGGGTGCCCTGGACGGGGCTGAGATCACACCCGAGCGAACCTGATCGAGTTAGCACTCGCGGAGGGATGTCATCGGCGTAGCCACGGCTGCTCCTGCTCGACGTGGTCACCTCTCACGACCACCGCAAGGAGAACCATGGCTTCGCGACCCGACGCTGCGCACGATCAGCACGCCCGGAGGATCAGGTTCAACGCCTTCGCCATCAACGGCGTGGGGCATCAACTCCCCGGGATCTGGCGGCATCCGGCAGATCGGTCGCGGGACTATACGAACCTCGAACAGTGGACCCGTCTGGCCCGGTTGTTGGAGGGCGGCCTGTTCGACGGCATCTTCCTCGCCGACGCCCTGGGCCCGTACGACGTCTACGGCGATAGCGCCGATGCCGCCCTACGGACCGCGGCAAAGATCCCGATGAACGACCCGATGATGCTGGTCAGCGCAATGGCCGCAGTGACACAGAACCTCGGGTTCGGCATCACCGCGAGCACCTCCGCGGAACACCCGTATACCTTCGCCCGGCGAATGTCGACGCTGGACCACCTCACCCAGGGCCGGGTGGGATGGAACGTGGTGACCGGCTACCTCAAGAGTGCCGCGCAGAACCTGGGCGAGAGCGACCAACTCTCCCATGACGAGCGCTACGACCGGGCGGACGAGTACCTGGAGGTGCTCTACAAGCTGTGGGAGGGCTCCTGGGAGGACGACGCCGTGGTGCTCGATGCGGAGCGGGACATGTACGCCGATCCGGCGAAGGTCCACCCGATCCGCCACGAGGGAACGTACTTCACGGTCCCCGGCGTTCACCTCTCCGAGCCTTCTCCGCAGCGGACCCCGGTGATCTATCAGGCCGGCGCGTCCGCGCGGGGAATCCGCTTCGCGGCCGATCACGCGGAGGCGATCTTCGTGGCGTCCCCGACCATCGACCAGACCAGGGACCAGGTCAGCCGGATCCGGGACGGGCTGGAGTCCGCCGGCCGCGGGCGGGATGCCGCTCGCGTGTACGCGCTGCTCACGATCGTCGTGGACCGGACCGACGAGGCGGCGGCCGAGAAGTACCGCGACATCTTCGCCCACGCCTCGGAGACTGGGAATCTGGTGCTCAACTCGGGATGGTCCGGAGTTGATCTATCCCGGCAGGACCTCGACGCCCCCATGGATCCGGTCGCCACGGACGCCATCCAGACCACTGTGTCGAGCCTGTCTGGGGCTTCCGGCGCCGACGGGCGCTGGACGTTGCGGGACAGCGCCCGGTTCAACGCGACGGGCGGACCCGTGGTGGTGGGCTCGGCGGTCACCGTGGCCGACGCCCTGGAAAGCTACATGGCGGAAACGGACGTCGACGGTTTCAACCTGGCCTACGCGCTCAATCCGGGCACCTGGGAGGACGTCATTGAGCATCTCGTGCCCGAGCTGCAGCGCCGGGGACGGTATCCGCTGGACGCCGAACGCGGCACTCTCCGAGCCCGGATGTTCGGTCACGGGGACCGCCTTCCGGACTCCCACCGCGGGGCTACGAACCGCCGGGGGTGAGACCTGGCCGGTGGGTCAGGTGGAGCGCCGGGTGACAGCCCGGGCGTCGGGACGCGAAGGGGGACGACGACGACACCGTCCATCCCTCCCACGGCACAGAATGCGGGCTATCGGATTCGGCTCTTGGACGTGGACAGCACCATCGGGCCCGACGAGCACATGGCGCTGGTCGAGCAGATGGGCGCCGAGACCACGATGGTGGTGAACTTCGCCACCGCCACCCCGCAGGAGGCGGCGGACTGGGTGAGCTACATGAACGCCCCCGTCGGCACCAGCCCCTGGGCGGACCTGCGGGCAGAGCACGGCCACCCCGAACCGTACGGGGTGACGTGGTGGGAGGTCGGCAACGAGCCCGATGTGGGCGACCAGGCGTACTGGATGGAGCAGGACGCCTCGATCCGCCCCGGAGAACACCCCGAGCGCGCCCACAAGTACGCCTTCGGCGGAGCGACCGAGTTCACCGACCAGCCGCTAACCACCGACTGCGACCGCCGCGCCGACGCCCAGATCAGCGACGGTTCCCCCGACCAGGTCCGCCAGGTGGCCTACGCCCCGGTCGCACCGGATCCGCGGGTGATGGTGGACGGCGCGGTGTGGACTCAGATCCCCACCCTGGACGGTGCGGGACCGGACGACACGGTCTACACCCTGGACCACGAGTCCGGCGAGGTCCGCTTCGGCGACGGCGTCCACGGCTCCGTCCCACCGGAGGGGTCTCGGCTGACGGTGAGCTACACCAGTGGCCCGCGCGCCGGATACGTGGACTTCGTCCGCGCCATGAAGGAGGCGGACCCCGACATCCGCGTCTGCTCCAGCTACCAAGGGGACGCGTTCCTCGCGGCGATCGGGGACGACCCCGCGTTCGACTGTCAGGTCTCGCACCCCTACACCTGGATCGTCTCCCCCATGAACGCCGACCAGACCCACGACCACGTCATGATGGGCAGCGACTGGCAGGCCGCCCACGTCGCCCGGGAGCAGGCCGAGATCCGGCACACCGCCGGACGCGACATCCCGCTGCTGGTCACCGAATACGGCGTGTCGCCGGTCCCCGGTTTCCAGACGTGGCGGGAGCCGGGCAGGGACTACCTGGCCTCGGTGAGTCCGGCGCTGTACGTGGCCACCCAGCTCGCCGCGTTCGCCGAGGGTGGCGTCCCGGTGGCGCTCAAGCACTCCCTGGTCGACGTGCCCGCCGACCACACCGGCGACGAGACGTCCACCACTCTCGGATCGCGCAACGTGGCGATCTTCAGCCCCGGGCCAGATTTCTCCCCGTCCCCCACCGCGCTGGTTCTGCAGATGCTCTCGCCGCTGGCCGGCCAGGAGGTGCTGGCGTCGAAGGTCGAGAACGGTCCCCGCCGGGTGTCCGCGGCCGGGCAGTACGAGGCGCTGGTCACCCTGGCCACCCGATCCGGCGACGACCTCACCCTGACCGTGGTCAACCGCGACCCCGAGCGGGATGTGGAGGCCGAACTCACCCTCCCGGACGGGTACCGCGACGGGGAGGTCGCCACCCTCGACGCCCCACACTTCGACTCGGTGACCGGTGTGGGCATCGTGACCGACACCGTGACCTTTGATGCGGACACCCCCCGACGGGTGTTCCCCGCGCACTCGGTCACCACGATGACGCGGCCAAAGGAGAGTCCGTGAATCCCGCCTCCGCGATAACCCAGGTGTGGCTGCTGGTCTCGGCGCTTGTGGGCACGGTGACCGTGGTGGTCCTGGTGACGGCGGGCCTGCGCCGCGGCTGGTGGTCACTGCGCAGTGACCACGATCCGCTGTGGCGCGCGGCTGGCCTCGCCTGGGGATTGGCGCTCCTGGCGTTGGCCGCTATGGCGGCCGGATGCCTGCTCGCTGCCACGCTGGTGCCGGGGGCGAAATGGGCCGCGATCCTCGCCGCACTCACCACGGTTCTGCTGTGGGCGGCGAGCCTCTGGTCCGACCGGGCCCCGGACGGCCTGGCGTGGCCGGGTAGGCCTACCGCGCGGCCACACCGCCCGATCTGGACTGTGGGTGTGTGGATCCTCGCCGCCAGTTGGGTGCTGCTCTACTGGTCCGCCTCGCAGATGGGCGCACCGGATCCGCCCACGGTCACACACCGGGTCGCGGGCGGCGCGGGCGTGCTGGTGGTCGGCGGGCTGCTGATCGGGGTGGCGCAGGCGGTGCGGCGGCGGTCAGGTGATGTCCGCCCCGATCGAATGGCGAGCTGACTCTTCCCGAGTCGTGAGGTCAGAGCACCACCAGCACCGTGTCCCCCGCACCACGGGCGCACCGCTCTGGCACACCAGCCACCTGATGGACGGGCACCACGGCCGTGGCGGAGGTGAGCTCGCGGCCCACAGGGTGCTCGGCTCCGTCGACCGTCACCGACGGCTTGCCGTTCTGCAGCACGAACGTGGCGTCGGAGGGGAAGATCGCCAGTTGAGGTGCTCCGGCGCCGACAAACGCGAAGCACCCGCCCGGCCCGGTGATGAGTTTGTTGCTCGCGGGGCCCGGCGTACCGGCCGGAACGGAACCGGAGTACTGGAGCCCGAGGACGCCCTGATCCCCGCGGACGGTCACTATGAGCATGCCCACATTGTCCTGGGATTCCGCGTCTGCTCCGGGCGCCCGATCTGCCTCAGGGGCCCCGCCATCGGCGACCTGCGGAGCCGCCGCTGCGGTCGTCGTCTCCGTCACCGTGGTCGCCGTTGACCCCGATCCGCTCGAGCCGCAGGCGGCCAGGCCCAACGGGATGAGGGCCACGACGGTGGGAACGATCAGACGGCGAGTCAATGACACGAACTTCCTCCACCGTTCAGAGCCGGGCGTTGCCATCCAATGCACTCGCGGCGTCGAATTCCAGACATGTACTCGGTTCCGCACTCCCCTCCCCGCGCAGTTTCGCGTGGCCACTACCGCCTCCGAGGCGTCCGAGTTCTTCACCGACGTGGAACTCGCGAGGCAACACGACGACGCGCCCCGCGCCGGGGCTGGGTCGACGATGAGAAAGAATCTGTCACGCCTTCCGGACTACTTCTGTGACCTCTGGTCGTGGTGGGGGGCACGGGGTCGCGGTTGCAGCCACGGGCTGGGGCGCGCTGGTCCTCATCGCACCGCTACTCCTGACCCATTTACTCCTGTGGGCGACCGATGCGTTGCGTACGTTCGCCGGGTTCAGGAACCGAAGCTAAACCGCGAAGCGAGGAAGGGCAGCAAACCCATGCACTCGGGGGTCAGCGCCAAGCACATCGGCTCGTCCGGCCCGGGGCCGAAAAGGTAGCGCAGCGGGTTCTCAAGGGAGCCTTCAGGGAACATCGTTACTCCTCACGATCGGAATCTGTTGTCCTACACGGTATATCGGACCCCGCGCCCGTGCCTGTTACGGCCGTGCGATTGACGGGGACCGCTCCACCACCCTTCGGGCGGGCAGCGCCGCGAGAATCGGCGAAAGCCGCGATTACACGTGTCGACACGAAGTAACGTCCGCTGTTAAGGACGAGCTCCTCCGAGCATCGTCGGCTGTGTGTCAGCGCTTCGCCCTGCTTCTGGAGGCATTGTGAACAAGCTCGCCCTCGCGGTTCTGGCCGCCACCACCCTGACCCTCACCGCGTGTGGCGGCGGCGGAAACGACGCGGTGTCGGCCTCGGGCGGCGACATACGGACCCCGGATGAGACCAGCCGCTGCACCGAGGACATGGCCGGCGGCACCATCACCATGGGCGAGTACGTCATGCTCCCCTCGTTTTCCCCCGGCCAGGGCCACTACGGGCTGCGGGGCGGCGCGCAGTCCGCCGCTATCTACGACCGACTCATGCGCTGGAACCCCGATACGGCCGAGTTCGAGCCCAAGCTCGCCGAGTCGCTCGAGGCGAATGAGGACAACACGGTCTGGACCCTGAAGCTCCGGGACGGCGTGACGTTCTCCAACGGCGATCCGCTCACCGCGGACGATGTGAAGTTCACCGTTGACCTTCACAAGGACCCCTCGACCGCGTCAACGGCCAAAACGGATGTCGACGAGATCGAGACCGTTCGCGTCCTCGACCCGCTGACCGTGGAGTTCGTCCTGGGTGAGCCGTGGGCGGGCTTCCCCTTCGCACTGACCCGCTCCGCCGGCGAGGTGATCCCCGAGGAGGCGTACACCGAAGTCGGCGCCGAGGAGTGGGCCGAGAACCCGATCGGCGCCGGCGCGTACGTCATGGCCAGCAACACCCCCGGCCAGGAAGTCGTCCTGGAACCCAACCCCACGTACTACGGCGGCCCGGTCTGCCCCACCCTGCGCTTCATCTCCATCCCGGGGTCCCAGGCGACCCTCGAGTCGTTCCAGAACGGCGAGATCCAGGTGGGGTATCTGCGAGGCGCCCAGTTCATCAATGACGCCACGCAGGACGACGAGCAGGGGTTCCTCAGCGTGATCAGCTCCGGTCGAGCGATCGTCATGAACAACGGTGCGAAGGGTTACGACGGCGTCTTCACCGACGAGCGGGCGCGCAAGGCCGTGGCACACGCGCTCGACAGGGACCTGATCAACGACCGGCTCACCGGCGGCCTCGGCCAGCCGACCTCGGCGCTACTGGCCGAATCCTCCCGCTTCTACGACGGACAGCGGGGCCCCGATTATGACCAAGAGCTCGCTTCGGAGCTGGTCGAGGAGCTCAAGGCGGAGGGAGACTGGAACGGCGACGTGACCTTGCTGACCAACACCAGCCCCGAGAACATCGAGACCGGCGTGATCATCAAGGCCTTGCTCGACGCCGTGGGCTTCAACGTCACCCTCGAAAACGTTCCCCAGTCACAGCAGGCCGCACGACTCTTCGGGCACGACTACGAGATGACCATCGGCGGCCTCAACCCCTCAGACGCCGATCCCTCGGCGAGCTTCACCGCCTACGTGACGCCCGGCGGGCCGACCAACAACAGTGGCGTCGACAATGCCGAACTCACCGCGGCGGGACGTGGTCTCAAGACCGCCACTGGCCTGGACGAGCAGATTGCTGCGCTCAACCGGTTCCAGGAGATCCACAACCAGGTCATGCCGTTCACGATCTTCGCCAACGCCGAGGAGTACGTGGCCGTGGACGAGAAGGTCAAGGGCGTGGCCCCCACGTCCTCGGGCGTCATGCTCTTCGACGGGGCCTACATCGAGAACCCGTGAGCCGACTGACCACGGGTCATTCGTCTGTCGGTGGCTGGAGCGCAGGAAACCAAATGTCGGCGAGAACCTCGGCGACTGAACGCTCGGGACCGTCGCCCGCGTAGTCGATGGTTCCCTGGACCTCTGCTCGCGTGAAGTAGCGCTCCAGCTGGGTCACCAGCAACTCGACCCGAAACCTGGCCTCGCCGTGCCGGGCACGTGGCCAACGGTTGAGGTACTGCGGCATCGCGTCGGTGAGTTCCTGGATGGAGTGGCGACCGATCGCCTGGAATTCGGGCTCCGCGGCCAGCGCCTGGTCCCACGTGGGAAGAATCTCGCGGTTCCGTGCGAACCAGTCCAGCGCCCGGTCCACCCATGCCACGAACTCGACATGCTCACCGGTGAGCAGAACTGCATCCAGGTCCCGGTACACCTCCTTGGCGCGGTACTCGGTGGTCTCCGCACTGATGCTCGCGAGCAAGTCCATCTTGTTCTTGAAGTGCAGGTAGAAGGTGGCCCGGCTGCAGCCGACGGCCCGCGTGATGTCGTCGATCGTCACGTTCGGGTAGCTACGGGCGACGAACAGTTGTCGTCCGTGGTCCAGCAATGCCCTGCGCGTGTGGCGCTTCTGTTCGTCGCGCAGATTCGGCGCAGCGGGCCGCCCGGCCCCGTCTCTCGTCTCCACTGTCGTGCACCCTTCGCGAGCAGTCTCCGGCAGTTGAAGCCTACGGCCGTTCTCGCACGACACCTCAACAACTCACTAGACATAGCGTCAGTGAGGCGTACAGTATGACCCAGATCACAAAACCAGCTGGTGCGGGGGCATGCCCCGATCACATTTCGGTCGCCGCCACACAGCCCTTCGACATGGCGAAAGGACACCATTGTGACCAGCGCTTCGAGTTCCTTCACCCCGGCGTTCGCCGGCAACAACGCGTCGGACAAGACCGTATGCATCATCGGCGCGGGCTGCTCCGGCATCACCACCGCCAAGCGCCTCAAGGACTACGGCATCGCCTTTGACTGCTTCGAGACCTCCGACGATGTGGGCGGCAACTGGTACTACAACAACCCCAACGGAATGTCCTCGGCATACCAGTCCCTTCACATCGACACCTCCACCACCCGGCTGGAGTTCGAGGACTTCCCCGCCCCGGATCACTGGCCCCACTTTCCCCACCACACCCTGATGCACCAGTACTTCCGCGATTACGTGGACCACTTCGGCCTCCGGGAGTCCATCACGTTCAACACCCGCGTTGAGAACGCCGAACGGCGTCCCGGCGGGGGGTGGGACATCACCCTGTCCACCGGGGAAACCCGCACGTACGACGCTCTCGTCGTGGCAAACGGGCACCACTGGAACCCGCACACCCCGGATTACCCCGGCACCTTCGACGGGGCGATCATCCACAGCCACGAATACCGGTCCCCGACGGACCCGGTCGACATGCACGGCAGTCGCGTGATGGTGGTGGGCATGGGGAATTCCGGCCTCGACATCGCCTCCGAGCTGTCCAGCCGTACCGTCGCCGAGCACGTGTGGGTATCCGCACGGCGTGGCGTGTGGGTGCTGTCCAAGTATCGGGGCGGCAAGCCGGCGGACAAGATGATGATGCCGCCATGGATGCCCAAGAAACTGGGACTGAAGATCTCCCGTCGAGCGATCCGCAAGGGCATCGGCAACATGGAGGACTATGGTCTCCCGGCGCCTGATCACGAACCGCTCGCCGCACACCCGTCGGTGAGCATCGACTTCCTGGAGAAGTCCGGTTCCGGAGACCTGACCTGTGTACCCGCCATCGAACGCTTCGACGGTGACGCGGTGATCCTCACCGACGGCCAACGCATCACGGTGGACGCGATCGTCTTTGCCACCGGCTACACGATGTCCTTCCCCTTCTTCGACGACCGGGAGCTCCACCCCGACTCCGAGCACCGGTACCCGTTGTTCAAGCGCATCATCAAGCCCGGCGTCGACGACCTGTACTACGCGGGCCTCGCGCAGTCGTCCCCCACGATCGTCAACCTGGCCGAACAACAGAGCAAACTCATTGCCCGGCACTTGGTCGGCGAGTACCAGCTCCCCTCCGTGGCGGAGATGACCGAGAAGATCGTCCACGACGAGGACAAGCATCTGGGTCAGTACTACAACGCCCGCAGGCACACCATCCAGATCGACTTCGCCCGATATACCAGGGATCTCCTCGCCGAGATCGACGCTGGCGAGCACCGCGCCCGAGGGCAGGTGCCTCCGCGACCGACCCTCGCGCGGCGACTTCTGGACAAGGCGGGTGTGCAATGACGGGTGCTGCAGTGGAGGGGACATGCACCCCACGGTTCCGGGCGGTGCGAGAGATGTTCACTCGCAGAATCGAGGGCGGCGAGGAGCTGGGCGCGTCGCTGTGCGTGATCCAGGGCGAGGACGTGGTCGTGGACCTGTGGGGTGGGACGGCGGACGCCGCGTCGTCGCGTCCGTGGGAGAAGGACACGGTGGCCAACACCTACTCGTTGACCAAGACCATGACGGCCCTGGCGGCGCTGGTTCTCATCGATCGAGATCTTCTTGACCCCGATGCCGCCGTTGCCGACTACTGGCCGGAGTTTGCCGCCGCCGGTAAGGGTCGCGGCAGTGGGGGACGGATCGGCGAGGGTACCGTTCTGGTGCGCCATGTTCTCGGCCACACCAGTGGACTCGCCGGCTGGAGTCAGCAGGTCCGCATCGAGGACGTCTACGACACCCCCTCCGCTGCCGCGCTGCTCGCAGCCCAGGAACCGTGGTGGACGCCGGGCGACGGCTCGGGATACCACGCGATCTCCTTCGGCACCCTTGTAGGCGAACTCGTGCAACGCATCACCGGAATGTCGCTGGGCGCCTTCTTTGCCAAGGAGATCGCCGGACCACTGGAGGCCGACTACTGGATCGGCGCGCCGCCGGGCCTGCTCGACACTCCCGAGCGGATAGCGACCATGGCCGCGCCACCGCCGACTGGATTCGACCTGACCTCCGTTCCTGCCGAGAACATCACCCGCCGCACGTTGACCAATCCGGCGTTCAGTCCTGACCTGACGACCGACCCTGATTTCCTTGCGGCTGAACTCGGTGCGGTGAACGGGCAGGGACATGCCCGGTCCGTGGCCAGGATCCAGTCGATCCTCACCTGCGCGGGCACGGTGGACGGTCACCGGTTCGTCTCACCAACGACAATCGACCGCATCGTCGAGACGCAAGCCGACGGCACAGACCGGGTTCTCGGCGCCCCGATCCGCTTCGGGCTCGGGTGGGCACTACCGAGCGCGTCCATGCCCGGGGTGCCTACGGGCAGGGTGTGCTGGTGGACCGGGTACGGCGGGTCGGTCGTCACGGCGGACCTGGACCGCGGGATCACCGTCGCCTACGTAATGAACAAGATGTCGCCCGAGCTCGTCGGGGCCGCGCGACCGAACGACTACCTCGAGGCGATCTACTCAGCGGTGTGACGATCTCACGTCTGATCATGCCGTTCCGGTCGGTGGTCCCCGAGGCGGGAATGTCACCGCTTGGTGTGGACCCCGGGGGTCGACCCCGACAACGCGGCGGTGAGCCCGGAGTAGCACTCGGTTTCGTTCACGCACGCTCCGAGGACGCGTGAACGATGTCAGGATGACCGGTATGGCTCAGCGACGGTCACGCCTGGTCGCCGTTGTCGTCGTCGTCCTCCTCACCGGACTCGTCGCGGCGGTCCTGGTCTACTCCGGCGTCCGGCAAAGCAGGGTCGTCGTGGACGCCGAACCCACCGGCCTGGTGGTCTCCGAGGGGCTCTTCGGCGCCAACCACCGGTACCCGTTCGGCTCGTTCACCCCCGACCGCGAGCCGCAGCAGGGACTCGTCGACAGCGCCCGATCCGCGGGGATCAGCATGCTGCGCTATCCCGGCGGCACGGTGGCCAACACCTTCCGGTGGAAACGGGCGACCGGGCCGCGTGAGGACAGAGGCTGCCAGACCGGCGGCGGCGACGGTGCCCCACTGGACAGCACCATCGGGCCTGACGAGCACATGGCACTGGTCGAGCAGATGGGCGCGGAGACGACGATGGTCGTGAACTTCGCCACCGCCACCCCGCAAGAGGCGGCGGACTGGGTGAGCTACATGAACGCCCCCGTCGGCACCAGCCCCTGGGCGGACCTGCGGGCCGCACACGGCCACCCCGAACCGTACGGGGTGACGTGGTGGGAGGTCGGCAACGAACCCGACGTGGGCGACCAGGCGTACTGGATGGAGCAGGACCCCACGATCCTGCCCACCGAGCACCCCGAGCGCGCCCACAAATACGTCTACGGCGGGACGACCGAGTTCACCGATCAGCCGCTGACCACCGACTGCGACCGGCGCACGGACGCCCAGATCAGCGACGGCTCCCCCGGCCAGGTCCGCCAGGTGCCCTACGCTCCGGTCGCCCCTGGCCCGCGGGTGATGGTGGACGGCGACGACTGGGCGCGGGTGTCCACCCTGGACGGTGCGGGACCGGACGACACCGTCTACACCGTGGACCTCGAAACCGGCGAAGTCCGCTTCGGTGACGGCGTCAACGGCTCCGTCCCACCGGAGGGGTCCCGGCTGACGGTGAGCTACACCAGTGGCCCGCGCGCCGGATACGTGGACTTCGTCCGCGCCATGAAGGAGGCGGACCCCGACATCCGCGTCTGCTCCAGCTACCAAGGGGACGCGTTCCTCGCGGCGATCGGGGACGACCCCGCGTTCGACTGTCAGGTCTCGCACCCCTACACCTGGATCGTCTCCCCCATGAACGCCGACACCGCCGGCTCCGGCCCGCAGGCGCCCACCCCCAGCGCGCCGGCCACCACAGCGGCGTAGACCATCACACGGGGGATCGGGCATGCCGCGTGAGGTGTGGCGACGGGTCCTGGACCGCTATCCGGGGACCCGGGTCCTGGAGGTCTAACCCGGGACCGAGGCCGACGTGGTTCTGGTCAACCTGTCGAACTCCAAGCCCGGTGCACGCGGTGCCCGGCACGGCCGAGGTTCGGCTCGTCGAGGTCGATGCGGGCTCGGGCGCGATCCTGGCCGGTCGCGATGGCTTCGCCGTTCCGAGTGAGGTCGGCGCGCCGGGAGCGCTTCTCAGTCGGCCCCGCCTCGGGGTGGAGGCCTCCGCGCGTCAGCTCCGTGGGGTGTTCCGTCCGGGCGACACGTGGGTATCCAACGATGACCTCTTCGAGCGCGACCGGGACGGCGATTTCTGGCTCCTCGGATCAGCAAGCGCAGTGGTCCACACTGCGTACGGACCGGTGTACCCCATCCAGGTAGCCGACGCGCTCGGGGACCTGCCCGAGGTGGATCTGGCCGTGGTGTACGGCGTCCCCGCCGCGGCGGGCCAGGTCGCAGTGGCCGCGGTGAGCAAGTGGGGTTCGGAGGCGATCTCCGCGGCCGACGTCGGTGGTTCACTCGCCTCGGTCCCGGCCGACGGGCAACCGGACATCGTCCACGTCGTGCCCGACATCCCGGTGACCAACCGGTATCGGCCGGACGCCACGGCGCTCGCCGCGCGGGGCCGCCAAGGCCGGAACGCGCACCTGGATCCGCGCTCCAGACACGGGCGGGTACGTGCGGCTGATCAAGCCCGTGCGGGATGGGCAGGTGTCACCGACCGAGTAGAAAAAGTCGACGACGACGACAACCTCGCCCCCGACACCGGTGAGAAAAGTCTGAATCTCACCGCATCTCTGGCGCTATCCGACCGAGTTTCACACAGCTTCGCACCCAGGCCCGCACGACGTTCGCGCATCGGGCGCCACGAAGCTGAACAGTCGACCGCCCACGCTGAGGATCCGAAATCGCGGACGCCACTGGCCGACGGTCACGCCACAGACACAGAGTCGGCTCAGCCGGTCGACCTCATGGTTCCACACGATGGCCTCCAGGCCGTCGCCGTTCAGCTCGACCAGCCCGTCGCGGCGAATCCGTACGAACACGTCGTGGAACGGTTGATCCGCGGTCGCTCGTGCCCGCACGCGGCGGCACGTGTGGTCCCAGCTGCCAGGCGGGGTGCCCGCATCGGCGTGTGCGGGCCGGGATCTGGGACCGACGGCCGTGCTCGACGTGGATGCCACCATCGTGGTCACCCACAGCGAGAAGGAACATGCAGCTCCGACGTACAAGCGCACCTTCGGCTACCACCCGATCGGCGTGTGGTGCGACAACACGTCCGAGTTCCTCGCGGCGAGCCTGCGCCCAGGCAACGCCGGGTCAAACACCGCCGCCGATCACATCGAGGTCCTTGGCCAGGCGATCGCGCAGATCCCCGCCAACCATCGACGTGATCTGCTGATCCGCTCCGATGGTGCCGGCGCCTCCCACGACCTGTTGAACTGGGTCACCGAGCAGAACCGTCTCCGTGGTCGACGAGTGGAGTACTCGGTCGGCTTCTCGATCACCGCCCCGATACGCCGAGCCATCGCGACCTGCCCCGAGGAAGCGTGGGGGCCGGCGCTCAACCCTGGCGGTGATATCCGAGACGGAGCCGAGGTCGACGAGCTGACCGGGTGCCTCAGCCCAAGGATGCTGGCCAAGTGGCCGGACGGGATGCGGGTCATCGTCCGCCGCGAACGGCCCCATCCGGGTGCTCAGTTGTCGATGTTCGAGGAGATCGACGGGTGGCGTTACCAGGCGTTTGCCACCAACACCGCCAGCGGCCAGCTGCAATTCCTCGAAGCCAGGCACCGGGCTCACGCCCGGGTCGAGGACCGGATCCGCCACGCCAAAGACACTGGCCTGGGCCGTCTGCCTTCACGCGAGTTCGCCCTCAACCAGGCGTGGCTGGTGGCGGTGATGCTCGCCGCAGATCTGATGGCCTGGACGCGGATGATGGCCTGCACCGGCGACGCCGCTGTCCTGGCGTTGTGCGAGCCCAAGGCGCTGCGCTACCGCTTCCTCCACGCCGCGGCCCGACTGCCCCGCAGCGGCCGGCGACGACGGGTGAAAATCCCTGAAACTTGGCCCTGGGCGGTCGCTATCGTCGCCGTGTTCAGCACGATCGCCGCGATCCCCAAACCCGCCTGACCTCACCTGCCCGCCCACGACAGCACCACCCGGAGACCCGCCACCGGCAGCGCCAGCCGGCGCTCCCGCATGCCCGTAGACGAAATCGAACCCACCGTCACCCGGCAGTAGCAGTCCTCACACTCCATGAATCACCGGGGCTAGGCCCATGTTCCGACGAAATGAGCCGGAACTAATAATCGCCAAAGCTTGGGCCGACTGCCCCAACTATCGTCCGCCGTCTAGTGGATGGTCAAATAGTTCGGCCCAACGCCAACCTTCTGAACGACTTGCCGCCTGGACGACGGGACCTAGCGACGCCGGTCAGGTCGCACGACCACCCCTGGAACAGTATCTTCGCGGTTATCTGACTAATTACCGCCGCTCGAGCCGCTACGCAGATAGTCTCAAATCATTACCACGACAGCAAGATGTCCAGGAGTGAACCTATGACGATTACCCCTCACTACCGAACCATAAAGGGCCTACTGCAGACTCGGTCTTTTTCCATCGACGAGTACCAGCGCGAGTACAAGTGGGAAAGAGACAACATAGAGGAATTGGTCACCGACTTGCAGAACAAGTTTTTGACCTATTACTCCCCCGGAGATAGACCGAAGAACGCCACCGAGTACGGAGATTACTTCCTCGGCTCGATCATTGTCACTCAACGCGGAACGAAAAGCTACCTCATAGACGGCCAGCAGCGCGTCACCTCACTCACGCTGCTACTCATTTATCTGTACCGTGAGGCGCAGACAAGAGATCTTCCAGTGAAGTCAACGCTCGAACCTCTAATATTTTCGGACGACTATGGTGAGCGCAAGTTCAACTTAGATATAACCGAGAGGGTCCCTGCATTAAGAGCCCTATTCAACGGCGAGCCGTACGCGACGACCGGAAAAGACGAGTCAATTGCGACCATCATGTCAAGGTATCGAGATCTTGAAGATCTTGACTTGGCTGGCGAATTGGGAGAAGGTCTCGAAACCTTTATATACTGGCTCATCGGCAACGTCGGACTTATCGAGATCTCAACTGCGAGCGATCAGCACGCGTATTCGATTTTTGAGACCATGAACGACCGAGGGAAGCCACTCAGCCCCGTCGATATGTTGAAGGCCTACCTCCTCGGAGGAATAGATGATGCAGAAAATCGGGCGTCCGCTAATCAGGTTTGGAAGAAGACGGTTCTAGAACTGAACTCTTGGGGACCGGAACCAGACACTGAGCGCGATGCCTCTTTCGTTAAGGCTTGGCTGCGAGCGCAGTACGCAGAATCGACACGTGACCGACGAGCCGGATCAGTCGATCGTGATTGGGAGTTGATTGGATCAGCATTCCACCGGTGGGTGAGAGATAACGAACAGCGAATCGGCGTTGGCGACACCACCCGAAACATCAGGTTGATGACAAGCGACATACCGTTCTTTGCGCGGGCCTACCGGACCATTCTCGATGCTCGCTCCAATTATACGGCTGGGCTCGAACCGGTTTTCTACAACGCCCACAATGAGTTCACATGGCAGAGCACAGTTCTGCTCGCACCGCTCATTGTCGGAGATGACGACGAAACTGTACGTCGCAAGTTTGCCGCAGTGGCCACCTATCTTGATATATGGATAATGCGGCGGACCGTGAACTACATTCGCGTCGCCTACTCAAGCGTTAGTTACGCGATGTGGTCCCTGTGCAGAGATATTCGCGGCCTCTCGTTGCCTGAGTTAATCGACACGCTGCGCATCAAACTGGAGCAAGACGAGAAGGAGGTCTCTCTGGAAGGTAGCCCGAGCCGTGGCCGGTCGGGAATTAGAGATCTCAGACTCAACCAGTTCAGCAAGCGATACATCTTCCACCTTCTTGCCCGTCTGACCTCTTATACCGACTACCAGTCGGGCCGGCCAGACACCTTCGATAAGTTGGTCGATCGCACCATGAAAAACCCTTGGGACATTGAGCACATCTGGGAAGACGCCTTTGAGCGCTATTCGTCCGACTTCTCTGACAAACAGGAGTTTCGAGACACTCGCAATCATATCGGCGGCTTACTCCTGCTCCCCGCCGATGTGAACCGCAGCTACCAGGACAAACCGTTCGAGACGAAGGCTCCTCATTACGCTAAACAGAACCTTTACGCGGCAAGCCTAACGGAAGCGGCTTACCGGCATCAACCTCAGTTCGTTTCGTTCATAGAACGTGAGCACCTCCCATTCAAGGCATACGAAACTTTCGGAAAATTCGAGCAGATGGAGCGCCGGGAGCTCGTACTGGAGCTCGCGCATCGAGTGTGGGACCCGAAACGCCTAGACCAGTACATGCCATAAGGAACGCCGATAACTGACTCTCAGCCAGCTGGGCGCCCCTGATAGCGCCCGTCCAAGTGAGTTATTAGGGCATCGAGAAGGGCGGGAAGCATAGTTTTGCAGAGGTACGACGTTTCGCTTACCCCGCGGGAAGGTCTTAGGCGAGTGGGGCGTCCTACTCGCTGGGCGGGGGAAGTGCGCCTGCGGCAACCTCTATTAGCGGAGCTGTCTTGCCTACGCAGCGGGTTTAGAGTGACTACTCGGAGGCCGCTTGGAGGGCGTCGCCCAGACCGACAGTCGAATGGTCGATTTCCACCGCTCGTTCGAGCGCTGCCTCGGCCAACAACACGTTGTGAGCATCAGCGTAACGGCCGGAGACACGCCCTTTACGCGTCCTGTCCAAGGCGTATCTGGCCGCCGCGCAGCGTATCTCGTCTGACCTGCTGATGGCCTTCACGAACTTTGCCGGAGAATTGAACAACAGGAACTCCGCGTTGGGCCCCGAGGACTTGTGCACGTGGCCAGCCATCGACGCGCCGTGACGCTTCAGCGCCAACCAGGTCATGCGGGACGGAAGCATGGTGCTGTCCGTCGCCACCCCTAACATCAACCTGCCGTCAGGTAACTCATTGATGTAGAAGACCTCAAGCATTCCCATATTGAGCGTTACCAGGCGCTTGGCTGCGCCACTCAACTTCAAGTTGGGTAGACACGACAGCGACCAGAACTGTCCCTGAGTCCGCCTCGGGAAGAGCACACACCCACGTAGATACGTCGCGATAGCCTCCACGATCAACACGTACTCGGAATGGGAGGAGAGCTTCTCGAACTTGGCCTCCGAGCGGAACACCGCCGATTGGCCTCCGAGCACCGACTGCTCGTCACCCCCAAACTGGTGATCAACGAGATTGGCTCCAGCAGGGCTGCTGAACCACGCCTTCTGCTCCTCCACCGAGACGAGCTCGTCCAGCACAGACGTTCCGTAGATGGCAGCGCTGTGTTCCCGGTTGAAACACGTGAACTTCTTCCGGCAGAGGTCGTAGATTAGTTCGCGCTCTGCCGCCCGGAGGATCCCTGTATCTGGTACTTCTGGCAAGTATCGGAAGGACTGGATGTTCGCATGATCGAAGTTCTCGACATGCTGCCTCAACCTCGTCACCACTGACGTGCTGGAGATCCCAACATAAACTTGGTGGGCTTCCCCCTCCCACATGTAGAGACCCGCTGGTCTGCCGCCATGTTGCTTCGCAAGAGATCGGAGCGCACTATCAGTCATCGCGGTCGCCGGCCCAAACTCCTGCTGATCTGCCCACGCCGCTAGGGCAGGATCGGGCGCCCAACCTGGAATAAGCGTGTTGTTGAGAGAAGCCATTCGCGAAGACTAGCGCCCGGGTACGACACGCCGTGGGCTGACGGTAGGCGTACGTCAGAAGTGGCCCCTCTGGGGTTCACCCGCGGTCGATACTCGATCTCGCTCGCGCGTTTCCGAATGGTCGCCGCCAAGACGACGCTTCGCGGCATTACCGTTCGCGGCCGTCCGGATTCGCCTCTCAGCCGAGCCCGTTCTGCTTCTGGTACTCCTCGGTCGTCATCTGCACGAGCCGCGAGTAGCGGCCCTCCACGTTGTCCACGTAGCCGATCGTCCGCACGTAGGGCGCGATCACGTGCACCTTCTGCAGCGGGGTCACGATGAGCAGCTGGATACCGAGCTTGGCGAACAGCTCCAGCGCGTAGCGGGTGGAGGCGTCTGAGCCGCGGCCGAAGGCCTCGTCGATCACCGCAAAGCGGAAGTCGCGCGCCTTGGCCGCTCCCCATTCCAGGCCGAACTGGTAGGCCAGCGAGGCGGCGAGGATGGTGTAGGCCAGCTTCTCCTTCTGCCCGCCGGACTTGCCGTCGGAGTCGCGGTAGTGCTCGAACTCGCGGTCGGTCTCGCGGTCGCGCTCGGAGGCGGAGAAGGTGAACCAGTTGCGCACGTCGGTCACCCGCGCGCATGCGCGGCGCGCAACATCCGCCACGCGGGATGCCGCTCGCGCAGCGCCTCGATCTGCGCGTACTCCACGTAGGGGCTCCTCGGGGTGGGCGGACTGTCGGTGACGGCGACTCGTGCGCCGAGGGGACAGTCTAGGAGCGGCGGGTGACGAGGGTTCGCGAGGGCGACAGGTGGTGTCAGTGGGATGAGTACGACGACGACATCATCGGCGCGGCAGGCGTTGACCCGCCGCGGGCCATCCGCGGGATGACGAGGTACGCCGCCTCGGGATTCTCTACCCGCCGCCGATGCGGCTGCGCTGCCGCGCAAGGCTGACAGCGCGATCAGTGATACCGCGATCGGAACACATCAGACCAACCGGCCCCAGGCCGAATGCATGGCGCATCCCCTTATTCGCGGAAACGCTGTGTGGGCAGTTCGCGACCGGACCGTCCTCTGACCTGTACGGTCAGCCGATAAGCCGCACTCGACTTCGCTTGCCAGTAAGCGGAGAAATCCCCCGGCTCGGACTAGTCCGCGATTTGGCTTGCTTCTTCTTCCTACCAGAGCGCCCCTTTGAGCGATTCTTCTGGGTGTTCGAGTCCTTCTTCTTTTGTGTTTCGTTCTTCGCCGACCGGGCGCCATCCTGTGACCTGTCCCAGCTGGAGACGTCAACCTGCCCCACGTCCTCACCGTGGTCGCCGAAGCGATTCCGGAGGTTCCCCTCCCGCAATCGGAGCAGCTCAAGATTGTCCTCCAATTTCGCCTCCTCATAACGTGGGAACGTGTCGCCGTTCCTGAGGCGAGTTTGACGCCAAGCCTCTATTTGCTCTTCGACGGACGCGATCTGACGACGCAGAAGGTGCAGGTCCTCCCTTCCTGTTGCGTCTTCCGCCCCCAAGGAGGTCTGTCCTCCGGTGCGGGTCACCACAGAATCCTTCCCATTTCCCAATCCGGACTCCTCGCTAGAGCATTGCAGGGTCGTACATAACCTAACGCTTACGCAACAGAAGGCGCGCGAGAGGTACGGAAGACCGAGGCAACCGCCACGTTGAAGACAGGGGCTGATGGTTCTCGACCGGCGACTGGGGCTGATGGTTCTCGACCAGAAGGCCCCCGAGATTTCAGCGTCGTCTGAACAATGACCGGCCGGGCAGTCCTCGCGCCTCCTCTGAGACCCGTCCAGGTTCGCCTGCATAATGCAGTGAGCACCGCTAACCTCAGGGGTTCCTTACCTGAGGATCAAGACGAAGGACATCGCCCTGTGAGCAGCACCTCCACCATTCAGACAGCTGATGCAGGTCATGTCCCCTTCGCCCCGGGGGTGACGGTGGAAGTCCGTGACGAGGAGTGGCTCGTCACCGCGGTGGAGCGCGCAGCGTCCTCACCCTCCACCGGGGTCAGCGCCTACCTCCTCAAGGTCCGCGGCCTGAGCCCCTATGTCCGGGACACCACGGCGACGTTCTACACGGACCTGGATCGAGTCACTCCGCTCGATCCCAGCCAGGCCACGGTCAAGGCCGATGCCTCCCCCAACTACCGCCGGGCCCGCCTCTGGTTGGAGTCCACGCTGCGTCGTACACCGGTCCCGCTGTACGACGAATCGCTGGTCGTGGCGCCGCACATGCTGGCCGACCACCTCGAGTACCAGCTCAGCGCCGTCCGCAAGGCGCTGTCCACCAAGAACCTGCGCCCGAGACTCCTCATCGCGGACGCGGTGGGCCTGGGCAAGACGCTGGAGATCGGCATGATCCTCGGCGAGCTGATCCGCCGCGGCCGCGGGGACCGCATCCTCGTGGTGACGCCCCGCCACGTGCTGGAGCAGATGCAGCAGGAGCTGTGGTGCCGCTTCGCCATCCCGCTGGTCCGGCTGGACTCGGTGGGCATCCAGAAGGTGCGCCGCACGCTGCCGGCCACGCGCAACCCCTTCACGTTCTTCCCCCGGGTGATCGTCTCGATCGACACTCTCAAGTCCCCCAAGTACAAGGCCTACCTGGAGAAGGTCCGCTGGGACGCGGTGGTGATCGACGAGGTCCACAACGCCACCAACGCCACAACACAGAACAACGAGCTGGCCCGGATCCTGGCGCCCACCACTGAGGCGCTCCTGCTGGCCTCGGCCACGCCGCACAACGGGCGTAGTGAGAGCTTCGCGGAGATCCTCGCACTTCTCGATCCGACGGTGGTCCACCCGGACGGCAGCATCAATCGCAGGGACTTGCAGCAGCTCGTCATCCGTCGGCACCGGCACAGCGACGAGGTCTCGGCGGAGGTCGGCCGCAAATGGGCCGAGCGCGCGGAACCCGACAACGTGCTCGTACCCGCCTCACCTGAGGAGACCGCCCTCGCCCGGGAGATCCGCGACACGTGGACCGGTTCGGGCGTGCAGCCGCCGTCGGGCGACAACCGCCTGTTCCCGTGGACACTGGCCAAGGCGTACCTGTCCTCCCCCGCCGCGCTCGCGGAGTCGGTGGCCAACCGTCGTGCCAAGTCCGAGGATCCCGCGGAGCAGCGGGCCCTGGACCGACTCGCCGAGCTCACCGCAGCGGTCACCCCAGCGACCAGCGCCAAGTACCAACGGCTCCTCACCTACCTCAAGGCCAACGGCATCTCGAGCCGGAGTAACGAACGGGTGGTCATCTTCTCCGAGCGTGTGGCAACGCTCCACTGGCTGTCCGAGAACCTCTCCAGGGATCTCGGCCTCAAGGCCGACGCGGTGGCGATCATGCACGGCGGCCTGTCCGATCAGGAGCAGATGGACGTGGTGGACGCGTTCAAGCGCGCGTCGAGCCCGCTGCGCGTGTTGGTGACGGGCGACGTGGCCTCGGAGGGCGTCAACCTCCACGCGCAGTGCCACCGGCTGGTGCACTACGACATCCCGTGGTCGCTCATCCGCATCCAGCAGCGCAACGGCCGCGTGGACCGTTACGGGCAGCAGACGCCGCCGGTCATCACGACCCTACTGCTGGATCCGGCGGACGAGGCCGCGCCGGGCGACCTCCGGGTACTCACCCGCCTCATGGAGCGCGAGCACGAGGCGCACGCGCAGCTCGGCGACGTGGCCTCGCTCATGGGCGAGCACTCGGTCAAGAGCGAGGAGGACGCGATCCGCGAGGTGCTGGCCCGCCGCAGGGAGTTCGACGAGGCAGTCAGCACCCCGGAGGAGGTACTGGCCACGGCGCGGGAGAAGACGAGCCGCGACGAGCTGGAGATCGACGAGGTCGCGGCGTGGCTCGAGGAGATCGGGGCGGGGGACGACGACGAGGACGCCGCTGCCGTCCAGCAACCGACTGCCGGCACGAGCCGCCAGAGCGTCTACGACTCGGAGGTCGCCTACCTCGAGGATGCGCTCGCCGAGGCGTTCCACGGCGAGCCACAGTTCCCGTCCGCGCGAGGCGGCGTGGCCTGGCGCAGGAACAGCAACGACACCGCACAACTCGAGCCGCCGCGTGACCTCATCCGTCGCCTGGACCTGCTGCCCGAGGACTACGTCCGACAACGGCAGGTCCGTGAGGAACTCGTCCTGGCCACCGGCAAGGCCATGGCTGAGCAGTCCCTTCGGGACGCCCGCGAGGGTGCGTCGGAGACGACGTGGCCGATCGCCCACTTCCTGGGCCCGCTGCACCCGGTGTCGGACTGGGCGGCCGACCGCGCGCTGTCGTCGATGGCCCGGCTCGAATTGCCGGCAGTCCGCGGCGCCGTCGACGTGCCGACGGTCCTGGTGATGGGCACGCTGATGAACCGCCGTGGCCAGGTGGTCTCCCGCGCGTTCCGCGTGGTGGAGTTCCAGTCCCCCACGTTCCCCACGGGCGGCACGATCGGCGATCCGCACGCGTGGCTGCGTGAGATCGGGCTGGACCAGTCCGCCACCAACCCTGGTCCGGTCGCGGACGAGGACGCACTCACCGCGCTGATCCCTCAGGCGGTCGAGGACACGGCGAACAGCCTCGACGGCGTGTTCGCCTCCGCCACCGCCGAGGCCGAGACCCGCGTCGCGGCCTGGCGCGAGAAGTCGGCCCGCTGGGAGGACGAGGCCGACCGGGAGATCGGCAGCGCCCGCCTCCGTCGGCTCTCGGCGCGGGTGCGCGAGGAGGCGGAGCTCGCCGAGCAGCTCCGGCCTGAGCAACGTCTGGTGCGGCCGCTCCTCGTCGTCGTCCCCGCCGACCACCCGGTGGCACCCACCGCCGCCCCGGATACCACCACGTCCCAGGAGGACCGCTGACATGGCCGCCGACAGTGCGATCGTCAACGTCGAGGAATGGATCAGTGAGCATTACCTCACCACGGACGAGACCAAGCAGTCCTACCTCGCGCAGGTCCGCAAGCTGGTCGCGGAGTGGAAGCAGGACGCCGGTGAGGGCGCGGTCTCGCCGCTCACGCGGTTCACCGCCGAACGGCAGGCGCTGCTCACCTCGCTCTCCCAACTCACGACGGACGAGGACGGCAACGCAGAGCCGGCGACCGACGAGGAGCGCGCCCGGCTGCGCCGTGCGCTGGGATACGGGACGCCGGGTCACCACGAGTGGACGCGCGGGGAGGCCACGTGGTCGGCGCAGGCGTGGTCCGGCGACGGTGTGGTGCTGCTGGAGGCCCTTCCAGTGGACACGGTGGAGGACCTGCGGGGGGCGGCCCCGCTGGGGCCGGTGACGGTCGACGGCAAGGAGATCGAAACGAGCGTCGGCAAGGTCGTGGGTGAGCTGTTCGTCTCGGACGCTCCGCCGGCCTTCGTCGTGGTGTCGGCCGGCCGCTGGCTCCTGCTGGCAGAACGCGAATCGTGGCCCCTGGGCCGCGCGCTGGCGATCGACCTGCTGCTCACGCTCGAGCGGCACGACACCAAGGCGGGCGGCGAGGTCCAGCGCGTGGTGGCCGCGGCGTGCCGCGAGTCGTCGGCGCGGCGCCCGGACGGCACGGTGTGGTGGACCGAGGTGATCGAGGACTCGCGGCAACATTCGGTCAAGGTCTCCGAGTCGCTGCGGGGCGCAGTGCGGGATTCCATCGAGATCCTGGCCAACGACGTCCTGGACCGGCGCCGCGCGCGCGGTCTCGGCATGGAGGGGATCGACGGACAGGACCTCGCCCGCCAGTCGCTGCGCTACCTCTATCGGATCCTCTTCCTGCTCTTCGCGGAGGCCTCACCTGAGCTCGACATCCTGCCGGTGGGGGCCACGGAGTACGACGACGGCTACGGCCTCACCCGCCTGCGGGATCAGATCCTCTCCCCGCCGGCCACGCCGCGCGAGGAGCAGGGCACCTACCTGTACGAGTCGCTCGACCTGCTGTTCCGTCTGGTCGACGGCGGCCATCATCCGGCCGACGAACCGGGTGTGTCGCCGGGGCTGGAGTTCAACGAGCTCACGGCCGATCTGTTCTCGCCGCGGGCGACCGCGCTCGTCGACGAGGTGGGGCTGTCCAACCTCGCCCTGCAGCGGGTGCTGGGCAACCTGCTCCTCACGCAGGAGCAGGCGGGGCGCGACCGCGGCTTCATCTCCTACGCCACCCTCGGTGTCACGGAGCTGGGCCAGGTGTACGAGGGCCTGATGTCCTATACGGGGTTCATCGCGCAGGAGGACCTGTGGGAGGTGGCCCGTGGCGGCGATGCGTCCAAGGGCTCATGGGTGATCAACCGGGAGGACTCGCTCGAGGTCTCGGCGGCGGATCAGGTGACGCGCCGCGACCCGGAGACGGGAGAGGACGTGTGGGTCACGCACCCGCGCGGGTCGTTCGTGTTCCGCCAGTCCTCGCGGGACCGGGAACGGTCGGCGTCGTTCTACACCCCGCAGGTACTCAGCGAGTTCGTGGTGGGGCAGGCGATCGAGGAGCTCGACGCCACGGGCCGGATCGACCGCGCGGAGGACATCCTCACGCTCTCGATCTGTGAGCCCGCGATGGGCTCGGGCGCGTTCGCCGTGGAAGCGGTCCGGCAACTCGCGGAGCTGTACCTGGAGCGGCGCCAGCAGGAACTCGGCGAGGAGATCGACCCCGAGAAGCGCACCGCCGAGTTGCAGAAGGTCAAGGCGCACCTGGCGCTGCATCGTGTGTACGGGGTGGACCTCAATGCGACGGCCGTAGAGCTGGCCGAGATCGCGCTGTGGTTGGACACCATGACACCGGGGCTCAAGGCCCCGTGGTTCGGACTGCACCTGCGCCGCGGCAACTCGCTCATCGGCGCCCGGCGGGCGACCTACTCGCCCACGCAGGTGGAGAAGAAGCAGTGGCTCACCGCCGAACCGCAGGACGCCCCGATGACGGGCCTGGCGGCCGCAGTGGACGCCGAGACCGGGTTCGACCCTGGCGTCCGCGGGCGCATCCACCACTTCCTCCTCCCCGCCGCAGGCTGGGGCGCCGCCGCCGACGCCAAGGACCTCACACCGTACGTCGGCGAGGCGCAGACGGCGCTCAAGGCGTGGCGCAGGACCATCTCCGGCAAGCCCACTAAGGCACAGGCCTCGCGCCTGGCCGACCTCGCCGAGCGAGTAGAGCGACTGTGGCAGTTCGCCCTGGTCCGCATGCGCATCGCCGAGGACCAGATCCGCCGCCGGATCGACGTGTGGGGCGCCGACCTCGACGTCCCCGCGAACCCGGTGACCCGACCGGAGATCGAGGCGGCCTTCGCCGACGCCGGCGGCGCCTTCCAGCGCCTGCGCCGCGCGATGGACGCCTGGTGCGCCCTGTGGTTCTGGCCGCTCACGCGAGGACGCACGACCGTCGACGGCAAGATGATCACTCCCCCGACGCTGGACCAGTGGATCGACGGCCTCGAGGCACTCCTCGGCCGCGCCTACGCCGACACCCAGAAGGGCAGCCGCAAGTACGGCCACGGTGAGGACCAGTTCCGCCTGGGCGGCGACCTCACGTGGGAGCAGATCGGCGAGGCCGAGGACCTCGACCGCGTCCTGGCGCAGGAGGCTCCCGTCGCCGAGGTGCTCGAACGCCACCCCTGGCTCGCCGTGGCTGAGCAGGTCGCCGCCGATCGGGGCTTCTTTCACTGGGAGCTGGACTTCTCACCAGTGTTCGCCCTCGGCGGCTTCGATCTGCAGGTGGGTAACCCGCCGTGGGTGCGGCCGCAATCCGATATCGAGGCGCTACTGGGCGAGTCCGACCCGTGGTGGATCCTCGCGCACAAGCCCACGCAGGCCGCCAAGAAGGAGCGCACTGAGATCACGCTTCAGCGCCCAGGTGCCCTCGACACGCTCGTGGACGGACTTGGCGAGACACTCGTGACTGCGGCCTTCCTCCATGACACCGTGCAGTACCCACTGCTGGCGAGCCAGAAACCCGACCTTTACCGCGCCTTCATGCAGCGGACGTGGCGATCTGCGGGCGACGACGGCATCGTGACCCTGATCCACCCCGAGTCGCATTTCACCGAGAAAAAGGCGGCACCGCTCCGTCGCGAGTCCTACCTCCGTCTGCGGCGGCACTGGCAGTTCATCAACGAGCTGCAGCTCTTCGATGTCCACCACCTCGTCGCCTACGGGGTTCATACCTACGGCGCACATCTCGACAGTCCGGCGTTCGCCTCTGCGACGAACTTGTACCACCCCGCGACGGTCACCGATTCGCTGGTCCACGACGGAACCGGTCCGCTGCCAGGCCTCAAGAACGACGAGGGCTCATGGGATCTGCGCCCGCACGCAGATCGCATCACGCGCGTCGACACCTCGACCCTCGAACTGTGGAAGTCGATCCTCGAGGACGAGGACACCCCCGTCTTGGATTCGCGAATGGTCTACTCGGTCACCCGCGAGGCAGAGGGTGTGCTCCGTAAACTCGCCTCGGCCCCCCGCATCAGGGATCTCGGGCTGCAGTACTCCCAAGGCTGGAACGAGACCACCGACCGCAAGAACGGTTACTTCGACACCGAATGGGCGGTCCCTGACTCATGGGAGGACGTGATCCTCCAGGGGCCACACTTCAGTGTCGCCAACCCGTTCGCCAAGCAGCCGAACCCGACTCTCAAGAACAACCTGGACTGGTCCGAGATCGATCTGGAGGCCATGCCGCCGGACTTCATCCCCGCGACCGCCTACCAGCCCAACCGCGACGGCATAGACTACGACGGCGGTTACACGTTCTGGAACGACAGTTCTGGTCGCGTTCCAGACCGTGAAGAGTTTCGATTCCTATGGCGGAAGATGGCTGCTACCACTGGTTACCGGACTCTCTACATCAGCCTGATACCGCCTAAGGCAGCCATTGTCGGTGCCGCTATCTCGGCAAGAGCTTCGAAAACTACTAGCGCCGAACTCATTGCTAACGCCGCCTTGCTGTCGAATTTCTTGATCGACTTTCAAGTTCGCGCTACGGGTGTGGCGAACATCTACGGCGAAACTGTTGATGCATTGCCCCGGCACAGCAGCGGCTATGGATCGAGCGCGCTCGCCCATCGCTTCCTACAGCTCAACTGCCTCACCTCCGCCTACGCCCCCCTCTGGGAGGAGGTGACCGGCACCGAATGGACACCCGAGGTCCCACTCCGCAAGGCCGAAGAGCGCCGCATGGCGCAGGTCGAAATCGACGCCCTTGTGGCCCTCTCGCTCGGCGTGACCGCCGACGAGTTGTGCATGATCTACCGCACCCAGTTCCCCGTGATGCGCAAGTACGACTCCCAGGACCTCTTCGACGCCAACGGCCGCAAGGTGGCCGACGACGTGGCCAAGCTGGAACGCAAGCTCAAGCCCGGCCAGGAACTCAGCCAGGAGGAACGCACGTGGACGCACCCCCAATCGGGCACCACGTACGTGTTCGAGTATCCGTTCCGGATCTTGGACCGGGAGGCCGATATGCGTGAGGCCTACGCCCGCTTTGAGCGCGAACTCGCGGACGGCACCCTGTGAGCGCGCTACTTCCCCTCCAGGCGGCACGCGAGCTCCAGGGAGGGATCTCCGAGTACCTCTCCACCACCTTCGCGCTCGCCGACCCACGGGCGCAGAAGTCGCTGACCGACTTCGTGGGCGACCGCGACTCGGGCATGTTTCAAGGGCCGTTCGTGCGCACTCGCATGCCGTTCGCTCCCGCCTCGCCGGACGAGGCGTCGGCGCTGAACTGGACGCCGTCCTCGTTCCCCTTCGTCCCCTACGTCCACCAGGCCCAGGCCTTCGCTCGCCTGTCCAGCCAGCCCGCGACGGACTCGACCGCGGCGTGGCGGCGACCGGAACCGACACTCGTCGTCACGGGCACCGGCTCGGGTAAGACCGAAGCGTTCCTCTACCCCGTACTCGACCACGCCAAGCGCGCCCGCACCCAGGGCGTGCGCGGGGTCAAAGCGCTGCTGCTCTACCCGATGAACGCCCTGGCCACCGACCAGGCCGAGCGCCTCACCAAGCTCCTGCTCGCCGAGCCCGGGCTCGCCGGCGTGACGGCCGGCATCTACACCGGCGAGCACCAGGGCTCCGGCCGCACCACCGTGAGCGAGGCCGGGCTCATCACCGACCGCGCCACCATCCGCGAGGACCCGCCGGACCTACTGCTGACCAACTACAAGATGCTCGACCAACTGCTCCTGCGACCGGAAGATTCGGACATCTGGCGGATCTCCGCCGAGGGCCTGCAGTACGTGGTGCTCGACGAGTTCCACACCTACGACGGGGCGCAGGGCACCGACGTGGCACTGCTCCTGCGACGGCTCGGCCTCGTCGTCGGCACCCACCTCGCGCCCACCGACGGCGGGCGGATACCGCTCACCGAGGCCGACAGCGGCCGCCCACTCGGCCGGATCACCCCGGTGGCCACCTCGGCCACCCTCGGGGACGAGGGCGACACCAGCGCGGTCCGCGACTTCGCCCGGACCGTCTTCGGCGAGGAGTTCCCCGCCGACTCCGTCCTCACCGAGTCCCGCCTCACCGTGGACCAGTGGATGCTCGCCCCCGCCGCGGACCGCGTGCCCGTCGAGGACGTGGCCTCCCCCGCGCGGATGACCGAACTCGACCGCGCGGTCGACGAGCGGCTGTCCGCCGGCGAGGACCCCGCCGAGGCGATCTTCGCCGCCGTCTGCACCGAGGTGTGGGGCCAACACGGGCACCCCGACCCGGAGGTGGCCATGGAGCGGGCCCGCGAGCACGAGCTGCTCGCCCGGATCCTCGAGCACTCGGCCCACGCCGCGAGCGTGAGCGACCTCGCCGTCGCCGTTCTTCCCCACGTCCGCCGCACGTCCGACGCCGAGCGGTACCTCACCCACGTCCTCGGCGCCTTGAGCCACATGCGGGCCGCGATCACCGCCACCGACCCCGTGACCGGCCGGCGGCTACCCAGCATCGAGGCCCACCTGTGGGTGCGTGAGCTCACCCGCCTCGACCGCGCCGTGGCCACCACCGTCCGCTTCCGCTGGCACGACGACGGTCCCCACTCGCTGCCCGAGGACACCGGCGAGGCCGGCACACTCGCCGCCGAGGACCACCTCCCCGCGATCTACTGCCGGCACTGCGGTCGCGCCGGCTGGATGACCGCCTACGAGCCCGGTACGGAGACCCCCCAGTTCTCCGCGGCGGCGATCCGCAAGTCATCGATCGCCGACCGCACCGCCGTCCGCGCACTCATCGCCGCCGACCAGGAGGTCGACGCCGCCCTCACCGAGGGTATGCCCCTTTCGCAGGTGCGCGGCTCCCGCGACTCCACCACCTCGCTAATGTGGCTGGACCCCGCCCAGGCGCGGCTGCTCGCCGCCGAGGCCGTGGACCCCGCCACCGACGCCGACCCGCGGATCGTCCCCGTCCTGCTGCACACCGGCGCCGCCGCCAAGGAACTCTCCGAGCGCGAGACGTGCCCGGCGTGCGGCACCCGCGACTCCATCCGGTACATCGGCTCCGCCGTGGCCACCCTGCTCTCGGTGGCGCTGTCCAACCTCTTCGGCACCACCGGGCTCGACGCCACCGACAAGCGCACCCTGGTGTTCAGCGACTCGGTCCAGGACGCCTCCCACCGCGCCGGCTTCGTCCAGGCGCGTGCGCACGCCTTCGCTCTGCGAACAGCCGTGACCACCGCGCTCGCCGGCGGTTCCCTGCCGCTGACCGACCTCGCCAGGCTCGTCCGCGACCAGGCGCAGACGCCCGTCCAGCGCTACCACCTCCTGCACCCCTCGCTCGCCGACCGGACGCGGTTCACCCCGTTCTGGGACACCGGCGCCGGCGGCTCCGCCAAGGGGGCCGCCACCAAGGCCGTCGGCGACCGGCTGCTGTTCGACCTCAGCCTGGAGTTCGGCCTGCGTTCCACCCTCGGCCGCACGCTCGCCCTCACCGGAACGGCGCAGCCCACAGTCAAGGCCTCCACCACAGAGCTGGTCGATGCCGCCCGCGCCGCGTGGGAGGCGACCACGGTCGAGTCCGCGCTCAGCGAGACCGAGCCCGATGACCACGCCCTCGAGGTGTGGGCCCGCGTGGTGATCCGACGGATCCTCCAACGCGGCGGCATCACCCACCGCTGGCTCACCGAGTACGCCCGGACCGACGGCAACACGTGGCACCTGTTCAAACGGCAGGCCCGCGCCAAGGGGGTCCCTGGCTTCCCCATCGGCGCTTACCCCGCGTTCCCGCGCGTGGGCCCGGCTCTGGCTGCGGACCGCTACCGCGACGGCACCGACGCGGTGGCCCACAGCCGCTCCTGGTACGCGCGCTGGACCGCCCGGCACCTCGGCGTGACCCCCGATTCCGCGCAGCGACTCGCCGCCACTCTGATGGCCCGGCTCGCCGACGCCGGGGTGCTCGAACTGATCACCACCGAGTCCGGCGCATCGGTCTACGGGATCTCGCCCGACCACGTGATCGTGACCGCCGAGGCCGAACCGGCCGAGCTGCGCTGCGACATCTGCCATAACGCCTCGGCCGCCGTGGCCCCGGTGCGGGAGCTCCTTGCCGGCGCGCCGTGCCTCACCGTGGACTGCCCCGGGCGGCTGAGGATCACGCCGATCGCCGCCGACAACTACTACCGCCGGCTCTACCACTCCGCGGACAGCCGGTCCGTGGTCGCCCGCGAGCACACCAGCCTGCTCGAGACCGCCGACCGTGCACGGATCGAGACGCAGTTCAAAAGCGCGGCCGACGAACCGGGCGCACCCAACGTCCTCGTGGCCACCCCGACGCTGGAGATGGGCATCGACATCGGTGACCTCTCCTCCGTGATGCTCTCCTCGCTGCCCGACTCGGTGGCGAGCTACGTCCAGCGCGTCGGCCGCGCGGGGCGCCTCACCGGCAACTCGCTCGTCGTGGCGCTGGTGCGTGGGCGGGGCAAGACGCTTCCCGTGGTGCACGACCCGCTCTCGCTGGTCAACGGCACCGTGCAGCCGCCGGCGGCGTTCCTCTCCGCCGCCGAGATCCTGCGGCGACAGTTCCTCGCCCACGCGATCGACTCGCTCGTCCTGGAAGGCATCCACCCCGACGGCACACGCGCCCGGGACGTGCTCAAGAAACACGCAGAGTGCTTCGTGCCCCGGCTCCGCCACGAACTGCCCGGCCGCGTGCCCGCGCTGCTGGAGCAGTTCCTCGGCAGTCTCCGCGAGAACGTGTCCGATGCCGCCGCGGCCGACCTGCGCGAGTGGGCCACAGGTGAGACCACGGGCGGCGACCCCGCACCGCGCTCCCTCGACTCGACGCTCGCCCTGGCACTCGACCGCTGGAACGACGAGACCGCCGAGCTGACCCGCCGCCTCGATCGGCTCGACACGGTTCTGGTGGACCTGCGCGAACGGGCCGAGAGCCCCGGCGCGGGCGAGCAGGACAAGGAGGACCTGCGCGCCGCCGAGGCGTCCCGAAAGGCCACCATCCGCCAGCGGCAGCAGCACATGCGCGAGTACTGGATCGCGGCCCTCGAACGCCTCGGCCTGCTGCCCGGCTACCAGCTCCTCGACGACACGGTGGACCTGCACACGTCGATCTCCTCGCAGGATCCGGAAACCGACGAGTGGAGCGTGGAGTCCACCACCTTCACGCGGTCCGTGGCATCCGCGCTCACCGAGCTCGCGCCCGGAAACTCCTTCTATGCCGACCGGATGCGCATCGAGATCTCCAGCGTGGACATGGGGGCCGACCGGGACGAGGTCGAACGCTGGCGCGTCTGCCCGGCGTGCAGCCACGCCAAGACCGTGGTGGGCGACACCGTGGGCGGGTGTCCCTCGTGCGGCGCGGCCGGATACGCCGACTCCGCGCAGGTGCTGGACGTGGTGCCGCTGCGCCGCGTGGCCGCCCAGGTGAGCCGCGACTCCGCCACCGTGGACGAGCGGCACGACGAACGCCTGAGCCGTCGCTACTCTGTGGCGCGCACCCTGGCGTTCCGACCCGAGGACGGGGCCGCGGCCTGGTTCGTCGACGACAACGGCTTCGGCGCCCGTTACCTCCGCCGCGCTGACATCCGTTGGATCAACCTCGGGACCGGGCCCGGTGCCCCGCGGATGATCGGCGGCGACCAGCCCGCCGCACCGCAGTTCCGGCTCTGCGAGTACTGCGGTCACCTGGACTCCGACGCCGGCCGCAACACCCGTCGAGACCACCGCCCGTGGTGCGCCCACGCCGACTCCGCGGACGAGCACAACGTCCACGTCGCGCTCGGACGCACGCTCCACACCGAGGGCGTGCTGCTCTACCTGCCCAGCACGGTCTCCACCTACGACGGCATGGTCATGCCCAGCCTCGTGGCCGCACTCAAGCTCGGGTTCCGCCGGGCCCTCGGTGGCGACCCCAGCCACCTCGACGTGGCGTCGGTGACAGTCCCACAGGTCGGCTCGCCCTCCCCCGCGCTACTCCTGCACGACAGCGTGCCCGGCGGCACCGGCTACCTGGCCGAGTTCGCCACACCAGCCGACGTCTGGCGACTCCTGCACACCGCCTGGACCGCGGTGCGCGACTGCCCGTGCGCGGCGGAGAACCGACTGGCGTGTCCCGAGTGCCTCCTCCCGCACTCGAATCAATCCGACGTGGACCGCACCTCCCGAGCCGCCGCGGAGACCGCTCTGTTCAACCTGTTGGTGGGGACGGACCACGACGACGAGACCGAGCCGACATTGGAGAACTGGCACATCGTGGAAACACAGAAGTTCGACATCGAAGGGGACTCCGCGCTGGAGGTGCGCTTTCGCCACCGCTTCGCCGCCCTCCTGGAGGACGCCGGCGCGAAGATCGACACGGTCCCGGCCGGAAAATACAGCGCGCTACGCATCCGCATGCCCGGTTCCAAGGTCACGTGGGATCTGCTCGCGCAGGTCCCCATCGACAACGCGTGGACCCAACCGGATTACCTGCTCCGGCCGGACGACCCCAACCTGCCGCGGTTCGCGATCTACACCGACGGCGCCGCCTACCACGCCAGCCCCGGATGCAACCGGGTCGCCGACGACGCCGACAAACGCGAGGCCGCCCGGGCGGAGGGGTGGATCCCCTGGGCCGTCACCCACGCCGACCTCGACGAGGCCGACGCGGTGAGCGCCCCCGCTACCTGGGCCAAGACGACCATCGTCACCGCCCTCGCGCAGACACTGAGCATCGCGCCTGCGCTGATCCACATGACCGCTGGTGATCCCGTTCAGCTCCTCGCCCGGATCGTCGCCGACCCGGACCCGAAGCAGTGGCAGGACGTCGGCCACGCCTGTGCCACCTACGCGCTGGCGACGGGCGTCGCCGGTGCCGGCGGGCGCACGCTGGCCCGCACCCACGCACGTCTGTCCGCCTCCGGCAGCCCTCGCCAGGCGTCGGCGGTGTGGGTAGACCTGGTGATCGATTCATCGGACGCCGCCGTGGGGGCCGCCACCTATCGAGACGACTGGCAGTGGTGGCTACGCTGGTCCAACCTGCTCTCACTGCGCCCTGGCGGTTCACGCATCCATGCCGTCGACGGACTCGACACCGGAACGGTCGATGTGGAGGCCGAGCTCGCCGCGATGGTCGACGAGGCCGCCTCCGCCCAGGCCTCCACAACGACGGCCGCGGGGCCCGCCCCCGATCTCACTGGCGGCTGGCAGGACCTCGCCGAGGAGATCGACCCCGACGATCCCGACTCCACCGCCGAACTCGACATCCTCCGCACGCTGGCCGAGATGGGGGCACCGTTGCCTGATCACGGCGAAGAGGTGCGCGGCGTGATCGCCAACTATTCCTGGTCGGACGCCAAGGTCGCACTGTTCGTGTCGCAGTCACCGGATACGGTGCAGCCCATAGCCGACGCCGGGTGGACGGTGATCGACTGGACGGAAGGGTCCGAGGCGCGCCTGCGCGACGCACTCGGAGCGGCAGGCGGAGAGGAGAGCTGAGATGCCCACCATCACTCTCATCAACAAGAAGGAGAACCTGGACGGCTCCGTGCGTAAGCGCGTGTTCGACATGCTGTCCAAGCTCCAGGAGGACGACACCTCGGTCGGCGCGCACGTCGAGCCCATCAAGAACTCCGTGGATCCGCGCATCCGCTCGGTCCGCGTCAACGACCAGTTCCGGTCGTTGGTGTTCCGGATCGACGGCGGCGCGGAGACACACTACGTCTACGTGGGCACCTACAACCACGACGAGGCATATGACACCGCCGCGACTCTGACCCTCAAGGTCAATCCGGTCAACGGTGTGCTCTCCCTCGTGCGGGAGCAGGCCGCCGAGATCGACGCCGCGCTGGCCGCCGAGAACACCAAGCAGGAGCAGATCGCCGCGGCGGAGGCTAAGGCGGCGGCCGCCGCAGAGGCCACCGCACCGGAGTCGGACACCTCGTCGTCGTCCACGCCCCCCTCCCCGGCCGCGACCCCGGCCCCGGCGTTCGGCGAGGGGGGCATCACCGCCGACGTCCTCCGAAGCGAACTCGGTATCGAGCCCTCGGTCGCGGGGCCCGCGTTGGCGGCATCCACGCTTGCGGAGCTCGAGGCCGTGCTCTCCGAGGCCGCCCCGTGGGAGCGCGACGCGCTGCTGGGACTGGCCGTCGGCTACACCATCGAGCAGGTCCGCACGGAACTCGACCTCGGCGCCGAGTCAACCAGCGAGGACGAGTTCGTCCGTGCCGTCACCAAGCCGGCGTCCTCGATGCAGTTCACCTACCTCGGGGACTCGCGCGAGTCCAAGGACGTCATGCGCGACATCATCGAGAGCGGCGACTTCGAGGCGTGGACCACCTTCCTCCACCCGACTCAGCGGATCCTCGCGACCCGCTCCCGGAACGGCTCCTGGCGGGTCTCCGGTGGAGCGGGGACGGGCAAGACCGTTGTGGCGCTGCACCGCACCAAGGCGCTCGTCGACGGCACGATCGACGGACCCGGAGCCGACGGGACGGCGCCTCGGGTACTGCTCACCACGTTCACCAAGGTGCTCGCCGCCTCGCTCGGTCGACAGCTCTCGGTGCTCGACCCGAACCTGCCGCGGGCGAAGACGGCCGGCGAACCCGGGGTGTGCGTGGCGGGGATAGACCAGGTGACGATGGCAGTTCTCCGCACGACCTCCACCGACCAGCTGCGAGAGGCCTCCAGCACCCTCCTCGGCTCGCCGTTGCAGTCGATGCCGTTACCCCTCAGCGACCAGGACGACCGTGAACTGTGGCTCGAGGCGGCAGAACGGACCTCCGACGCCCCCAGCGGCCCCACCTCCTCCCCCGATTTCCTCCGCGGAGAACTCGAGACGGTGGTCCTCGCGCAGCGGGTCACCACCAAGGCCGGCTACCTCAAGGCCGACCGGTCCGGCCGGGGCACCCCGCTCAACCGCAAGGCACGGACCGCCGTGTGGGCGGTGATCGAGGCCTACCTGGCGATCACCCGCCGCGAGGGCAAGCAGACGTTCCCGGTGCTCGGTTGCCTCGCCGCCACGGTGCTGGACCTGCGCGCCGAAGCCGGCGGCGGTCGGCTCGTCGATCACGCCGTGGTCGACGAGGCCCAGGACTTCCATGTGGGTCACTGGCGGTTGCTCCGCGCCGTGGTCGCGGACTCCCCCAACGACCTGTTCATCGCGGAGGACGGCCACCAGCGAATCTACGGTCGCCCCACCCGCCTGTCCCACTACGGCATCAACATCGTGGGTCGAGCCAACCGCCTCACCCTCAACTACCGGACCACCGCCGAGAACCTGGGCTTCGCGATGAACATCCTCCACGGCGACACCTTCGTCGACACCGAGGGGGACGCCGACTCCACCGCGGGATACCGCTCCGCCCGCAGCGGCCCCGTCCCGCAGGTGGCCCAGGCGCAGACCCTCGCCGGCGAACTCGACGTGGCCGAGAAGCACATCCGGGAATGGCTCGCCCACGACGACGGCGCGTCCATCGGAGTCCTCACCCACAACCGGCGGGACGTGGACCGGATCATCGACGGCCTCGAGTCCCGCGGGATCGACGTGAGCACCGAGGATGGCGCCGGCGTCCACGTCCTCACCATGCACTCCTCCAAGGGCATGGAATTCACCCACGTGGTGCTGGCCCGCGTCTCCGAGGGCACGCTCCCCTCGTCCCACGGCACGTACGGGCTCACCGACGAGGACCGGGAGCACCTCCTCCGCCGGGAACGGTCGCTGCTGTACGTGGCCTCCTCGCGGGCCCGCGACCAGTTGGTCGTGACCACCGGCGAGAAGCCATCGACATTGCTGCCGGAAGGTGCGCTCGCCGGAGCGTCGTCATGACTCCCCCTCGACCCAGGGGTCCCAGCCCGACCACCTGGAGTGAGGCGTTCCCCTTCTGGGAGCTTGTCGTCGATCATGTCCCGGCCGGCGGGGCGCTGGCCGTGGCGGACACCCTCCCCGAGGATCGCGTCGAGACCATCCTGGAGATCGCCTCCACCTATCGGACGACACCCGACTACGCTCTCGGCGAGCTGTACCCGCTCGTCCCCTCGGACTTCGGCGTTCGCCGGGGCGGCGGCACGGAGGTGCCGTTCTCCGCGATCGCCTCCAGCCCACCGTCCGACATCTCCCAACCACTGTCGCGCGCGGAGAGCCGACGCCTACACGGCTCGCTCGCCCAGGCCAACGCCGCGACGGCGGCCTCCCGATCGGGGACCTGGCCCAAGGAACCCGTCCTCCGGGCGGTCAGCTCCGTCTTGTTCTCCCTCGACCCCGAGCGCTTCTACGCTCTGGTCGACGTCCGGCTGCTCGGAGGCGACATAAAGACCGCCCGGGCGTACGTCGCGCGAGAACTCAACGGCGATCTCGACGCGGTGATCGACGCCGCCGTCGCCGACGCACGCACGATTCTCGACTCCACCGAGGTCCGGCACTGGGTCGACACCCTCGTCGCCGATTCCTCCGGCCACGCGGTGAGCACACACCCGCAGCTCATGCGCCCCGTCGGGCTCCTCGACGTGACCCTGGCCGAGGTCTGCGAACTCCTCGTGCCCGAGGTGGGCGCGGTTCTGCGGGCAGCGCCAGAAGAGACACCGGCCGTTCCGGAACCCCGTGAGGCGAAGCCCGTGGCGTCGAGACCGGTCCCGGCGCCGCCCGCTGCCGAGGAGTCTTCGTCGCCTCGGCCCCCCACTCTCGCCGTCGATGCACCGCTCACCCCCGTCGCCCCGACCGGCTCACGGAGAGTCCTTACCGCGGACGACGACATCGACAGCTGGGAACAGGCAGTCCGGGGCCGGCTCGCTGATGCGGTTCTGGCTGTCGAGGCCGACTTCTCGTCCGTCGAACTCGACGTCCTCCTGGACGTCTACGCAGCGCGCTACCGCCTCTCCCGCAGTCGGGGTACCACGGTCGCCCAGATCGTCCACCACTTCCCCGCGACCACTCTCGTCGCGCTGGTGGGAATGGCCTCCATCGGGCTGGAACACAATGCGTACTGGGACGCGTTCTGGGCTCGGCTGGGCGTCGAGCGTCGTTCGTCAGACGAGGCCGCGCTCCGAACCGCGATCCCGGCCCTGCTCCAGCGGTTCGGGCTCGACCCCCTCGAGAATCTGCCGGCGGCCAGGTACGTGCAGCGTCTCGCTGTGCACGCCGGGATCCCCACCGCGAGTTTCGACGGACTCCTCGACGCGCTGAGCGCCTACGTCGGCAACGTCACGTCGCGCGAGAGCCGTCGGTTCCGGGACTGGATCCTCGAACCGAGCCACGAGCAGGTGCTGCACCAGCTCGACGTGTCCACTCGCGACTTCATCCAGTACGGAGGCGACCGCGGTCGGGAATACCTCGACGAACTGGCGCGCATCGTCGCCGAGATCGCGGAGAACCCGGCAGCCGATCCCACGACCCTCACCGCGGACACCACACGTCTTCCGGAGATCGTTGTCGACGCACTCCGCGACGCGCTCCTCCGTGCCGACGTGGTCGATCGCGTCCGGTCCGAGCGTCGACGGTCCCGCGAGGTCCCCACCCTCCACCTGCAGGCTGACGACTCGATCGTCGTCCGGATACCCGCACCCTCCAGCCACACCTCGGCACCATGGACGGTGACGATCGACACGGCCGTCGTCCGGGTGGCACCGGAACGGTTCCGGGGCGACCAGGCCGTCGAGGTCCCCGTCGATCAGCCGGCGCGGCGCGTCGTGGTCACCCACCCCTCGTACGCGAACCCAGTGGAGATGCGTCTCTACGAGGACGCCCGACCCATCATCACCTTTTCCACCCGCGGTGAACATCTCCCGGACGCCGCCGTCCTGCCTCGATCCGAGATCGTCGCCATCGTCCCCGGAGACCTTGATGTTCTGGGCGAACCCCCTCACGCTCCCCGTGATCTGGGTGGATATGGCGCCCCTATCGGCTGGGACGGCTGGGAGATCCGCCAGTGGGATCTCTCCGAGACCACATCCGTCCGCGCGAGGACCGGGGACGGCACAACGGTGGACCTCCGGGTCGGTAGCCGGCCCCTGCCCGTACTCCTGGACCTTCCGGACGACCCACTCCCCGTTCTGCCCGGGGTATTCAGCGAGAAGCTTCCCGTCCTGTACTCACGTCCTTGGATCAGCCTCCCCGCCCTGGGTCCGGAGTCGGCGGACGAGTGGACCATCCGGTACCGACGGTCAGGAGCCCGCGAGTGGACCCTCCAGGGGCAGTACGCGGCGCCTGACGGCGGTGACGTCCCGCTCTTCGACGGCGAACCAGAGCAACTGGGGCGCTTCGACGTCCGTGTGACCGGCCCGGACGGAGCGCGACTCGACCACAGCGTCTTTGTCGCCGAAGGGCTCTCCGTCGAGTTCGACGACGACCTCCGTCTACCAGACGACGAGAACCTCACCCCGGTGCACGCCGACTGCGGCTCCACGTCACCGGCACTCCAAGTGCTCGATCAGACGCTCGCCTTCGGACCGACGGACTCCAAGAAGACGGTCCGCCTGCGCAATGGTGCGGCATCTGCAGTGGTCACGGTCCGGCCTCCGCGTCTCGAGTTCCGCCTCACCCCCGTCGGACGCATCGCCGTGTGGAGCGATCGTCGGATCGGCCGCCGCCCAGAGGACTTCTCCCGGGCGACGCTCGCCGTCCGGGGCGTTCCTGCCGACGTCTCGGTCCGCGCCGTCGTACGCAGCCTCAACGGGCGGGAGTACGGCAACGAGGACTTTCCCCGGCGCACGCGGTCCGGGGTCCTGACGATGCCTGCCGACCGGCTTGCCGGCGCCGCTCGTGAAGCTCAGGTCGGCGAGGTCGTGCTGATCCTTCGCTACCCCGACGCGCAGACCTACGAGGCGCCGCTCGTCCGATTCAGCACCATCGGCGCGAACGTCCGGGTCGAGGTCGAGGGTGACCGGGTCAACGTCCTCGGGTTGGACGTGCGCACCGACATCGTCCTGCACGTGTGGCGCATCGCGCGTCCGTGGGCGCCCGTGACCACCGTCCCGCTCGTCAAGGGCCGCGGCACCCTCCCCGCCTCCGTCCTCGGGTCCGGAGACATCCGAGTAACGCCCGTCGTCGACGACGCCTGGGACCCCGTCCCGCCGGAGAGCTTCCCGCCGCCGGAGAGCATCCGGTTCCCACGGGAGGCCGAGTTCGGCAGCCCGACCACGGCGGGAATCTCCAGATTCCTCCTCGGACTCGACGTTGTCCCCGATGTGGATCCCTCGCTGTCCGAGATCTGGTCCGCGCTCGCCCTGCTCGACCGGAAACTCGAACCGGGTGACGACGAGCGGTTCGGCCTGCTCGCTCGCGAGATCCGGCGTGACCCTCGCCCGTCGCTCCTCTCCCTGGCGGCGTCGGAGCTCTCCACGGCCGACAAACTCGCACTCCTCATCCGCACCGGTCTGGTCTTCGACTCCTTCCGACCCGACGAGGACGATCCGGATTCCGTCGCGATCGACCGACGCGTCCTCGCCTCGGAACCCTGGCTCGACATGCTCCTCACGATCGCCGACCTCCCCGCGACCCCAGAGGCCTTCCGCGGCGGTATGAGGCGCCGGCTTCGAGAGGTCGGAGGCTACGCACTCTCGACGATCCTCGAACGCGGTTGGGACCCGTTCGCGAAGTCGGCTGCACTGAGCCGGGATCTGGTGTTGCGGAGCGACGAGCCGGGCGCGGTTGCCGACTACCTCGAGCAGCGGAAGCTGATCCCGGGTGGACTCATCGATCCCGCCTCTCGATACGATGCGTACCTGGCGCTGTTCCGGCACCAGGCCACCGCCGATCCCGTGGAACTCCGAGAGTTCTTCGAAGTGGTCGTCCGCGGCGACAGGAACCCGATGTCCGTGGTGGCAGGCTTCGCTTCGCTGCGAAAGAACTATTCCGTCCGCAGCAAACAGCTCGGCACCCTCGGAGATCGCTTCGCGTGGGCCAACGCACCTGTGGCCAGCCTCATCGTCTGTCTCTACGCCCGGCTTGCCGCAGCAGACCGGATTCCGCTCTCGCTTCCGCCCGACCTGGACCGAGCCTGGTCTCGCTTCGCACTCCGCGAGCCGGAACAGACCATGATCGACCTGGTGACCGCGGATGCCCTGGTTACGGCGCTCGACTTTGCCCAGCGTCAGTCCAACCCGTATATCCCCGTCGGGAAGCCTTCGGACGAAGAACTCGTCGACGCCATCTTCCGCACCTAGGAGTTCCCAGTGACCGAGATCCTCGACCCGCTCGCCACCGCGCACGCCATCGAGACGACGTACAAGCGCTACATCACAACTCTGCTCAGCCCGAATGATGCCGCGCTGCACGACGAGTTCGTCCGCGTCGTCGGTGAGACCCGGAGCCTCACCAAGGGACCGCTGCTGGAAACGACGCCTCCGTACGCACCTGGACTGTCGCTCGAGGAGCTCATCGACGAGGGCGTCCTGGGCGCCTCGTTCCGGCGGATGGCGAGCGAGGCCCTCCCTCTGGAGCGACCTCTGTACGCCCACCAGGAAAAGGCCATCCGCAAGGTCGTCGCCGGCCGGAACGTCGTGGTAACCACCGGCACCGGTTCCGGAAAGACCGAAAGCTTCCTGCTACCGATCTTCAACCATCTTCTTACCGAGCAAGCTGCCGGGACTCTCGGGCCCGGCGTCAGGGCGCTCCTGCTCTACCCCATGAACGCCCTGGCCAACGATCAACTCAAGCGGTTGCGCACGATGCTCGCCGACGTCCCCGAGATCACCTTCGGCCGCTACACCGGCGAGACCAAGCACACCGCCAAGGACGCCCGGCGGCACTTCGAGTCCCTTAACCCCGGTCAGGAGGTCCTCCCCAACGAGCGACTCAGCCGTGAAGAGATGCAGGCCGAGCCACCCCACATCCTGCTGACCAACTACGCGATGCTGGAGTACCTGCTGCTGCGCCCCAGGGACATCGAGTTGTTCGCCTCGCACGGTCACCAGACCTGGCGGTTCGTCGCGCTCGACGAGGCACACGTCTACGACGGCGCCCAGGCCTCCGAGGTCGGCATGCTCCTGCGGCGACTCAAGGACCGTGTCGCCCCGTCCGATCGCCTGCAGTACATCGCCACGTCCGCGTCCCTGGACGGCCATCCCACCGAAGTCACGAAGTTCGCGTCCGACCTGTTCAACGCCGACTTCGCGTACACCGACGACCCCGCACAGCAGGACGTCGTCCACGCCGATCGGATCCCCGCCACCGTCGACTCCACGTGGGAACTGTCCCCCGAGGAACTCGTGTCGATCGTCGAGGGCGCCAACGACGAGTGGGGCACGTCGGACCCGGGCGGGCCCGATATCGAGCGACTCACCGCGCTCTCGGGCCTGCCCACCCCCGGTCAAGCGCTCGACCACGAGGCCCACCTTGTCGCTCTCCGCGGCCTTCTCAAGGACGGTCCAGTCGACATCCACACCGTCGCCGGCGAGCTGTGGCCCGACAGGGACGACGCCGACAGGCTGGTGGAGATCCTCGTGCGCCTGGGGGGCGGGGTTCAGTTGGACAACGGGCACCCCGTCCTCTCTGCCAGGTACCACTTCTTCGTCCGTGCCACCGAAGGCGCGTTCACCTGCCTCTCCGAGTCCGGCCCCCATGTCGCTCTCGCCCGCCACGAGACGTGCCCCGCCTGCGAGGCGGCAGTGTTCGAGTTCGCCACCTGCACCTCGTGCGGAACCGTCCACCTCGCAGGCGAGATCGAAGACGAACGACTAGTCCCCGTCACCGCCCGCGTCACAAAGGCCTCGTGGTTCGCCCTACTCGATTCCGAGGAGGCGGTGGTGGACGACGACGACGACCTCCTCTCCGCCGAGGAGAAGGCGGTGGACGCTCGTGCCTCCTGGCTGTGCACCGGATGCGGCCGCCTGTCGGACTCTCAGACCCTGAGGTGTCCCGATGGCTGCAGACGCGGCGAGATGCGTCCCATCGTCGCGCTCCGCGTGTCCAAGGCGGGACTGTCGACCTGCAATCACTGCGGCGCCCGCAAATCGAACCTCGTCCGCCGGCTGGATCTGGGCAACGACGCCCCCTCCGCCGTCGTCACCACCTCGCTCTACCAACAGCTGCCCATCGCTCGTGACAAGTCCCGCGAACTCGTGGGTGAAGGTCGCAAACTCCTGATGTTCAGCGACTCCCGACAGGCCGCCGCCTACGCCGCCCCCTACCTCGACTCGACGTACTCGAGGCTGATCCAGCGACGATTGCTCGCCCGCACCATCGAGGCGCCGCACTTCGCAACGACGCCCGCAGCGATCGACGACCTCGTCGCCGATGCCGCAGCCGCCGGACGTAAAGCCCACCTCTTCGATTCCACCGTCACCTCCCACGGCCAGCACCGTGCCGTGGGGACGTGGGTCATGGCCGACCTCATCGGGACGGACGTGAGGCAGTCGCTCGAGGGACTCGGCCTTCTCCACGTGAGCATGGCGCTGCCTGCCGGCACAGTCATTCCGCGTCCACTCCTGGACGCTCTCGGGGAGGACAGTGCTCGGGCGCTTCTCCAACAACTCGCCACGATGGTGCGTCGTCAAGGTGCGGTCACGGTCCCCGACGGCGTCGACGTCGGCGACGAGTTGTTCGCTCCGAGAAACGTCGTCATCTCCATGCGGTCCGACGGCTCCGATCGGCGCAAGAAGCAACTGTCCTGGGCCCCGACTCGAGGGACCAACAAGCGACTCGACTACCTCCGCCGCGTCCTGTCCACCGTGGGACAGCAGGACAAGGCGGTGGAGTTCCTCAATCACCTCTGGAATCTCTTCTCCACGCCCGCTGAACCGGGACGACCGGGCCTGGGCTGGATGCGCCCGAATACACCGACGACCGGTTCATACCAACTCGACCATCGCCGCATCGAGCTGCGGCCCGGAACAACGGCAGAGTGGTGGCGGTGCGATGTATGCCGGAACCTCACCGCGCACAACGCTGCCGATGTGTGTCCGACCCTGAACTGCGACGGTCAACTAGTCTCGTACCCGATCCCGCTCCTGGAGCAGGAGAATAACCACTACCGAAATCTCTACCGCTCGATCGCCATCGCTCCGATGTCCGCGAAGGAGCACACCGCCCAGTGGACCTCGTCGCAGGCACTAGAGATCCAGAACCAGTTCATCCATGGCGAGGTCAACGTCTTGTCATGCTCGACCACGTTCGAGCTCGGCGTCGACGTGGGTGATCTCCAGGCCGTCGTCCTCCGCAACATGCCCCCACGAACGGCGAACTACGTCCAGCGCGCCGGACGCGCCGGGCGCCGGACCGATTCCGCCGCATTCGTGACCACCTATGCCCAGCGGCGCTCACGCGACCTCTCCCGCTTCCAGGATCCGACTCAGATGATCAACGGGGTCATGCGCGTTCCGTGGGTACCCATCGACAACGAACGAATCGCCCGCAGGCACATCCACTCGATCGTGTTCGCCGAGTTCTTCCGGCACATGTACGTCGAGAGGGGTGTCGAGTTCCAGCAGATCGCAGACCTGTTCTGTGCTGACGACCCCGCCGACGAAGCATGGCGGGAGATCCGTCAGTTCCTCACCCCGGTTCCGGTGGAGATCGCCGATTCAGTTGCTCGGGTGGTTCCGGTGGAGCTACACGAGGAGCTGGGAGTCGCCGACAACTCGTGGGTCGAGCCGCTACTCGAGCTACTCGACCGCGTTGCAGAAGAGATCCGGCTCGAGCGTGCGCAGCTCACCGAGCTGCAGGGCGCAGCTTCCTCGGAGAAGAAGTTCAGCTTCGCCGCGCTCCTCGAGCGGACGCTCAAGACTGTCGAAGGACGCCAGACGCTGGGTGTCCTCGCCCAGCGGAACGTGCTTCCGAAATACGGCTTCCCTGTGGACACGGTAGGGCTTCGTACCAACCACTCTTCGGACCCCGCCGGATCGAAGCTGGAGCTCGACCGCGACCTGGCGCTGGCGATCCTCGACTATGCCCCTGGGAACCAGGTGGTGGCCGCGGGAAAACTGTGGACCTCCCGGGCCGTGGCGAAGAAGCCCGGCAAGGCCTTCGTCCGCAACGAGTACCGGGTCTGCCGCAACTGCGACGCCTTCGAGAGCGGTCTCGACCTCTCCGACGCCGCCTCCACCTGCGCGGTGTGCGGCACCGAGCACACCGGCAAGAGCGTGAGGCGGTTCATCATTCCCGAGTGGGGTTTCGTCGCGGACCGGACTCCCGACACCGTGGGATCTTCGCCGCCCTCCCGTAGGACGCTCGGTTCATCCCACGTGGAGTACCCAGGCGATTCACTTTCCGAGATCACGCTGAAGGGCAACCCCGCAACCACGACGGTGACCGCGGGCGTGCGCGCCAAGATGGTGGTCTTATCCGAGGGAATCGGGATGGGGTTCCGGGTGTGCAACATCTGCGGCTGGGCCAGAGCCAACGACGGCGACCGTTCGACCGCCCACGAGAATCCGCTCTCCGGCGCGGAGTGCCGAGGTTCGTTTGACGTGTTCTCCCTGGGGCACCGGTACCAGACCGATTCCGCGGAGATCGTTGCACGAGGATTGGTCAATGCAGACTCCGACAGCATGCTCTCTCTGATGTACGCACTACTCGAAGGCGCGTCCGAAGGTCTCGAGATCTCCCGTGACGACATCGCCGCCACTCTCTCGTGGAAGGGTGGCGTCAGATCCATCGTCATCTTCGACACTGTGCCGGCCGGCGCCGGCGCGGCGAGGAAGATCACGGAGGAGTTCCCCACAGTCCTCGACGAGGCCTACCGCAGGGTCTCCTCCTGTGACTGCGGCGAGGAGACCAGTTGCTTCGGATGTCTGCGCAACGCCTTCAACGATCGGCACCACGAGAAGCTCAGCCGCCGAGGCGCGCTCGCGCTTCTCGAGCAGATGCGGTCATACAGTCCAATCGATCACTCCGACCTCGTACCAGCGCCACCTTCACACCGCTGACAAGGGGGACGGCCGATGACTGACCAAGTGATGTCGATCAACGCTGACGTGGCGCACCGGCTCGGGAACTACGTCTACGCGCTCGTCGACCCTCGCGACGGTATCCCCTTTTACATCGGTAAGGGCACCAGCGCGCGGGTCGAACACCACGGGCTCGAGGCCAAGGCCTGGGTCGCCGCTGAAAACCCTGCAGGGTTGAACGAGAAGCTTGATCGGATCTCGTCGATCGAGGACTCCGGTGAAGAAGTCGACATCTGGATCCTGAGGTTCGGGATGACTCGCGCTGAGTACTCCGCTGTCGAATCCACTCTCATCGACTTCGTCCGAACCTTCCCCATCTCGTCATCACCGGAGCGGATTCGTCCGCTCACGAACGGGACACCTCTCACCAACAAGGTCCGGGGAGGGGACGCCGCGCAGGGAATCACCAGACTCGGAGACATCATCGATGAGCTCCGAGCACCGGCGCTCATCTCGCAACATCCATTGCTCCTGATCACCCTCGGCGACTGGAAGGACGCGGAGGAGCAGATGCCCAACGGGCGAATCCGATCTGGGTTCGGTTTCAAGAACGAGTGGATGGACAAGAAGCTTCTCGAATCCTCCATCGACGAGCTTGCCAATTCGACTTGCTGCTGGTGGCGGTGGGATCAGAGGAGAATCCAAAACTCTGGCATTACGCATCTAGTCGCCGTCTATCGGGGGGTCACCCGGGGACTGTTCCAGATAGTTCCCGGCACATTCCGGCAGATCTACGATGCTCCGCACTATCGTCGCGGATGCGATGTCATTCCCATCGTGGACAACGCAGACCCGCTGTGGCAAGAGGTGGTGGGCCCTCACGGCCACTCCCTACCTGCTAAGAAGCGCGGCGAACGGGGCAGTCTCCGGTACTGGCCCTACGCCACCTGACCAACGGGCTTGGGACACGAGCGACATGAGTACTCGAGCCGAGCCTTACCTGAGAGCGAAAACCGGCGCGTGCGCGCAGCCCAACCGCATATTGTTCGAGGAATGACTGACGACACTGGTGTCTCGGACAGACCGAACGCCGACTGGAAGCGATTCACCGATTACCTCACAACACGGATCGACGAACTCAAGCCCGGAGCTGTCTACACCGTCGAACTCACCGACATGGGCACCGATGGCGCACCGTTTGTCCAGGTCGTGAAGTCAATCGACGGCGACCAGGTCGGCGCTGAGGTCTCGAGCAATCAGTACCTGAGTGGGTCACACAAACTCACTAGCGACCAAGAGCAGAGTTTGCTCCAGGTCGGCTGGTTCGCTCCCACCGCGCCAGCGGATCCCGATGGAAGCCCTCACTTCCATGCCGTCGTCGACATCACGTTCGCCGCCGAGATGGCCGAGGTCATCACCACCACCTTCCAGAAGGTCTTCGGGATTCATCACCCGAGTGAGCTGTTCGAGGATGCCGATCTCGATGCCGAGGAAGGAACCATCTCACCTGGCGATTCTGACGAAAGACAGATCAGCGGCGCATGGGAAGAATTCGGCGATGGGTTTGTCGGACGTATTCTCTCACTCGACGACGACACCTACATCTCCCTATGCATTGACAATTCACTCGGCGACGCCTCGCCGTTCATTAATGCGTTCGTGATTGACAAAGGCGAGACCGTTCGAGTCGAGGTATCGAGCAATCAAGAGTTGCCGGCCACCTCCCGACTGTCCGCAATCCAGATCGGCGACCTGCTCGCTCTGGGGTGGAACCCTCCGTCCGCACCTGGCGAGACACCCTCTATCCAGAACTTCTACGTGTCGGCTCCCGTAGACGCGATCGACGCGGTCGCCGTACTCGTGGTCGATACGCTCCGCCGGGTGTTCGGGATTCCCCACCCGTCGTTCCTCAAGCCCGCTCCCGTCGAGGACGAGCTCCACGCACCCCCGCCTTCCGCTGACCCCCACGAGGACGAGGAGCTTCTACCGATCGACCAGCCCTACGTCGCAGGGACGCTGGAAGAGCTGCAGTGGGCCGTCTCGCATGTGTTGCGAAATATGTACGGGATGTACGTTCCTCCAGACGACGACGGCGTCTTCCCTATCCGTGCCGGGAGCGCCGGACTGCTCATCCAGGTGCGCGAACCCATGGCCGTCTCCGTCACTGCTTTCGCCGTCACAAAGATGCGGCACCCCGAACGTGCCTCTGAAATCCTCAGGGTTCTGAACTCATGGTCGCTGTACGTCCGCTTCCATATCCATGACGACGACGTGATGGCCACCTGCGACTTCCCCGCCAAACCGTTCGTCCCGGCGCACCTCATCGACGTGATCGTCACAGCGAGCAGAATCATCGACGAGTCCGACGAGGAGATCGCCTCCCGGACCGGCGGCACCGTCCTCTTCGGCGGAAGCACGGACGGAGACGACAACGTCGAACCTGCCGAGGACGAGTCCGGCGACGACGACCTACCCGACGAGCTCTTGGCGCTGATCCACATGGACAACGAGCCCGACGTCGTCGTGGACCCGGAACTGGCGGCACGGCTGATGCGGCGCGACCGGTCGCTCATTCTCACGTGCATCCGATTGAGTGAGGAGCAAGCGATCAGCTGGCACCAATCCGCCGAAGGCGAGGAGGACGAGGAGACGGCACAGGTCTGCAGGGGAGAATTCGCCGCGTGGGAGGCCTTGTCGTCGCTGCTCCGGCGAGCACTACCCTTCACCATCGAATAGAGGTGCCCCCAGTCGGACTCGAACCGACACTGAAACGGTTTTAAGCCGTCTGCCTCTGCCAATTGGGCTATGGGGGCTAGTCGGCCCCGCCCGAGCGGGACCGGTGGCGCGCGGACCGCTGTGCGGGACTAACCGGCCAGGCGGGTCAGCACCGACATCGCGATGCCGTCCAAGATGTCCTTCTCACTCACCGTGAGCTCGGACAAACCCGCGCGCTCCATCACATCACACAGCGCCTGCACCACGATGGAGCCCCCGCCGATCACGTCCGCGCGACCGGGGTGCATCGGCCCCAGGCTCCGCCGCTCGGCCACCGACGAGGCCACCAGGCGGTCGCACACCTCGCGCATCCGGTCCAGAGAGATCACGCTGCCGTGGATACGTTCGGGGTCGTACTCCCCCAGGTTCTGTGCCAGCGCACTCATCGTGGTGAAGGTGCCCGCCACGCCCACCCAGCGGGCCGCGCGGCCCACCGGCACGTCGCCGGCCTCAGCCAGCGCTGCCGACACCACCCCGCGGGCCTCGGCGATCTCGTCAGGGTTGGGCGGGTCAGAGTGCAGAACCCGCTCGGTGATGCGCACGCACCCGATGTCCAGGCTGCGGGCCCCGAGCAGACGCACCTCGCCACCGGCGAGCTCGCCCACCACGATCTCCGTGGACCCGCCGCCGAGGTCGGTCACCACGAACGGCCCGTCAGTCGGCGACAGGTCGGACACCCCGCCGGCGAAGGTCAGCTCGGCCTCGGTCTGCCCGGAGATCACCTCGGCCACCGCGCCCGGGAACTGAGCGCCCAGCACCTCGGCGGTCATGCCGAAGAACTCGTCCTTGTTCGCCGCGTCGCGGGTCGCGGAGGTGGCCACCATGCGCACCGACTGCACGCCGAGCTCGGCCATCGTGGCCACGTAGTCGGTGAGGGCCGTGCGGCAGCGGGAAATCGCGCCCTCGGACAGCCGCCCGGTCGCGTCCACACCCTCGCCGAGTCGGATGATCCGCATCTCGCGCACCACGTCGGTCAACCCGGGCTCGCCGGGGACGCCCTCTGCGACGAGCAGCCGGATGGAGTTGGTGCCGCAGTCGATCGCACCGACGCGCACAGCAGCGGTCACTGCTCGTCCATGGCGAGGTAGTCAGGCACGCCCAGCTCCTCGGGGCTCGGCCAGTCAGCGGGCAGGGCGGTGCCGCGCAGCCCGGCCTCGCACGCCAGCGCCACCGACTCGTCCCCCAGCCGCACCACGCCCGGCCCCTCGGCCAGCGCATAGGCCATGAGCACGTGCAGGCACTTGACCCGCTCCGGCATACCGCCGCCGGAGAAATCGGTGCCCAGGTCCTCGATCGCGTTGCGCTTGGACAGGTATCGCTCGTGCGCGGCCTGGTAGTTCGCCGCCAGGTCCGGCTCGGTGGCCAGGCGCGCCTGCATCCCGCGCATGATCCCCGCCGACTCCTGCCGACTCGCTTCGGCCGTGAGCCGCGGATCGGTGAGGTAGTACAGCGTGGGGAACGGGGTGCCGTCCTCGAGCCGCGGGGCGGTCTTGACCACGCCGGGCCGCCCGTCCGGGCTGCGGTAGGACACCTCCAGCACGCCACGCGGCGGCCGGCCGAGCTGGGCGGCGATGGCGTCGAGATCGTCCTGGGAAACGCTTGGGTCAGCGCTCACGCTGGGGTCCTCCTGTGCGAAGTTACGGAGCCGGTTCGGCGCCGGGATCGGCCGCTTCAGGCTGGTCGGGGTTCTGCTCGGCGGGGTCGGTGACGCCGCCCGGATCCGGCATCACGGGGACGGGCGGGGTGTCGGGACCGCCCGGGATCGACGTGCCGTCGAGGATCGACTCCTCCGGCATGACCGGATCGGCAGGCACGGAGATCGAGTTCCACACTCGCGTCTGCCACGGCAACGCCGCGATCTCCGCCGCCCGCTGCTCGGCCGCCGCCTGCTCCACCGGGTCCACCGTGCTCACCCTGTACGGGGTCTCCCCCGGCTTGACGGCGCCGAACCGGATGCGGGCCTGCTGCTCGATGAACGCCGGGTCGGACAGCATCTCCTGCTCGGCCTCGAGCTGGGCGATGGTCCGCTCGAGCGCGGCGCGCTCCTGCGCCACCGCCTTCTCGTCGCGGAGGAACTGGTAGTGGTTCCGGAGCGGGAAGGAGACGGTGACGAGCAGGATGAGGGCGACGACGGCGAGGAGTCCGATCCGCCGGGGCGTGTAGTTCTTCGGCCCCAGGACCGTCTCGGACAGATCCGTCCGGGTGGTCAGCCGATGGGCCTCCGGATGCGCGGTGGTGCCGACCCGGCCGGACCTGGCGGATGCCGGCGCGGGCCGATCCCGTTCGCGCGAGGGCGTACGCCGCTGCGGCACGCCTCGGCGGCTGGGGTCGGCCCCCGAGCCGGAGCCGGCCCCGCTGTCGCTGGCTGTGCTGCCGCCCGACCCGGTGGTGCGATCTGCGCCACGGCGGTCCGTAGTCCGACGGTCAGTGCCACGGCCGTCGGGACTGCGGCGGTCGGGACTGCGGCGCCGGACAGGACCCGACGCCTCCCCGGGCCGCCGGGACGACGCGCGATCGCGTCCGCCACCCCGGCGGTCCGAGGGGCGCGGTGGGCGGGCCATCAGCCCTCCTCTCGACTACCTGTCCGTCTCGCCGTGACGTCTACCGTCAGGCCTTACTGCGTTGCTTGCTCAGGCCTTGAAGCGCGGGAAGGCACCGGCGCCGGCGTAACGGGCCGCGTCCCCGAGCATCTCCTCGATGCGCAGCAGCTGGTTGTACTTGGCCACACGCTCCGACCGGGCCGGGGCGCCGGTCTTGATCTGGCCACAGTTGCAGGCCACCGCCAGGTCGGCGATGGTCGTGTCCTCGGTCTCGCCCGAGCGGTGGCTCATCATGGTGGCGTAGCGGTTGCGGTGGGCCAGGTCCACGGCGTCCAGGGTCTCGGTGAGCGTGCCGATCTGGTTGACCTTGACCAACAGTGCGTTGGCCAGGCCCTTCTCGATGCCGTCGGCCAGGCGCTGCGGGTTGGTGACGAACAGGTCGTCGCCCACCAGCTGGACCTTGTCGCCGATCATGTCGGTGAGGGTCTTCCAGCCGTCCCAGTCGTCCTCGTCGAGCGGGTCCTCGATCGAGACCAGGGCGTAGTCCTTCACCAGGCCCGCGTAGACGTCAGCCATCTCGGCGGCGGAGAGCTGCTTGCCCTCGAAGTGGTACTTGCCGTCGGAGTAGAACTCGGTGGCGGCAACGTCCAGCGCCAGCGCCACGTCGGTGCCCAGCTCGTAGCCAGCCTTCTTGATGGCCTCGACGATCAGGTCGAGGGCGGCCTTGGTGGAATCGACCGACGGCGCGAATCCGCCTTCGTCGCCCAGGCCGGTGGACAGGCCCTTGTCCTTGAGGACGGCCTTGAGCTGGTGGTACACCTCGGTGCCCATGCGAAGCGCCTCACGGAAGGTCGGCGCGCCGATCGGGGCGATCATGAACTCTTGGACGTCGACGCCCGAGTCCGCGTGGGCGCCACCGTTGAGGATGTTCATCATCGGCACGGGCAGGACGTGCGCGTTGGAACCGCCGATGAAGCGGTACAGCTCCAGGTTCGCCGACTCTGCGGCGGCGCGGGCCACGGCCAGCGAGACGCCGAGCACGGCGTTGGCGCCGACCTGGGCCTTGTTCGGCGTACCGTCCGCATCCAGCAGGGCCTCGTCGACCAGCCGCTGATCCTCCGCCGGGATCCCGATGACGGCCGGCGCGAGCACGTCCAGGACGGCCTCCACTGCCTTGGTCACGCCCTTGCCGAGGTAGCGCTCGTCGTCGTCGCGCAGCTCCACGGCCTCGTGGGCACCGGTCGACGCGCCGGACGGCACTGCGGCACGGCCGAACGAGCCGTCGTCCAGAAGCACCTCCACCTCGACGGTGGGGTTGCCTCGCGAATCGAGGATCTCCCGGGCTCCGACCTGCTCGATAAGCGCCATCTGTACTCCTTGGGAAGACTTGGGTAACGGCCTTGTGGGCTGGCACCACGCTCCGGCGGCGGTACCGGGGGCCATTGTTCCACGTCCCGCTGCGGACCGCCCTCAGGCTGTGCCGTGGCTGCGCCGAGCGGCCGTCACTGGCTGCGCCGAGGATGCGCCATGCGGCCCCAGTCTGCGCTGTGGCTGCGCCGAGTGAGCCCAAGTCTGCGACGTGGCTGCGCCGAACGAGCCCAAGTCTGCGACGTGGCAGCGCAACGGAAGGTCAGCCGTCACTCCGGTACGTTTTTGCCGAACGCGTCCTGGGACAACGCTGACCGGAGTGACGGCTATGAAGTGCCCCGGGTTTGATGGAGACATCTACGACTGGGCCGGGCAGTTCCGGACCGTCAACATCTCCATGGGCGGTGCCGGCAGGTATGTCCACCACTTCGGTGATCACAACAGCATGGACATGTACCTGCGTCAGATTCATCGCCGCATCGACGCCACTGCATGGCACGACCTTGAACTCGGCGAGGTGGCCGACGCTCTCGCCGAGGTACACACCCGCCTGAACTTCGCCCATCCGTTCCGCGAAGGCAACGGGCGGACCACCAGGATCTTCCTGCAGCATCTCGCCCAGCATGCCGGCGCCACGCTCGACGATCTACCGCCACATCACAGAGCGCTATTGACACATCCCACTCCTCCGACTTCGCTCACACTCGGAGAACTTCAGGGAGAAGCGCACATAACGCTCTGTCGTTACAGGAGTTCCAAGAACGGTGTGAGATCGACCCGCGTCACACGATCGTCGTTGCGGAACCTCTCCGTCATCCTGATGATTCGACCATTCACGTGTGCGGTGACCGCGAATAACTCCTCGACCAAGAGCCGTTCGACCTTGTAACCGTGTGCCTGCTCGAAGAAGTCATCGAACTCGATGATCAGCACAGAGTCGTAGTTCTCACCGCGAAGCGCGCTGGTGATCGAACGACGACGATCCGACGTACGCCAGATGCCTTTCACCTGGACTCGCTCTCCAGAGTCAGTGCAGATATCCCAGCCGGCCTGACTGAAGGAGCCACGCGTCCCACCGAGATACGTGTGCGCCACCGCTTCAGCGATCTCACCGACCATATTGCGGGTCTGGATGATACCTCGAGATTTCAATTCTGCCGTGCTGGATGACCAGAGGCGGAGCAACTCCGCCACACTCAGATCACCGAAATCGACCATGGGCGGATTAGATCAGACGCCGTCCCGATACGAAACCGAGCACGGCGCGGCACGCTCACTGTCGATGGTGTCGTGGATGTTGTCGTCATGACCTCCGGTCACCGACTCCGACCCCGGCGATGTCGCACCCGGCACCTACAGTGAGCCCGACACACCCGGACCACCCAGGAGAACATCGTGAACTCCCCCGCGCTCGTCACCGCCCGCAGCTGGGCAGCAATCTGATGGCGACCCGGACCTCACGCAAGACCACCACAAGGCGCAAGACCAGCTCCAAGCGGGCCAAGTCGACCAAGAAGTCCAGCGCGGCGCAGGCCGTCCCGACGATCCCCTCCGGCCAGCGGGTGTGGCTCCTGGAACTCCCGTGGGGCGGGCTGGGCGGCGGCATGCCGGCCGGGGTGACCTACTACAAGTCGCTCACCGCACACGCCTATGTCGGCACCACCCTGCCGGACCCGCTGGAGCCGTACGCCAGCAAGCCCTACTCCTACCTGCGGTGGCTGGAAGACGAACTCAACGGCAGTGAGGGCCCCGGTGCGACCGCTGCTCCCCTGACACTCCGCCCGGAGCAATGCGCGGACGTGGACACGATCGTCGCAGCCGCCGAACAGGAGTACCGGCAGTTCCACCTGGCCAACGACGTGGGCACCGGCAAGACCCTCGTGGCCGTGGCTGCGGCGAAATCCATCGCGCAGATGCGGGGCGCCCGCACGGTTCTGGTGACGGTGGACCGGCCGGCGCGCATCACCATCCCCTCGTGGCGGCGCACCATCGCCGCGCTGGGCGACGACGGCTTGCGGTGGATCATCATGTCGTCGGACAGCCTCGGCAAACTCATGGCCCGGAACGGTCGCCCACGGCTCAGAGTCGACGTCGCGGTGATCGACGAGGCCCACCAGTTCCGGTTCGCCAGCAAGCGCACCAGCTACATGCGGCGACTGACCCGCATGGACTCTCCGCACGAAACGTCCCAGTTCGTGCTGACCATCACCGCCACGCCCGGTCATCACCCCGGCGAATGGGGCTACCTGTCCTCGCTGTTCGCCCAGGTCCACGGTGATCCGCCCGCCCGGTGGGCGGACTTCGGGAGGGCTCTGAGCGAGCGAGGCGTTCCCCTGGAGACCTCGTACGGCAAGTGGACCTGGAACGCCGAGGCAAAAGACTCGCTACAGACCCAGCAGGCGGCCATTAGCGACGTGCGCGACATGCTGCTGCGGCACGAGCCGCCACTGATGCTCACCCGGTCGGCGCCGTGGGGGCCTCCACCGTTCGAGGTGGGCCTGGTGGAGTTGACCCCCGACCAGTAGCGAGCGTACGAGCTCGAATGGGGCGACTTTCAGCGGGAGATGCAGCTGGCCCGGACGGGCAATAATGTCGCCCGCGGACTGGCGGCGCTGGTCCGGCTACGACAGAAGGCGTCGATGATCCGTGTCGAACACACCGTGGCTGCGGTCAAGGCCGAACTCGCCCGCGGGTACCAGGTATTGGTTGCCACCGAGATGGTCACCACGGCAGCTCACCCGGTGGCCGAGATGCTCGAAGCCGATGGGATCCCGGTGGCACGCATCTACGGCTCCAACCCGGAGGCCGAATCCGAACGTATGCGCTTTCAGCGCGGCGAGGCCGAGGTGGTGGTGTTCAATACACCCACCGCGATCAACCTGCAGGCATCCGAGCAGTTCGCCGACGGCTCATCAGCCACCGCCACCCCGCGCAGAGGCTTCTTCCACCAAGCTCGATACAGCGGCCTGCTCGCCGAACAGACGATGGGCCGCGCACATCGGAACCACCAGGTCTGCGCGTGGTCGCTCCTCGCCGCGGCCGGCACGATCGAAGAACGAGCAGGAACAGTGATGCTGTCCCGCCTGATCGCCTCGGCGACCAGCACCGACGCGGACGCCTCGACCTTTGCCGACGTGGCCCGCGTGTTCGGCATCGACTGGATCCCCGCCTCCAGGCTGGCTGACGAACTCAGCTGAGGCGCGCGCTCGCAGTGCATTCCTGCAAGCAGCACGTGCACCCCACCCCCGACCCGACCCGACCCCGACCACTTGACCTTGTCACAGTGTCAAGGTTGATGATCGAGGCATGAGAATCAGCGAGGTCGCCGTAATCGTCGGGATCAGCGCGCGCAGCATCCGGCACTATCACCGGCTCGGGGTGATGCCCGAACCCCCGCGCACCCCAGGCGGGTACCGCAGCTACACCGTCGCCGACCTCGCCCGGATCGCCCGCATCGCGTTCCTCTCCGATTCCGGTGTCCCGCTCCGCGAGGTGGGCGCGCTGCTCGAGCCCCAGGGTGACGCCTCGGCCGACCTCGCCGCCCTCCGCGACGGGATCGACCACCAGATCTCCCAGCTCACCCGGCAACGGGACCGGCTCGACGTGATAGCCCACCGGGTGGCTGAGGGACTGCCGCCCGGACTCCTGCCCGCGTCCGTCACCCGTGCGCTCGAGGTCTGTAGAGAAGACGCCGACGACGACCCCTCCCTGGCGCAGCTCCTCGACCGAGAGCGCGACATGCTCGACCTGCTCGCCCTGGCCGGCGAGTTCCCGGACGTACTGACCTCGAGCTACTCCACGATCGCCGCCGACCCCGACCGCCGACACGCCTACCTCGAGATGCTCCGCGGATTCCACCACATCGAGGGCAAGCGTCCGGCCGACGTCGAGGACGAGATCGCCCGGCTGTCCGACGCACTGCTTGCGGACCCCGACATCCGGGCGCTCGTGGCAGGCCCTCCCGCCCCTGCCGAGCACACCGGGCCGACGCTCGAGCAGCTCCTCCCCGATCCCGCCCAGCGCGAGGTCGTGCGTCGCACTCTCTCCGCGTTGGACGTGATCCCGTGATGCGGCGGGTGTTGCCGGTGATCGCGATCGTTGTCGTCGTCATCGACGCCACGTTGCTCGCCACCGGCGTCATCGGCCCCGCGGCGGCGCTGGCCCTGTTCCTCGCGGTGGAGGCCCCGCTCGGCGCGGCCGTGGTGACCGGATACGTCCGCCGCTACCGGACGCACCGCGCCGGCACCGACTCGCGCCCCAACGCGCTCCGCGCCCTCGCCGCCGACGACCCCTACCTGCGGATGATCGTCGCCGAGGCCCGCACGCTCGCCTCGCTCGGACGCTGGATCGCCCGGCGCCCGGACGTGCCCGACGGAGCGGTGGCGATCGGCTACTCCCGCGGCACGCTCGGCATGCCCGCCGCTCTGGCCGTGGCCGCGCTGATCGAACTCGTGGCGCTCCACCTGCTGATCCCGTGGCCCACCGTGCGACTCGTGCTGGACCTGCTCGGGCTGTACGCGCTGATCATGGTTCTGGGCCTGGTCGCCGGGCGGATTGTGCGACCACACCTGCTGACCAGCGACGAGCTCATCCTCCGCAGCGGGCCGCACGTCTGCGCGCGGATCCCGCTCGACGCCCTGGCCGCCGCGCGGCACGATCGACGGCTGTCACCGACAAACGCAGAGCTCGTCAGCGAACCGGGCCGCGAGATCCTGGCCCTGCCCGGCCCCGACGGAACTCGCCTCACCCTCGCCCTCGCACGACCGGTCACCGCGACCATGCCCGGGATGCCGTGGAGCTCACCGCCGGCGCGGGAGGTCACCGAGGTGCGCCTCCATGTGGACGACGACGCCGCCGACCGACTCCGCGGAGCCGTGCCCTCACCCGCGGGCCGGGCCTGACTCTCGCCTTCCGACCGTCAGATTCCCCCAGCGATCGAGGAGACCCAGCCGCCGGCCATCTCAAGTGAGCCGAGGAACGCGTCCCACGGGTTCTCCGGGCGCGGCGGCGGGTACGGGTACAGGTGCGAGCTGAGGGTGAACACGTCGATGAGCGCATCGCCCGCCGCCACGCTGGCGGCATCAATAACTCCCACGGGAGTCACCTCCTGTTGAGCGCGGCCCCGGTGGGCTACGCGAGTGCGGTTGCGACACTTGATGAATCGTCCGCGGCGTCGCCCCCGTTACCCGTGTCACAGCCCGCGTCTTGGCCTGCTGCGTCTCGCGGTCAGCACGCAGGTTTCGCATTGGCACCGCTCAGGCCAGGGCCACCACACACTTTCCGGTCGTCCGCCCGGAGAGCATGTCCACCACCGCCTCCGGCGCGGATTCCAGCCCCTCGTACCGCGCCAGGTCCAGCGTCAGTCGGCCGGACTCCCACAAGTCCGCCAGATGCCGCCGGGCCTCGGGCAGCCTGTCGGCGAACGTGCCCGCCAGGAACCCGCGCAGGTTGAGGTCCTTGGTGGTGGCGGCGAAGAGGTTGTCCGGGGCCACCGGCGGCTGACCGTCGTAGCCGGCGATCGCCCCACACAACGCCACCCGACCGTACGGGCGCATGTGCGCGAGCGCCGCCCGGAGATGGTCACCGCCGACACTGTCGAAGTACACGTCGATGCCGTCCGGCGCGAGTTCGGCCAGCGGGCCGTCCAGCCCGTCACGCCAGTTGAACGCCCCGTCCAAGCCCAGCTTCTCGGTGAGGTAGGCGACCTTCTCCGCGCTCCCCGCGCTGCCGATCACCCGGCAGCCGTGCGCCTTGGCCACCTGCGCCGCGACACTGCCCACCGCGCCCGCCGCGGCGAAGATCCACACCACGTCGTCGGGCTTCAGCGACGCCACCTCGAACAGCCCGGCCCATGCGGTCAGCCCGGTCATTCCGAGCAGGCCCACCTGCAACTCCGGAGGGCCGAGCTCACGGTCCAGCTTGGACAGGGACCCGGCCACGCCGAGCGCCTGGTTTCCGGGGTCTACCAGCGCGTAGTCGCGGTAGCCGAGGTCGTGGTGGACCAGGTCGCCGGGCTCGAAGCCGGGCACGTCGGACTCGACCACCTCGCCCACCACCATCCCGGCGAGCGCCTCACCCGGCTTGAGCGCGGGCAGATATCCGGGAGGCGAGACGGGGTCGAGCCGCAGGCGGGTGGCCGCGTCCACCGACAGGAGCAGGTTGCGGATGAGGACGTTCCCCGGGGCCATGACCGGCATGTCCGTGGGCACCACCTCGAGATCGTCCACCGCGAGCGCACCGTCCGGGTGGCGTACGAGGCGGACCTCGCGATTGACCCGGTCCCGCCCTGTGGTCGTCGGTGCATGTGTAGCTGTGCTGGTCATCAAGGACCCGCCTTCCGTCGTGAGAGGCGGCCCTGACCGGCCACTGTGTGTGGGACAGCTCACATGACGTTAAATGAATCGAGTTCAATTAGGGCGCAACTTGGCGAGATTCGGCTCGGCCCGGAGCCACCGGTCCCCGCCTCAGCCCCCGAACCACGCGCGGCCGAGCTCGGCATACCGGCCGCCGGCCCGCAGGAGCTCGTCGTGAGTACCGGCCTCCACGATCCGCCCACGCTCCATCACCAGGACGCGGTCGGCGGTGACCGCCTGGCTCAGCCGGTGCGCCACCACCAGGCCGGCGCGCCCCTTCAACACTGCAGCGGCCGCGGTGTCGAGCCGGCGAGCCCCGGCGGAGCCGGCTTCGGCAGTGGCTTCGTCGAGGATCACCACGTCCGGGTCGGCCAGCTCCACGCGGGCCAGGGCGATCATCTGGGCCTGCATCGGATCGAGTGGGTGCCCGCCCTCGCCCACCACGGTGTCGATCCCGTCCGGCAGATCGTCCACCCAGTCGGCGCCGACGGTTCGCAGGGCAGCGCGCACGGCGGCGTCGTCGGCCTCGGGGCGGGGCGCCCGCACGTTCTCGGCCACGGTCGTGGCAAAGGTGTGCACATCCTGCGAGACCATCGTGATGTGCTCGCGCAGTGCGACCGGATCGATATCGGCGATCGGCACCCCGCCCAGGCTGACGGCGCCGCGGGACGGCACCACTGACCCCGCGGCGACCAACGCGAGCGTGCTCTTGCCGGCACCGGTGGAGCCGACCACGGCCACCACCTCGCCGGGAGCCAGCGAGAAGTCGATGTCCACGAGCGCGGGGATGTCCCCGCCGTAGGTGTGCGAGACGTCGGACAGTTCCAGCGGGCCGGGCTTCGGGACGGCGGTCCGCTCGGGCACGGGCATGGTGATCACGCCGACCATCCGCACCAGCGAGGCGCCGGCGGACTGGACCTGATCGGCCATCCCCACCAGCGCACCGATCGGGTTGAACAGCCGGTGGAACAGCAGCGCGGCGGTGGTCACGGCACCGGCGGTGATCATGCCCGCCTCCACGAGGAAGAACCCCACGACCAGCAGCAGCGCCAGCACCGTCGCCTCGGCGCGGTTGTTCCGGCTGAAGGCCCGGGTGACGAAGTAGAACACCCGGATCGACAGGTCGCGGGCCAGACCCGAGGCGGCGGTGATCCGTTCGAGCTCGGAGTCCTGGGCGTCGTAGGCGTGCAGGGTCCGCGAGCCGGAGATCCCGCCGAGGAGACGGCTGGCCCGCGTGCCGAACGCGGCGCGCTCCTCCGCGTAGATCGGGCCGGACCGCGGCAGGTACCAGCGCAGCGTCGTCCAGTACATGGGCAGCGCCACCAGCCCCACCAGCCCGAGCCGCCAGTCCACGGCGACCAGCCCCACGCCGGAGACGACCACTGTGAACAGCGACTGCACCACCAGCGGGATCACCGTGGTGGCGGCCTGGCTGATCTCGCGGGCGTCCTCCGCCACGCGGGAGACCAGGTCGCCGGTCTCGGTCCGTTCCATCTGCGCTGCACCGAGCCGCAGCGACCGGTCCATCACCCTCTCGCGCAGCCGGGCCACCGTCGGCTCGGTCAGCCGAGCGAGCCAGGTCTGCCCGGCCCACGTGCACAGCGCGCCCACGACACCGGCCACCGCGATCGCCCCGGCGCCCACCAGCACCACGGCGCCGTCGATGGCGTCGGGAAGAACGTCGACCAGCCAGCCGATCACCCACGGCGCCACCAAACCTGCCACCGAGCCGACCAGCCCGGCCAGGCCCACGAGCAGTAGGAAACCGCGGCGCTCCCGCAGCAGCGGCCAAAGCACCGCCAGTGACTCGCGCGCGCTGGCCAGGGGCAGCGCCTCGGGAGCGGCCGGGGCCTCCTGTACAGATGTAGAGCTCATCGATCAACCGCCGTCCGGTAGGTGGCCGAGTCGGCGCGCAGCTCGGCGTGGGTGCCCGAGCGCGGCTCACCGTGGGCGGGCAGGTGGACCACCCTGTCGGCCGTCGCGAGGAAGGGGGGCGACGACGACACGATTAACGTGGCCTGCCCCGACCGGCGGGTCCGCATCTCCCGCACGGCCTGCGCGATCTCCCACTCGGTCACGGCATCCACCGCACTGGTCGGTTCGTGCAGCACCAGCACGTCCGGGTCCGCGTGCAGGGCCCGGGCCAGCGCGATTCGCTGCCGCTGACCACCCGACAGATTGCGCCCACCCTCCTGCACGACATGGTCCAGACCGTCCGGCAGATGCTCCACGATCTCGGCGACCGCCGACGCGTGGACGACGTCGTCGTCGACCTCTACCCCCTCGTCCCCGACCTCCCCATGCCGCAGGGCAATGTTGGACCGGATCGTCCCCACGAACAGGTCGACGCGGTGCGGGGCCACCACCAGGTGGCGCGCCAGCTCCGGCACCAGGGCGCTGCGGCGGTGCCCGCCGACCAGGACCGCGTCGGTGTGCTCGCCGTGGCCGGCGATCGCCAGGGTCACCGCGTCGGCGGCGGCCGGCTGCTCAGCCACCAGCGCTACGACCTCGCCGCGCGCCACCTCCAGGTCGAGCGCGCGGCCGTCGGGCAGCGGGAGGTCACGCAGTTCCAGGCGGGATCCCTCCGGGACCTCGGTGCCCGACTCGTCCACCGGCGCCGACCCCTGCAGGTCCACCAGGCGCTGAGCGGCGCCGTGGGAGCGCGCGAACACGCTGACCATCATGGTGATCATCCGCACCGGCTCCTCGAAGAACACCGCCACGCCCACCACCGAGACGAGCGTGCCGATCTCCATCTCGCCGGCCACGACGCGGTACCCGGCGGCCACCAGGACCAACACCAGCACCGCGGCCATGCCGAGCGACCCGATCCCCGCGACCCGCCCCGACCGCTCGGCGGTGACGATGCCGGCGTCCGCCGCGCCCTGCGAGGCCACGCGGTACTGCTCGGCCGCCCAGCGCTCGCCGCCGCCGGCCTTGAGGACGCGCAACCCGGTCATGATGTCGGTCGCGCGGCTGCTCGCCTCGCCGATCGCGGCCTGCTGCGCGGTGCTGTGGCGAGAGATCGCCCGGCTCGGAAGCGCGACCAGCACCAGGCTCAGCGGCACCCCGACCAGCACGATCAGGCCCACCACCCAATCGGTCCACAGCAGGTACACCGAGATCCCCACGATGCTGATCACCGCCGACCCGCCCAGCGCGACCTGCCGGAAGATCAGCGCGGCCACGTCGGCGTCGGCCGAGCACACCGACAGCACCCCGCCCGAGCTCGCCCCCTCCATCGCGCGGCGCCGGGCCAGCGGGATCCGGGTGGCCTCGACGCGCAGGTCGTGGGCCTCCTCGTTCAGCGCCCGGTTGCTCATTCGCGCGCCGAAGCGGTAGCTGAAGCTGAGCACCGTGAACAGCGCGACGAGCCCCACGACCGACCACAGCATCGCCTGCCGATCGAGCGGGATGATCGCGGCGTCGACGATCCAGCCGATCGCAATCGGCACCAGCGCCTCGGACAGCTGCCACAGGGTCATGAGGACCAGGCCGGGGACCACGAGACGCCAGCGCCGGGAGATCGCACGCCACAGGAGCCCGTTCGCCGTGGCGGGCGCGGGCGCGGTGTCGTGCGCCGTCGCCTCGCGCGTCACTGTGGGTACCGCCATGTGTGTCAGCTCCCGCCGCCGGTGGTGTCGGCGACCGGGCGTCGCCGCCCCAGTAGGTTAGTGTGACCTAATCTCGCGGCGCCATACCGGGCTTGCCACAGCGCCCACTGTGGATGATCGGAGTTGGCGGATCGGCGAGGTCACCCGGGCGGCCGGGACCGGCGTTCAGGCTCTCAGGCGCTCAGCGGGGCTGCCGGCCGAGAAAGGCGATGAGTCGCTCACCGGTGGTGGCGTCGGCCGGGGCGGGGACCTCCGGACCGCAGACACCGTCCATCCGCAGCGCGTCGCCGTTGGAGCGCGCGACCTCCAGATAGTGGGCGGCATCGGCGTCGTCCAACCTCTCGTGCTCGGGCGTGCCGGCGGCGCGGGCGATATCCCAGCGGTGCACGAGGAGGTCCGTGCCGTAGAAGCGGTCGATCACCTCGGCGATGGTGGTCGGCCCGAAGTAGCCCTCGAACTGCGTCTCGCCACGCCCGTCGTCCAGGACCTCCTGGGTGAGCGTGCGCACGGACTCCCAGTCGGCACGCAGATCGCCGGTCGCGGGATCGAGCTCGACGTGGCGGCCCAGGAAGTCGCGGTTCGTGTCCACGACGTGCCGCAGCACATCCCGCACGTCCCAGCCCGCGCACGGCGTGGGCGCGGACCACGCGTCATCAGGGACATCGTCGAGCATCTCGGAGAACTGGCGGGAGAGGCGTCGGTAGCGCTCACTGGTTGTGTCGTTCATGGCCTCATCGAAGCACCGAACCGCCGTCCGCTCTTGTACGGATCGGACATGTCCGGAAACGTCGAGAAGTACTCGGACAGCAGCGCGGCCGGGGCCCTCCCCGAGATCCGGCGGCACTCGCGGCCGAGGTGGGCCTGGTCGACGTAGCTCGAGTCCGCCGCCAGCCCGGCGAGCGTCGGCCGTTCCTCTGTGGCCGCCAGCGCGAGGAACCGCTGCAGCCGGAGCAGGCGCGCCAGGGTGGACGGTGCGTAGCCGAACAGGCGCAGGCATCGCCGGTGCAGGGTCCGGGGGTGGGTGGACAGGGCCGCCGCCAACTCGGTGACGTCGTCGTGGGGCGCAGCGGCCAGTCGGGCGAGAATCGCCTCGGCGAACGGATCGGGGCGCTCTGCGGCGTATCGGTCGGACACGAGGCCGCACAGCGCGTTTCGCCTCGAGCCGAGGTCGCCCGCGGCGGCGATCCGCCCGGACCAGCCCGCCGCGGTCTCCTCGCCGAGAATCTCCGCGGCCTCCACGCGCACCTCGCGGTAGCGCGACAGATCGAGTCCGAACAGGGCAGCCGGAACGCCCGGGCGGAAGCGGATGCCGACCGCGGTGGTTCCCGGCGGCAGTTCGAACGACCACGCCGTGGTCTCCGGGCCGCAGAACAGCAGGCGCCCCGACGACAGCCACAGCAGGTCGCAGCACGCGTCGGGGACCAGCAGATGTCGCCCCGTGGGCACGGCCGTCCACGCGCACAGCAGCAGGTGCAGGCACTCGTCGGGGGGTTCGACCGGGACGTACCAGCCGGTGCGCAGCATGAGAGCCATCGTAGGTGGGTGCGGCCGGGGAGCCCGGGGGTTACGGCGCCGTGGTCCCCACCGAATACGCCGCAGCCGCGTCCCGCACCTGCATGACGTACTCCTGCGAGGCGTTGTAGGCCAGGATCGCCCGCTGCCAGTTCTCGGCCACCGAGAGGTCGCCCCCGTTCTCGCACAACAGACGGGCGGCGGCGATCGCGGCGTCGTCGATCTGGTTGGGGTCGGCCCGCCCGTCGCCGTTGGCGTCGCGCCCGTACTTGCGCCACGACTCGGGGATGAACTGCATCGGGCCCACGGCGCGGTCGTGCTCGGTGTCGCCGTCCCATTCACCGCCGTCGGTATCGGGGATCTCGGCGAAGCCCGGGGAGCCGTCGAGCTTGATGCCGATGATCGGCGGGAGCGCGTAGCCGTCGTCGTTCAGGGACGCCCCCCGGTACCGACCGTGACGGGTCTCCACATGCCCGATCCCCGCCAGCGTCGTCCAGGCGAGGTTGCACTCGGGCCGGGTCTGGCGCATCGTCTCGGCGGCGTTGCCGTAGGCGGCGAGTGCGGCGAGCGGGATGTTCATCTGCATGTTGATGCCCTCGGCCCACGGCCGCAGCTGGTCGGAGGTGCGGCCGGGCGCGTGGATGTCCACGGCGGGCACGGGGGCGCCGGCGCCGGGCGGGATCCCGGGCGGGATGGGCGTGGGCGCCTCGCGGGTGGGGCCGTAGGAGCACGACGACGACAACACCGCCAGCACCAGCAGTCCCGCAGTCGCTGTGGTGGCGCGCTGAGCGCGAGTGAATCGAGTGGACATCGCAGGCCAGTCTGCCCGAGCCCGGTCCGGCCGTGCCTCGGGGTCTTCCCGGATCCCCGGCGGGCCGGGCGTGATCTCGGCCTCACCGTCCTGTCGCCTCACCGCACCGCTACACCGCACCGCCCATCCGCGGCCGGGAACTCAGCGCGACCGCGCCCCGAACCCGCCGGCCAGCGCGCTGAACTCGTCGAGCAGGGCGTCCCGACTGATCGGCGGCTGGTCCAGCACCCAGCGCACGGCCACGTTCTCCACGGCCATGACGATCACCCACGCGCGGGCAGCCGGGTCGACCGAGGTCGCGCCCGCGGCGGCGAGGTACACGGCCAGCAGTTCGCGGACCCGCTGTTCGAGCGCGTGCTGCGCGGCACGATGACGCACGGCGGGCAACTCCTCCCACACGATCCGCAGCAGACCAGCATCGGCCTCGATCGCGGTGAGCAACGCATCGGCGATCGCCCGGACGGTCCCCGGGTCCCGCACGTCGACGGGACCCGAAGCCGCGAGAGAGGCCGCGACCCGGTCGGAGATCTCCGCCGACCAGCGATTCATCACCTCCGTGACCAGCGCCGACTTGTCCGGGAAGTACTGGTACAGCGAGCCCGGACTGACCGCGGCCTCGTCGGCGACGCGGTTGGTGGTGAACGATTCGTAGCCGTCGCGCACGAGCACGATGCGAGCCGCCTCCACGATCCGCTCGACCATCGCGCGGGATCGCGCCTGCTGGGGAACCCTTCTCATGAACGCGAATTGTATGCGAGTAAATACTCGCGTCATAGTTACCTCCATGACCACCACCATGTTTCCGGGCCGTCACCGCGCCGCAGAGGAGCGGTCTGAGCGAATGGGTCGCACGCTGAAGCGTGTGGCCAAGGTCGAGGACCTCGACGAGGAGTTGATGGACCGTCTCGGCCGTGGCTTCACCGAGAAGGACGAGCTCGGCAGTCGCCTGGCCAAGGCCATGCGCAAGCGCAAGGGTGAGCCGGGTTCGGTGACCCACCGGCAGCTCAGTGAGGCCCTTGAGATCGGGTCCGCGGGTCTGCGTGAGCGCGACGGCGTGGCGCCGGTCCTCGTCGAATACCTCGAGACACTCGAAGCCACCCCGGACTGGGTCGACTGGGACCGGATCGCCCGCGGCCAGAAGGCCTACCTGCGGTTCGGACAGAATGCGGCCGACGTACTGCTGCAGCTCTCGCTCATCGGCGGCTACCGCTTCGGCGGCCCATCCGACCTGCTGGTGGCCACCGGGGGCCTGACCGGCGGCACCACCCTGCGCCGCCTCGCCGAGACGCAGCACTGGGCCATGAAGCTCTCGCTGCCCGGCGGGCTGGACCCGCACGGTGAGGCCTGGCGGCTCACGGGCCATGTCCGGGCCATGCACGCGGTCGTCAATGACTCCATGGAGCCGCGGTGGGACGTCGATCAGTGGGGCCTGCCCATCAATCAGACGGACCTGGCTTCGACTCTCGGCCTCTTCGACGCCGTGGTGCTCCTCGGCGTGCGCGTGCTCGGCGTGCCGGTCAGCAGGCAGGAGTCCGCCGACATCATGCACGTGTGGCGCTATGTCGGCTGGCTGCTCGGCGTGGACGAGGACATGCTGGTCGAGCGCGAGCGCGAGCGGCACCGCATCAACTACCACATCCTGCAGGCTCAGGCCGACCTCAGCGAGGCCGGCCCACAGCTCACGCAGGCACTGGTGCAGGCGCATCGTGACCGCCACCGGGCGGGGCCGCTCCCCCGCGTCCAGGCGTGGTTCGCCTACGAGCGGCTGCTCAGCATGCTCACCGTGTTTCTCGGGCGCGAGTCGATGCGCGAGTTCGGCTTGCCCGTCCGTCCGCCGTGGGCCCACTTCTACATCGCCGGACTCAACACGCTGCGCTACCGCACGCCGTTCGGTCGCGCCCGCCTCGAGGACTGGGGCCGGAGGGTGTACGCCCGCCAGGAGCGCGAGACGTTCGGCACGGCCAAGGCGGACATCGGGCGTCCCAAAATCGACTGAAACTCGGGACGGGCGGACGCCGACCCCTTCGCGCATCGCCCATCCGCCCGGTGCCCGCGCACGCACCCGCCCACAGGACCCTCGGACCTCAGTTCGCGAGATGAGGCACTTTCGGCACATTTACGACTATGTGGCTATTCCACCTCATGTCAGCAGTGTGTGGCACGATCACCGCATGTACGTGCTGACGATCGACCAGCGACACAGCCGCACCAGCCAGGACCGCGTGCCGCGGCTCCTCGAGGCGCTCGCGGAAGCGGAGGTGCCGTGCGTCGCCGCGTTCGAGCGCACCGCCGGCGACGAGGTCCAGGGGCTGCTCGACGAGCCGGCCGCCGTCCGCGCCGCGCTACTCACGACACTGCGCGACGGCGACTGGCACTGCGGGGTCGGGGTGGGAGAGGTCGATGACGACTCGTTCGCCACCGGCACCCGCGCCGGCCGGGGGCCCGCCTACCTGGCAGCACGTGAAGCGGTGGAAGCGGCCAAGTCGATGACCGGCTCCGTCGCGGTGCGCGTTCCGGGCGATTCCGGCGCGGAGGCGACCGCCTGGGCCGCCGACTGCGAAGCCGTGTGGACGCTCGTCGCAAGGCTCGTGCTCGAGCGGACCGAGGCGCAGTGGCGCGCCGTAGACGCGGTCGACCGCTCCCCCACCCAGGCCGCGGCCGCCGAGGAGCTGGGCATCACACCGACCTCCGTCGCCGGGGCTCTACGCCTGTCACACATCCGGCAGGAGCGGGCCGCCTACCCCGCGCTCGACCGGCTCCTCGCGGGCGCCCACGCCGCCGCGACCGGCGCCGACCCCCGCGACGGCGGCCGCGCTCGCGTCGGATCCGATCCCACGACGGGAACAGGAGCCGACCGATGAGCGCCTGGCCGGACTGGCTCGCCGTGGCCGTGGTGGTGCTGTCGACGCTGGTCGTCTCGGCAGCGATCGGCTCGCCCATCGCCTCGCTCGTCCTGCGCTCGGCGCGCGTGCCCGAGCCACCCACGGTCGAGATCAGCGGAGACAAGCGCAGCCCCGTGGTGAGCCGACGCGAGAGCGCGCCCCCGGACGGCGGGGTCCGCGAGGTGCTGCGCGGCGGGATGTGGATCGGGATCCTCGAACGCGTGGGCCTGACCGCCGCGATCCTCGCGGGCCGGTTCGAGCTGGCCGCCGTGGTGGTGGCGATCAAGGCCCTGGGCCGCTACCCCGAGATCCGGGAGAACCCGGCGGTGAGTGAGCGCTTCATCATCGGCACCCTCGCCTCCCTGCTGGTGGCGGCCGCCTGCGGGGCCGCGGGCCTGGTCGTTCTGGGCGCCGTGACCTGAAGCGGTGAGCCCGGGCCGGTCGGGCACGTACCCTCGGCCACACCATGTTCACGACGATTCTGGTTCTCCTGCTGGGGATCGTGACGATCCTGGTGATCATCGCGGCCAACGGCTACTTCGTGGCGCAGGAATTCTCGTACATGTCCGTCGACCGCAACCGCCTGGCCGCGCAGGCCGAGGCCGGCGACGCCACGGCGGGGCGTGTCCTCAAGATCACCGAACGCACGTCCTTCATGCTCTCCGGCGCGCAGCTGGGCATCACGGTGACCGGCCTGCTCGTGGGTTTCGTGGCCGAGCCGCTGGTCGGCGAATCGCTGGGTGAACTCCTCGGCGTGGCGGGCGTGCCCGCGGCGGTGAGCGTCAGCGTCGGCACCGTGCTCGCCCTGGCGGCGTCCACGATCGTGCAGATGATCTTCGGCGAGCTGTACCCCAAGAACCTCGCGATCGCCGCCCCCGAACCGCTCGCCCGCGCACTCGCCCGCTCGACCCGCATCTATCTGGCGGTGTTCGGCTGGCTGATCATCGTGTTCGACCGCGCCTCTGCCGGCCTGCTCCGGCTGGTCAAGGTCGAGCCCGCGGAGGATCTGGACTCCTCGGCCACGGCGGCCGATCTGGAGCGCATCGTCGCCGACTCCCGAGCGAGCGGCGAACTGCCCGTGCAGCTCTCGATGCTCATCGACCGGATCCTCGATTTTCCTGACCGCACCGTCGAGCACGCCATGATCCCACGCGCCCAGACCAGCACCGTCCCACCGCAGCTCACCGTGTCCGAGGTCCGCGAACTCATGGCCCGGGGCCACTCCCGCTACCCGGTGGTCGCCGACGACGAGCCCCTCGGCGTGATCCAGCTGTCCGACCTCCTGCACCACGGCGCCGACCCGGACGCGACCGTCGCCGACCTCATGCGCCCTCCGGTCGTGCTGCCCGCACTCATGCCGCTGCCCGACGCGCTCGCCAAGCTCACCGGCGAACGCACGCAGCTGGCGGCGGTGGTCGACGAGTTCGGCGGATTCGCCGGCGTGCTGACCATCGAGGACATGGCCGAGGAGGTGATCGGCGAGCTCACCGACGAGCACGACGCGCGGTTCGACAACGTCATCGTGGCCGACGGCGAGAACCGCTGGCGCATCGACGGCGGGGTCCACATCGACGAGGTCGAGCGCGCCCTCGGCCACCAACTCCCGCACGGCGACTTCGAGACCATCGCCGGCCTGACCATCGCCGCCCACCGCGAACTCCCCGAGGAGGGCCAGACGATCACCGTCGGACTGCCGGTCGAACCGCGCGAGTTCGTCGCCTCCGATCCGCGCCGGTACGCCGTCGAGATCACGGTGGCCAGGGTCGAACACCGCGTCCCCGCCGAGGTACTGGTCAGCCTGGTGGAAGTCGACGACGACAACGACGACATCGGCGGTCTGTGATGAGCAGTCCCGTTGTCGTCGTCATCATCACTCTCGGCCTGATCGCGGCGAGCGCGTTCTTCGTGATCACCGAGTTCTCCCTCCTCGGCGCACGCCGCCACCGGCTGGAGGTCGACGCCCCGCGCAGCGCGTCGGCTCGGGCGGCGATCCGCGGCATCGACGAGCTCACCGTGATGCTCGCCGGGGCGCAACTCGGGATCACCGTCTGCACGTTCGCGCTCGGCGCCGTGACCAAACCCGCCGTGGACGCCTGGCTCGGGCCCGCGCTCGGCTCGCTCGGGATTCCCGGCGGGGTGGCCGGCGGTGCATCGTTCGTGCTGTCGCTATTGCTGGTGACGTTCCTGCACCTCGTCGTGGGCGAGATGGCTCCCAAGTCGTGGGTGATCGCCGATCCCGAGCGGGCCGCCCGGCTGGTCGGCGTGCCGGCGCGGGCGTTCACCTGGGTGTTCCGGCCGCTGCTGCTGTGGATCAACCGCATGGCCAACAGGCTCGTGTCCGCCAGCGGGGTCGAGCCGGTGGACCGCGCGGCAGTGGGCGGGCAGGACGCCGACACCATCCGGCAACTCGTCGAGCACTCGGCGTCGGTCGGCGCGCTGGAGGCGTCCATCCGCTCCCCGCTGGCCGGCGCCCTCGAACTGGAGCACCTCACCGTCGGCGGCCTCGTGGACTCCGGGCGGGCGCCGACCGCGGTGGCCGCCGACGCCACCGTGGCACAGGTGCAGGACGCCGCCGCACGCACCGACCACATGCGGATCCTGATCCTCGAGGAGCCGGGGCCCGACGGCGGTCGGCGCCGCGATCCGGAGGTGGTGCATGTGCGCGACACGCTGCTCGAACCCGACGACGCCCCCGCCCGACCACTGGCCCGCACCGCGATGTGCCTGGACCGGGCGACGCCCGTGTACGAGGCGCTGGCCAAAGCGCGGGAGCGCAGCGAGCAACTCATGGTGGTGACCGAGGACCGGACGTTCGTCGGGGTGCTGACCGTGGCCGACATCCTGCGAAGGATCCTGCCCGAGCCGCGACCCTTCCTCGACTCCGCCGGGCCCGAACGAATATCTTGAACCACATGGTGACCATCCGCCCCGCGACCTCAGCAGACGCGCAGAACGTCGCGAACCTCCTCGCCGAGGCGTTCCGCGACGACCCCGCGTGGGCGATGTCCTACTCCGACCCCGCCACCCGACCGAAGAAACTCGAGGCGCACTATCGTCACCGGGTGCGCCGCCACCCCGAGCTCGCCGACGTTGCCGTGGACGGGCATCAGATCGTCGGTGCCCTGCTGTGGGAGGCACCCCGGTCCGAATCGCGTCCCACTGCCCTCCTGCGCTCGACATGGCGGGTCGTCCAGCGCATCGTGAGCCGGCTGCCGGGGGCCCGCGGCCTCGCCCACACCCTCGCGGTGGAGGTGTACCGGCCGCTCGAGCCGCACTGGTACCTGCACGACATCGCCGCCGGCCCGCAGGCCCGCGGCAAAGGCGTCGGGTCGGCCTTGCTCACGCACCGCCTCGCCGCGATCGACGCCTCCGCAACGACTCTGGCGGCGCTCGAGGCAACCTCCCCGGGCAGCCGCCGCCTCTACGAGCGCTTCGGGTTCGAGGCCGTCGGCCGGGTGCCCACCCTGCCCGGTCAGGCGTCGACGGTCATGATCCGCCGCCCGGCCTGACACGCGGCCCGGGCTGACCAGCCGGCCGGCCGACCGGCCGAAGTTTGTCGACACCACTGCGACGGGGCCGGGGTGTCGCCGCGCTGGCCCCAACACTCTTCGCAGCTGTGCCGACAGAACCCGGGAATCCGGACTATAGGCGTCAGAAAAGCAAGGGCCGGGCTGCGCAACCCGTGGTCGCGCAGCCCGGCCCCTGCCGGAGACCCGCCCGTCCGCCTGTCAGCAGCGAGACGACGGTGGCCGTCCTAGATGATCGGCACGCCCTCTTCCTTCGCCTCGAGAGCCTCCTTGGCGAAGCCCCGCACGATCACGGCGAGCGTGCCGGCCACGATCACGGGCCAGATGAGTACATAGATCGTCAGCAGAATCGGTGACATGAGTAGTCCGCCTTCCTTTCCTTTAGACGTGGATTTTGTCGTCGTCGTCATCATCCGACCGGCGCGCATCGCGCCCGGCCGACACCGCCTCGGAGTGCTCCTCGGCCTCCTCCTCGAGGGCCTCGGCCACCTCCTCGGTGTCGTAGTCGGCGGTGCGACGGGCGATCTTGGCGAAGTCGAACTCCATCGAACTGCGCACCGACATCGCGAAACAGACGATCGTGCTCACCGCGTACGCCACGAGCGACGCCGTCAGCGTGTCGTAGTCGCGCAGGAAGCCGAACACGAACGGCGCACTGACCACCGCGGCGATTCCGCCGATGATGAGCGCGGCGCGTGTGCCGAAGAAACCGAACACCATCAGGCCCAACACCACGCCGACACCGACGACGGCCAGCGCCTCGATGATCCACGGCGCCACACCCGTGTCCGGGATGAGCCCGAAGCGCGTGGGCAGGAAGACCGCCAGCGCCACCAGCACGGACACCGTGAACGCCGAGTTGGTGACCTTCTTCCAGTAGAAGCTCGCGATCACCGGGAACACCAACGCGCCCCAGAGCGCGCCGACGAAGACCAACAGGTCCAGGATGTTGAACCGGATGTTGGCGAACACCAGCGCGGCGACCGTCGCCAGGATCATCGTGATGCGGCCGATCGTGAGCATCGTGCGCGGGTTCGGGATCCGGCCCCGGCTGCGCATGCTCTGGCCGTAGACGTCCGTCATCGCGATCGACGACATGGCCGCCAGATCCGAGTCCGCGGTCGACGAGAGCGAACCGATGATCATGATGAAGAACACCGCGACCAGCAGGCCCGGCAGGTACTCGGCCGCCACCTGCGGCAACAGGTTGTTCGGGTCGCCATCAGCCGGCGAGATGCCCGCGTACAGCGCGAGCACGCCGACCATGCCGATGCCGATGATCGTGGCGCCGTAGCCGATCGTCGCCGTGATGAACGTCGGCTTGATGAGATCCTCGCGCACCGCGAACAGGCGCTGCGCGATCGTCTGGTTACCGATCGCGTACGCCAGGACGGCGGCGATGTAGGGCGCGCCCTGGTTGAGGAACGCGTCAGAGGAGAAGAACGACTGCTGCTGCGGCGTCAGGTTCTGGGCGCCGGAAGAGAACAACTCGACTCCGCCCAGGAAGAAGAAGATCGACGGCACGATGATGACCACCGCACCCAGCATCGCCAGCACCTGCGCAAAGTCCGTCAGGACCGAGGCGCGGAAACCCGACCACAGCGTGTACAGCAGCACGCCACCGGCGATCACGATGACGCCCTGGATGAAGCTGAACGGGCTGAGCATGGAGATCAGCGCGCCACCGGCGATGAAGTTCGACGTCAACGAGATGACGGAACCGAGGATGTTGGATCCGGCCAGCATGAGCTGGGAGGACCGGCCGTGGCGGGCGAACATGACCTCTGCGAGCGTGTGTGCCTGCGGCGCGACCTTCCGGATCCGCCGACCGAAGGGGTAGATGAACAGGATCATCAGGGCACCCCAGAGCCCGTAATGAATCGGACCGGACACTCCGTAGAGGTAGCCCGAGTTGACCGAGGCGTACATGGATGACGCCCAGATCCAGGTCGCGGTCATCGACGCGGCCGAGATGCCGAAGCCGATCTTGTGGCCAGCCGTCATGTAACTGTCCGCGTTCTCGTCACGACGCGCGATCCGCATCGACATGAACATCGTCCCGCCATAGAACAACAGCAGGAGAAGAACGACAGCCGTAGCGCTCAATGCAGTTGTGCTGAGCAAACCCATCTGCCCCTTTCCCTCTTAATTTGTTGTACGAACGATCAGAGCATAGTGAAACCTGGGGAGAAACTGAGAACCGTACTGGTCAGACCGCTTTGTCGGAATCTACAAACGCGGCTTCCCGGCCCCGCGCCGCTCGCGACATCTGGACTGCAGCGCACAGACTTTTTTGACGAATTCGCTGGTGGGGCGACCTCGCCCGCGCCGAGGTCGTCTTGGCCGATTCCACAACGCGCCCCCCCGCAGGCAGGCATGCGTGCAATGGCAGGTCACGCGCGCGGCCGCGCTTCAAGCGAGCCCGTCAGGCGAGTGCTTCAGGCGAGTGCGTCAGGCAGGGCTTGTCAGGCGGGCCAGGCGGCGCGCCAGTCGGCCGGAGTGGCCTGGGCGGCAGGCACGCGGAGCGCGGATTCGGCGGCGCGAACCCGGTCGGCGAAGGCGCGGACGACCTGCCGGTAGGAGACCTCGGCTGAGCCCGATTCGTGGAAGACGCCCACCGGGTCCACGCGGACGATCCGCATGACCTCCGGTATCAGGTCGTCGGGGAGGCCGGCCGAGCGGGCGCGGCCCAGCACCTTCTGTCCCAGTGCGAGCGCGGGCTGGTCCCACGAGATGCCGTCCACCACCGACCGGGGCGGGCGGCCGGCGCGCTCGGCAGCGCGCTTCTCCGCCTGTTTGGCCTCCTGCCACAGCCGGTCCTGTTCGGCGGAGTCGAGGCTGTCCGACTGGTACGTACCGTCACCGTCCGCGTCGGTGAACCAGTAGGGCGCCCGACGACGAAGCTTGTCGAGCAGTGCTCCGGCCACGTCCTGAACGTCGAACGCACCCTCGGTCCGCTCCGCGCCGATCGCGGCGTGGAACAGCACCTGCAGCAGCAGGTCGCCGAGCTCGGAGATCAGCTCGTCGCGATCGCCGTCGGCCACCGCGTCGACCAGCTCCCAGGACTCCTCGATGAGGTACGGCAGCAGCGAGGCATGCGTCTGGGACGACTCCCACTCCCCGTCGCGACGGATCCGGGTCATGAGGGCCACGGCCTCGGCCAGCCGGTCGTGACCCTCGTTGCGGTCCCCCGCCGTCGGCCCACCCCCCGTCGAGAAGAGGGTTTCGCCCACATCGCCCGAGTGATTCTGCGCGAAACCCTCTTCTCGATGGTCGGCGGGCTCGTGGCTCATCGCGCCGCGGGCCGCGACGCACCGGGCCCCGCCGCCGCAGTCCCCGACGCCCCGGCCGACGTCGCCATCGGCGCGGTCTCCGGCTGGACGACCGGGTTGGAGCCCTCCGGGTCGCCGGCCATGGCGGTCAGGAAGTCGGCGGCATACTGCAGCATCTCGTCGTCGCGCGCCTTCTCGCCCCCCGCACCAGCTCGCGCGCCCGCCGCCTTGGGCAGCGGCAGCAGCACGGTCTTCTGCGTGGCCCGGTACTGCGCGGCCGGGTACATGCGCTTGAGCCGCATCTGTTGGGAATCGAGCAGGTCGAGCGGGCCGACACGCAGCCGGGAACCGGCGATCACGATCTCGCGGACCCGGTACTTCTGCGCCACCAGCCGCAATCGCGCCACGGACACCACCCGACGTGCCTCGACGGGCAGCGGACCGTATCGGTCGACGAGCTCCTCGACCACCGCGTCGATGTCAGCCGGCTCGCGCGCCTGCGAGAGCTTGCGGTACGCCTCGAGCCGCAGCCGGTCGCCGTCCACATACTCGGGCGGGATGAACGCGTCGACGGGCAGCTCGATGCGGATCTCGCCGAGCTCCTCCTCCACCTCGACCTTCTCGCCGTCCGCGATCGCGCGGTACGCCTCCACCGCCTCGCCGACCAGACGGATGTAGAGGTCAAAGCCGACGCCCGCGATGTGCCCGGACTGCTCGGCGCCCAGCACGTTGCCGGCCCCGCGCAGTTCGAGGTCCTTCATGGCCACGGCCATGCCGGCGCCGAGATCGTTGTTCTGGGCGATCGTGGCCAGCCGGTCGTAGGCGGTCTCGGTGAGCGTCTTCTCCGGGTCGTAGAGGAAGTAGGCGTAGCCGCGCTCGCGCGACCGGCCCACGCGCCCGCGCAGCTGGTGCATCTGCGACAACCCCAACTGGTCCGAGCGGTCCACGATCAGGGTGTTGGCGTTGGAGATGTCCAGGCCGGTCTCGACGATGGTCGTACACACCAGCACGTCGTACTCGCGGTTCCAGAAGCCGCCGACTGTCTGCTCGAGCTGCTCCTCCCCCATCTGCCCGTGCGCCACCACCACGCGCGCCTCGGGCACGAGGTCCCGGATCCGGGCGGCCGTGGAGTCGATGGTCCGCACGCGGTTGTGCACGTAGAACACCTGCCCCTCGCGCAGGAGCTCACGGCGGATCGCGGCCGCGACGTGCTTGTCCGAGTACGCGCCCACGTACGTCAGCACGGGCAGGCGTTCCTCGGGCGGGGTGAGGATCTGGCTCATCTCGCGGATCCCCGCGAGCGACATCTCCAGCGTTCGCGGGATCGGCGTGGCGGACATGGTCAGCACGTCCACGTGGGTTCGCAGGGAGGTGATGTGCTCCTTGTGCTCCACGCCGAAGCGCTGCTCCTCGTCGACGATCACCAGGCCCAGGTTCTTCCACCGCACACCCGTCGCGAGCAAGCGGTGCGTTCCGATCACCACGTCGACCGTCCCGTCGGCCAACCCGGCGAGGACTTCCTTGGCCTCGGCATCGGAGGTGAACCGGCTCAGTCCGCGGATGGTCACGGGGAAGCCGGTCATGCGCTCGGTGAACGTGGCCAGGTGCTGCTGCGCGAGCAGCGTGGTGGGCACCAACACGGCAACCTGGGTGCCGTCCTGCACGGCCTTGAACGCCGCCCGCACCGCGACCTCGGTCTTGCCGTAGCCCACATCGCCCACCACCACGCGATCCATCGGCGCGGGCTTCTGCATGTCCCCCTTGACCTCCTCGATCGCACTGAGCTGATCGATGGTCTCGGTGAACGGGAACGCGTCCTCCATCTCCCGCTGCCACGGGGTGTCCGGCCCGAACGCGCGCCCGGGCGCGGACTGCCGCTTGGCGTAGAGCTGGACGAGCTCGGTGGCGATCTCGCGGACGGCCTTGCGGGCCTTGCGCTTGGTGTTCTGCCAGTCCGCGCCACCCATCTTGGACAGCGTCGGAGCCTCACCGCCGACGTAGCGGCTGAGCTGGCCGAGGGACTCCATGGGCACGTACAAACGGTCCCCGGCGGCGCCTCGTTTGCCGGGCGCGTACTCGATCACCAGGTACTCGCGCCGCGACGAGCCGTCACCGCCGCGCACCTGCCGCTCGACCATCTCCACGAACCGGCCGATGCCGTGCTGGTCGTGGACCACCAGGTCCCCGGCCTTGAGCGCGAGAGGGTCGACCTGGTTGCGGCGCTTGGAGTGTCGCGCCTTGGGGCGTGTGGTGGCGCCGAGCCGGTTGCCGGTGAGGTCCGTTTCGGAGACGACGACGAGACCGTCACCACCCGCAGCACCCTCACCTCCGGTGAGCGCGAAGCCGGCGTGCAGGACCGCCTCGTAGATCGTCACCAATCCGGCGGCGGGCTCGGCGCCGACCTCGGCCGCGGTGGCCGGGACCTCCGCCTCGGCCAGGCGCTCCTTGACGCGGGCGACGGTGCCGTGGCCCGGGACCACGACCGCCGCCCGGCCCCCGCTGCCGACGAGCGCGCGCAGCCGGGTGAACATGGCCTCCATCTCGGAGTCCTTGCCACGCGGTGAGGGCGGGTCGCCGGCCTCGACGGTGATGGTCAGACCGTCCTCGGCCTCGGTGAGGAAGCCGCTCGGCACGAGCTGCCACCACGGCACGCCGGCCTCCTGCGCCTCTTCGCGGATCGACGAGAACGTGCGGTACCCGGAGCCGGACAGGTCCAGAGTCTCGCTGTCCACTGGGGCGTCGCCGCCCATGGTGGCCGCGGTCCACGAGGCCTCGAGGAACTCCCGGCCGGCGGCCGCCAGGTCACCGGCGCGACGGCGGACCTTGTCCGGGTCGCACACCACGACCCGGGTGCCCTCGGCCATGAGCATCGGCAGCGTGGCCATCTCGCCCGGCACCAACACCGAGGTCAGCGCCTCCATACCGTCGCGCGGGATGCCCTCGGCCAGCGAATCGAGCAGCTCGACCAGCGTCGGATTGGCGTCGTGCTCGGTGGCCAGCTCGCGGGCCCGGGCGCGCACGTCCTCGTCCAGCAGCAGCTCGCGGCACGGGTAGAGCGTGGCAGAGTCCTTCTCGCCCTCCGGCAGCGAGCGTTGGTCGGCCACCGAGAACTCCCGGATCTCGGCGATCGTGTCGCCCTCGAACTCGATGCGCAGCGGGTGGTCCGCCGTCGTGGGGAACACGTCCACGATGCCGCCGCGCACCGCCACATCCCCGCGACGGGCCACCATGTCCTCGCGCACGTACGCGAACTCCGTCAGCTCCGCCAGCAGGTCCGCCGGGTCGAGCTCCGCCCCCGTGACCAAGCGGACCGGCTTCCGACGGGCCGCCCCCGGAGAGATGGGCTGCACCACCGATCGCGCCGCCGCCACCACGACCCGCGGCGCGTGACCGGACATCACGGCACTGAGCACCCTCAGGCGGCGACCGATCGTGTCAGCCGCAGGCGAGAGACGTTCATGGGGCAGGGTTTCCCAGCTCGGGAACTGGGCCACCTCGTCGTCGTCATAAATCCCCGCCAGCTCGTCGGCCAGCTCCTCACACTCGCGCTCGGTGGCGGTGACCACCAGCAGCGGCGCCTGCTGCGCCAACGCCGTCACCAGGAACGGCCGCAGCGACTCCGGCGAGCGCACCACCGCAGCGTCCCGGCCCAGCCCCTCACGCAGGTCGGCCAGCGCCGGGTTCGCGAGAACAGCACCCGCCAGACCGGCGAGGGCTGCGGGAGCGCCCGCGGCGGGGATGTTCGTGGCGGTGGCGGTGGTGGTCACGCGTGTTCTGCCTCCGGGTGAGAAACGGTGCGAGGTGTTGTTCGGACGGGATGTCGGCCGGCGGTCGATCGTCGAGGGACAGTCAACCAGCGACCTACGACAGCCCGCGCCCGACGGGGGGTGCGCCACGACCGACGCACCAGATCTCTCAGTCTAGAGGCGGCGGCGCGCCGGTACCCTGTGCCTATGCGCGAGACCACAGACGCCGAGCAGGTCGACCCCGCCGACGAGCCGGCCGGCCCGGTGACCATCGCCCCCACCGCCACCGACCGGGCGCCGGCCGACCGGGGCGACGTGGGTTCGCGGCTGTTCACCGACCGCTGGATCGGCGTCCTGCTGACCATCGGCTCCGCCCTCGCGCTGCTCGCGTCGTTCCAGCTGAGCCTGGACAAGATCCGGCTGCTGGAGAACCCGGACTACACGCCGGCCTGTAACTTCTCCATCCTGATGAGCTGCAAGAGCGTCATCAACTCCGAGCAGGGTGCGGCGTTCGGGTTCCCCAACCCGTTCATCGGGCTGATCGGCTACGGCATCGTGATCGCGATCGGTGTGGCCGCCGCGTCCGGCGTGCGGTTCCCGCGCTGGTACTGGGTGGGCGCGCTGCTCGGCCTGACATTCGCCGCGGGGTTCGTGCACTGGCTGGCGTTCCAGTCGATCTTCGAGATCCAGGTGCTGTGCCCGTGGTGCATGGTCGTGTGGGCCACCACCATCCCCATGTTCTGGTACACGCTGCTGCACGTGCTGGGCAAACTCACCCGCGCCGGCTGGGTCCGGGCACTGCAGAGCTGGCACCTCGTGCCCGTCGTGATCTGGTACCTCGCCGTTGCCGGGATCATCCTGTGGGCGTTCTGGGACTTCTACTGGGCGGACTTCTTCGCCAACCTCTGATCTGGCGGCCTCGCCCCACGCCCCCGCCGGCGTCGGCGGTCACCCGTAGACACCGGCGCGCGCTGCCGGCACCCGCGGACACCGGCGGATACCTACTAGAGTCCAATGCCTCACAGTGGACTGCCGTAGATCCGAATTACGGGCATGATCACTAGGCGTACGGGCTGAGAGCCCGCTGACAGAGAGGTGGAAGCAATGATCACGTCCCTCACCCGCAACTGGTGGGTCCAGCTGATCCGCGGTGTCCTGGCGCTCGTCCTCGGCCTCACCGCGCTGGTCGCGCCCGGCTCTAGCCTCACGCTCGCCGTGTTCCTCGTGGCCGCGTTCGCGATCGCCGACGGCGCCATGACCATCACCACGGGCCTCGGGCTGCGCGGGCACAGTGGCTCCTCGAGCCTGTTCATCGGGGGCGGCGCGCTCTTCATCGTGCTCGGCCTGGTCGTGCTGTTCTGGCCGTCCATCACCGTGACCGCGCTGGTGCTGCTCTTCGCGATCTGGCTGATCGCCTCCGGTGCGCTGCTGGCCTACGGCGCCTCCACCCTCCGGACGGTCGTCGCCAACGCGTGGATCATGGGTGCGGTCGGCGTTGTGATCGCCGTGGTGGGACTCGGCCTGGCGCTGTTCGGGCCGTCGACCATCGAGAATTTCCTGCCGTTCGCCGGCTGGTTCGGCGTGATCGTCGGGCTGATCATGATCGCGGTCTCGCTCCGCCTGCGCAGCGACGCCGCCAAGCTCCCGAGCGCCCCGGTGGCCGACGAGGTCTGATTGTCGGACCGACCGTTCAGGCAGGGCGTGATTGCCGTCCCTGCTGACACGGATGCCCCCGCTGCCCGCTATTCGAGGGCTGCGGGGGCATCGTTCTTTTCGGCGGGCCCTGTTCTTCTCGGCGGGCCCTGTTCTTTCGGCGGGCCCTGTTCTTCTCGGTGGCCACGCCCTCGGCGCCTGCTCCGTCTGCTGCGGGCGTCCTCTCAGCGCCCGCGATACTGAGTGCCCGTGATTCACTGCCGACTTTGTCGTCACCATTGCGATGATCCCGCGTGTCCGCCGCAGTGGTGACGACCAAGATCGCAGCAGTTACGACCAACCGCGGTCGGTCGGCCCGGGGTCTGCGCGATAATCGACGGCACACCGCCGGTCCAGCCACCACTCACGGGAGAATCGCATGTCCTTCCAGGCGTACCTCGACACCATCGAGAAGAGGACCGGGCTCACGCCGCGCGAGCTCGTGGCCAAGGCGTCGGAGAATGGCTTCGGTCCGGGGACGAAGGCCGGCCCGATTCTGGCCTGGCTCAAAACCTCGGGCGCGGCCACGGCATGGCCTTGGTCCACGTGATCACCAAGGGACCCGAGATCAGCGAGAAACACGTCGGTACCGGTGGCTCGCACGCGGACGCCTCCGCCACGCTCTGGCTCGACGGCGCGGCCACCAACCCGGATCGGTGACTGCGTGCCCCCTGCGTGCCCCTCACACGATCCGCGTCCGGGTGTGGGATCGGGACAGCTCGTAGGTCTTGACCAGCCAGAAGGTGGCGAATGCGAAGAGCGTCGCCGATTCGACGACGAACAGCGCGGCGGTGGACTCCCACAACCACGCCATGAGCAGGGCGGCGGCCGGGAGAAGGAGAAGCAGGACCACCAACGTCCGGTAGGTCACGCGGTACCTCTGCTGCACACCGGGATCGGGAAGAGAGCTGATGGTCTCGGACCCGTAGAAGACGATCGACAGTGCGGCCAGGACGAAAAACGCCACCGCGGCCACCGCGTGGATGACGCTCACCGGACTCAGCCCTGGTAGCGCCGGATCCACGGTCGGAAACAGGGCCACGACAATAGCGAGAGTTCCTGCGGCGTTGAGCAGCCGGTTCTCACCGCGCGTATACCCGCGGTACGCCACCAGCGCCACGCCGATCGCCACCAGCGTTCCCACGACAAGGCCGCGCGCCGGCGTGTAATAGAAGGCGCTGATCGAATCCCTCATCGCCAGGTCGGGGTCGACAGCCACCCAGACGAGAAGTGCGACCGGGAGGGCGATCGCGCCGCCGGCGATGACCATCCGGAGGACGAAGTACGTCTCGACGACGTAGTCCGCCGGTGCCTCGCAGAAGGTGGCGGACTCGCCGTGGACCTCGCGTGCGCTCATGGGCCCGCATCACTTCCGGTGCGCTCAGGGCCGGGCCGGCCCCGGGCGCAGATCGCGCCCGGCCGAGTCGCCGGCCGGATGACTGTGGCCGGAGTACTTCGCCATGACGTCGGACTCGAGCGACGGCGCGGGATCGAGGTGCGACAGGCCGTTGAAGCAGAGATTGACGATATGCGCAGCCACGTTCTCCTTGGGCGGAGTGCGCTCGTCAAGCCACCACTGTGCGGTACCGGAGACCATGCCGACCAGGGCCTGGGCATAGACGTTCGTCGTGACCGGGTCGAACCCGCGGGCCACGAACTCCTCCTCGAGGATGTACGTGACACTGGCCGTGGCGTCGTTGAGCAGCGTCGAGTACGAGCCGCCATTGCTCAGCGATGAGTCACGCACGAGGATCCGGAACCCGTCGGTGCGCTCCTCCACGTAGCGAAGCAACGCCATCGCGGCGCGCTCGATGCGGCGGCGCGACCCCTCGCCCTCCAACGCCTCGGTGATCTCGGCACCCAAATAGGCCAACTCGCGGTCGCACACCACCGCGTACAGGCCCTCCTTGCCGCCGAAGTGCTCGTAGACGACGGGCTTGGACACGCCTGCGACCGACGCGATCTCCTCCACAGTGGCCGCGTCGTAGCCGTACTCGGCGAAGATCCGGCGGCCCACCTCGACCAACTGCTGGCGGCGCTTGGCCGCTGACATCCTGGTACGCGGCGCCGGCGTCATTTCCGACTGACCTGTCATGTGGTGTGGCCTCCCTCGACGGAAAAGCCTAGTCGGAGCATTGGGCGCGGCCGACCGATCGGGGGGCGGACTCCCCCGTGTGAGCCTGGCCACCCATCCGCGAACGGGTACGCGGCGGTGGGGCCGTGCTCGTATGCCAGACTGGTGCTGGCCCGCTCGCGGACCGTTCCCCCGTGGTGTAATCGGCAACACTCCTGATTTTGGTTCAGGCATTTCAGGTTCGAGTCCTGGCGGGGGAGCACAAGCTCAGTGGCCGCGCCCTTCCCGACTGCCGGCGCCGCCGAGCCGTCAGAAGATCCCGCCGAAGATCCCCACGGCCAGCACCAGCAGCACGATGCCGATGATCGCCAGGACCGCCAGCACCGGCTGCCGGCCGCGGCGCGGGGTGCGTTCGACCTCCGCGTCGGGCCCGAAGCCGGCGTGCTCGTCCTGACGGAAGTTCGGATCCGGCCCGGGGCGGAAGTCCGGTTCGCGGCCGCCATTTCCGCCGGGTGTGTTCGGTGCGCTCATGTGAACCGCTCCTCTTCCATCCGTGCGTAGGTCTCCAACAGTTCCAGCGCGTGGGACCCCGCCTCGCCCTCGGCCCGCAGGCCCGCCCGCATGCTCTCCAGCATCTCGCGTCCGTGCGGGAACGGCGGCAGAAGCGGGATATCCGGATCGGTGACGGCATCGATCACAGTGGGCCGGTCCGCCGAGAACGCCGCCTCCAGCGCCGGCGCCACCTCCTCGGCCGTCTCCACCCGTACCCCGCGCAGTCCGAGCAGTTCGGCATAACCGGCCATGTCGAAGCCGGGCACCTCCTGGGACCGCGCGAACCGGGGCTGGGCCTCGGACTCGCGCTGCTCCCAGCTCACCTCCGCCAGATCGCGGTTACTCAGCACCACCACGACCATCACCGGGTCCTCCCACCCGGGCCAGGACTCGGCCACCGTGATGAGCTCGTTGATTCCCAGCATCTGCATGGCGCCATCGCCGGCCAGCAGCGCCACGGGCCGGCCGGGGGCCCCGGCCTTGGCGGCCAGCGCGTAAGGCACCCCGCACCCCATCGACGCCAGCGTGCTGGACAGGTGCGCGGGCACCGAGGTGGGCAGGTCCATCTGCCGCACGTAGTGGTAGACGGAGCTGCCCACGTCCACCGACAGGCGGGCATCGTGCGGCAGACACTCGGCCAGCCGCCGCGCCACCAGCTCGGGGTTCAGCCCCCGCGCGGTCACCTCGGCCCGCTCGCGGGAGATCTCCCGCCACTGCCCCACCCACGTCTCGACATCCGAACGCCAGGTGGAGCGATCCCGGCTGGCGACCCGTTCGGTCAGCGCCCTCAGCGCATACGCCGCCTCACCGACCATCCCCACCTCGACCGGATAGCGGTTGGCCAGATTCGCCGGATCCAGATCGATCTGCACCGCCCGCGCCTGCCCCGGGCGCGGATAGAACTCCGTCCACGGATCGTTCGAACCGACGATCAGCAGGGTGTCGCAGTTCTGGAGGATCCGCGCACTCGCCGTCGTCCCCAGATGCCCCATGGTGCCGCCCACCAGCGGCGACGATTCGTCGACGTAGGGTTTGCCGAGCAAGCTCATCGTGACGCCCGCGTCCAGGCGCTCGGCCAGCTCCATGAGTTCGTCGCGCGCCCCGGCCACCCCACGCCCGGCCAGGATCGCGATCCGCTCCCCCGCGTCCAGGACTTCTACGGCGCGGGCCACGTCGTCGTCGCGCGGGGTCACCACGCCGTGCGTCCACTCGGGCGCGGTCACCACCACGCCGTGCTCCTGGTCGAGCTCGTCACCGAGCTCCGGCGCCGGCAGGTTCTGCACGTCGTGGGGCAGGACCACCACCACGGGCGTGCGATAGGTCAGCGCGGCGCGGAACGCACGGTCGAGGACCATCGGCACCTGCTCGGCCGACGCCACGGTCTGCATGTACGGCCCGGCCACGTCCGCGAACACGGCGGCCAGGTCGATCTCCTGCTGGTAGCCGGAGCCGAGCACACTCGTGTGCTGCTGCGCGACCAGCGCCACCACGGGGACGCTGTCGAGCTTGGCGTCGTAGAGACCGTTGAGCAGGTGGGCGGCGCCCGGTCCCTGGGTGGAGCAGACCACGCCCGCCTGGCCGGAGTATTTGGCGTCGCCCACCGCCATGAACGCGGCCGCCTCCTCGTGGCGGGCGCGCATGAAGCGCGGGCCGACACCGGATCGGCGCAGCGCGCCGAGCAGGGGGTTGTTGCCGTCCCCCGCGTAGCCGTAGATCCTCTCGACGTCCCAGGCCGTCAGTCGTTCGACGACGACGTCGGCCACCGACTCCTTCTCTGCGGACCGAGTGTCCTCGGACATGGTGATCCCCTTTCCACCGGCGCACCTGAGGACGCCGCTGCCGGTTCAGGTCGGGCGTGGCCCGAGGTTAGGGAACCTTCAATGATGTCTCCACCGCTCCGGGCGCGCTCGCGGGATGATCGGGTGGACATGCGATGAGGAGTGGCCCATGAATCCAGCCCCTGGAACCACGCCGGTGATCGTCGGGGTCGGGCAGGCGTCGGACCCGCTCGACTCCGCCGATTATCGGTTTTGGTCGTCCGCTGACCTGGCGGCCGCGGCCGGGCGGGCGGCGATCGAGGATGCGGCGGGGTCGCCGGGCAGGGTCTCGACCGCAATCGATGTGCTCGCGGGTATCCGACCGTTCGAGCTGTCCGGGCCGGTCGAGCCACCTCTCGGCGGGGCGTCGAACTACCCGCGCGCCGTCTGTGGACGCATCGGGATCGACCCGCCCCGCGCCGTGCTGGAGATGGTGGGTGGGCAGAGCCCGCAGCACCTGGTCACCGAGTTCAGCGGCCGGATCGCCCGCGGCGACTGCGACGCGGTACTGATCACAGGCGGCGAGGCCCTGTCGACGGAGGCTCACTTCGCCGACAGGAACGACCGGCCGGATTTCGCCGATCACACCGACGGCCCTCTCGAGGACCGCGGCGCCGGGTGGGACTACTACCTCGACGACAACCTGCTCACCCACGAACTGTTCAGCGCCCCGGCCGCCTATGCGCTGGTCGATACCGCCCGTCGGGCCGCGCTCGGCATGGATCCGGCGGCCTATCGCCGCGCGATCGGTGAGCTGTTCGCGCCGTTCACCGAGGTCGCCGCCGGGAATCCGCTCGCGGCCGTGCGGCGGGCGTTCACCGCCGAGAAACTCGCCACCGTCACCCCGGACAACCGCATGGTGTGGTCTCCCTATCCACGTCGGACGATCGCGCGGGAGAAGGTAAACCTCGGAGCGGCGGTCCTGCTCATGTCCCAGGACGCGGCGCAGGCGGCGGGTGTGCCACGGGAGCGGTGGGTGTACCTGCACGGACACGCCGACGTCACGGACCTCCCGCTGCTCGAGCGGCCGAGGTTGGACCGCGGGACCTCGGCGGTGGACGCCGTGTCGACGGCGCTCGACATGGCGGGGATCGGCGTCGACGACGTGACGACCTTCGACCTCTACAGCTGCTTTGCCGCGCCGGTGTTCGCGGTTCTCGACGGGCTCGGGCTCCGGGTCGACGATCCACGCCGCTTCACCGTGACCGGCGGTCTGCCGTTCTTCGGCGGGCCCGGCAACGGCTACAGCACGCACGCGATCGCCGAGACCGTCTCCGCACTGCGTGCGGCAGGTGGCGGATACGGTCTGGTCGGCGCCAACGGCGGGATCCTCGACAAGTACTCGGTCGGGATCTACTCCCCCGACCCGCGCCCGTGGTGCGGCGGCGATCCCGCGCGCGCCCGGGCCCTGACCGGCCCTGCCGCCCGGGTATCGAGTCCCACCGCCCAGGTATCCGGTCCCGCCGCCCGGGTGCCGGACCCTGCGTCCCGGCGGCCGGTCGCCCGGCACGCCGAGGGATCCGCGCGTATCGAGTCGTACACCGTGCACCACGGATCAGGCGGGCCGGATCGCGGGATCATGATCGGCTCCCTGCACGCGGACGGGTCGCGTTTCCTGGCGTTCCTGTCCGAGGAACTGACCGAACTCTCCGTTCGCGAAGAGCTGGTCGGCAGGGACGTCGTGGTGCGGGCCAACGGCCCGCGGAACGTGGCGCGACCGGTTGTGTGAGGAGGGCCACGGTCCTAGCGTGCGGCACATGGATACGGATCTGAAGGCATTGGCGCTCGTCTGCTCGCTCAAGGCCTCGCCCGCGGAGTCCAGTAGCGAACTCATCGCACGACAGGTGCTCGACGAGCTCGCCGGCCACGGGGTCGCCGGGGAGACCGTGCGGGTCGTCGACCACGACGTGCGGCCGGGCGTCGAGGACGACATGGGCGGCGGCGACGAGTGGCCCGCCCTCCTCGAGAAGGTCAGGGCCGCCGACGTACTGGTGCTGGCCACGCCGACCTGGCTGGGTAACCCGTCCAGCATCGCGCAGCGCGTTCTCGAACGGCTGGATGCGCAGCTGTCCGCGACCGACGACGAGGGTCGCCCGGCCATGTTCGGCAAGGTGGCCGTGGTGGCGGTGGTCGGGAACGAGGACGGCGCGCACAAGATCGTCGCCGACCTGTTCCAGGGCCTGAGCGACATCGGGTTCACCATCCCGGCGCAGGGCTGCACCTACTGGAACGGCGAGGCCATGAACCCGGTGGACTACCTGGATCTCGACGAGACGCCGTCGGCAGTGGCCTCGACCAACTCGACGGCGGCGGCAAACGCGGCGCACCTGGCGCGGCTGCTGCGGGGCGCGCAGTACCCGGCGGGCTGAGGCCGGGGCCGCTCAGCCCTTGCTTCCCCGCTCCACCGCACTGCGGACGGTGTAGCGCAGGAACGCCGGGAACGCGACAGCACAGATCACCACACCGATCACCACCAGCACGCCACCTCCCGAGGCGGCGACCGCGGTACCCACCGACGCGGCGGCCACGCCGTGGGCAACGTCGCCGATGCGGGGCCCGCCGGCCACCACCACGATGAACACGCCCTGCAGGCGGCCGCGCATCTCGTCGGTGGCCGAGTCCAGCAGGATCGCCTGGCGGAACGCGGCCGAGATCATGTCGACGGCGCCGCCGAACGCCAGCGCGATGAGCGCCAGCCACAGCCACCACGCCGACCCGCCCGGCGAGGCCGCCGCCACGACGAGGCCGAACGCGACCATCGCCAACCCCCACAGCGCCACGCACACCAGGACCGCCAGGCCCTGGCGTCGCACACGCGGGATCCAGCCGGAGAACACGCCACCCAGCACGGCGCCCACACTCATCGCCGCGAAGAGCATGCCCAGTGCGGTGCCGCCGCTGACCGGGTCGCCGAACGACTCGGTGGCGATCTGCGGGAACAGCGCACGCGGCATGCCGAAGACCATCGCGATGATGTCGACCAGGAACGAGGCGAGCAGGATGCGGCGGGTGGCCAGGTAGACGAACCCGTCGAACACCGACCGCAACCCGACCGACCGGCGCTCGCCCTCGACGGGCTGGGGCGGCAACCGGAACACCGCCCACAGCGTGGCCAGCAGGGCGATCGAGTCGAGCAGGTACAGGGTGTCCAGTCCCACCACAGGGATGAGGATGCCTGCCGAGACGGGGCCGACGATCGCCCCGAACTGCATGACCGTCATGTTGAGCGCGGAGGCGGACGCGAGCTGGTCCGACGGGATCAGCCGCGGGATGATCGCCGCGCGGGTGGGCTGGTTGACGGCGAAGAACGCCTGCTGGACCGCCAGCAGCACCATGACCAGCCACACGTTCTGGTTGCCCGCCGCGGCCTGGAGCCAGAACAGCACCGCGGTCGCGATGAGCCCGAGCGTGGTGATCAAGAGCAGCCTGCGCCGGTCGAGCGCGTCGGCCAGGGCGCCACCCCACAGTCCGAACACGATGAGCGGCACCAACGCGAACACGCCCGTCAATCCGACGTAGGCGGAGCTGCCGGTGATCTGGAAGACCTGTTGCGGCACCGCGACGATCGACAGCTGCGCGCCGATCACCGTCACGATGTTGGCGAGCCACAACCTACGGAAGGCCGGTTCGCTCAGCGGCCGGGTGTCCGCGAGCTGCCGTCTGAACACTGACACTCCGGGCACGCTACCCCGCGGGATCAGCCGGAGTACCGCGACCACCCTCTATCCTTGACCGCGGTCCGTACCCTGGGCCGAACCGTCGACCCCACCACTGGGCACCGCCATGCCCGAGGAGACTTGATGACGACACCCCAGACCGACCGCGGGAAGACCGCGGTCATCATCCTGGCCGCAGGGTCGGGCACCCGGATGAAGAGCGACACGCCCAAGATGCTGCACCGCGTGTGTGGTCGGACGATGCTCGGCCACGCCATGCACGCGGCGGCCGGGATCTCCCCGGACGCGATCGTCGTGGTGGTGGGCCACCAGCGCGAGACGGTGTCCGCCGCGGTGCACGAGATCGCCGCCGACCTGGGGGTCCCGGTGTCGACGGCGGTGCAGGTGGAGCAGAACGGCACGGGTGACGCGGTGGCCGCGGGCATGTCGGGCCTGCCGGAGGGGTTCGAGGGAACGGTGCTGGTCACCACGTCCGACATCCCGCTCCTGGACGCGGACACGCTGCGCGAGGTGGTGACGCGCCACGATATGCGGCCGCGGGCGGCGGTCACCGTTCTCACGTCGACGGCGCCCGACCCCACGGGTTACGGCCGGATCGTGAGGAACGACGACGGCGAGGTGCTGCGGATCGTCGAGCACAAGGACGCCACGGAGGACGAGAAGGCGATCACCGAGGTCAACTCGGGCATCTATGCGTTCGACGGGCAGGTCCTGCGGGACAAGCTCGGACAGTTGAGTACCGACAACTCGCAGGGCGAGCTGTATCTCACGGATGTCATCCAGCTGGCCCGGCGCGCCAACGGCCTCATCCGCGGCCACCGCCTCGAGGACGCCGACCAGGTGGCCGGCGTCAACGACCGGGTGCAGTTGGCAGCGCTGTCGGCGGAGATGAACCGTCGGCTGTGCGAGAACGCGATGCGGTCCGGTGCGACGATCGTGGATCCGGCGAGCACGTGGGTCGATGTGGACGTCACGATCGGTCGGGACGTGACGATCCTGCCGGGCACCCATCTGACGGGGGTGACCGAGATCGGCGACGGCGCGACCGTCGGCCCCGACACCACGCTGCAGGACACCACGGTCGGAGCGGGCGCGACCGTCATCCGCACCCATGCGATCGGCGCCACGATCGGGGCTGACGCCGAGGTCGGCCCGTTCGCCTATCTACGCCCCGAGGCCGACCTCGGCGAGTCCAGCAAGATCGGCACTTTCGTCGAGGTCAAGAAGTCGCGGGTCGGCGCCCACACCAAGGTGCCGCACCTGACGTACGTCGGGGACGCCACGATCGGGGAGCACACCAACATCGGGGCCTCGAGCGTCTTCGTCAATTACGACGGAGTGAACAAGAGCCGTACAGTGATCGGCGATCATTGCCGCACAGGATCGGACACCATGTTCGTGGCACCGGTTACCGTCGGCGACGGCGCCTACTCGGGCGCCGGTACCGTGATCAAGGACGACGTCCCGCCGGGAGCTCTCGCGGTGTCCGGTGGACGACAGAGGAACATCGACGACTGGGTGATCGAGAACCGGCCGGACTCCGGCTCGGCGGCGGCCGCCCTTCGAACCCGGAACGACTCTCATAAGGACGGGCGCACGCAGTGAGCGAGTGGATCGACAACCAGAAGAACCTGATGTTTTTCGCGGGGCGCGCACACCCCGAACTCTCCGATCAGGTGGCCGCGGAACTGGGTGTCGAGGTCACCCCCCAGACCGCCCGTGACTTCGCGAACGGCGAGATCTTCGTCCGTTTCGAGGAGTCCGTCCGAGGCTGCGACGCCTTCGTGATGCAGAGCGCCCCGGCTCCGCTGAACAAGTGGATCATGGAGCAGCTCATCATGATCGACGCGCTCAAGCGCGGCAGCGCCAAGCGCATCACGGCGGTTCTGCCGTTCTACCCGTACGCCCGCCAGGACAAGAAGCACCGCGGCCGCGAGCCCATCTCGGCCCGGCTCATCGCCGACCTGCTCAAGACCGCGGGTGCCGACCGGATCATCACGGTCGACCTGCACACCGACCAGATCCAGGGCTTCTTCGACGGCCCGGTCGACCACATGCACGCCCAGGGGCAGCTGTCGGACTATGTCCGCCAGCACTACGGCACGGACAACATCGTGGTGGTCTCCCCCGACGCCGGTCGCGTCAAGGTGGGCGAGAAGTGGGCCGACGCCCTCGACGGCGCCCCGCTGGCCTTCGTCCACAAGACCCGCGATCCCAATGTGCCCAACCAGGTCAAGTCCAACCGAGTCGTCGGTGACGTCGAGGGCCGCACCTGCGTCCTCATGGACGACATGATCGATACCGGTGGCACCATCGCCGGCGCCGTCAAGGTGCTCAAGGACGCCGGCGCGGGGGACGTCATCATCGCCACCACCCACGGCATCTTCTCCGATCCGGCCGCCGAGCGACTCGCGTCGTGCGGCGCCAAGGAGGTCATCACCACGGACACGCTGCCGATCCCGCCGGAGAAGCGCTTCGAGAACCTCACCGTGCTGTCCATCGCGCCGCTGCTGGCCCGGACCATCCACGAGGTCTTCGAGAACGGCTCCGTGACCAGCCTGTTCAACGGTTCCGCGTAGGCAGGCCCGCGATGGACGCCACGATCTACCACAACCCCCGCTGCTCGAAGTCCCGGCAGGCGCTGGAGCTGCTCCGGGAGCGGGGCGTGGAGCCGACGATCATCAAGTACCTCGACACCCCGCCCACCGTCGAGGAACTGCGCACCCTCATCGCCGATGCCGGGCTGACGGTCCGGCAGGCGGTGCGCGTCAAGGAGGCCGAGTTCACCGAGCTCGGCCTCCTCGAGGCGTCCGACGACGAGCTGCTCGCCGCGATGGTCGCCCACCCGCGACTGATCGAGCGGCCGTTCGTGGTGACGCCCAAGGGCACCCGCATGGCTCGTCCCACCGCTGCAGTGGAAGAGATCCTCTGACCCCATGAGAGCCAAGATCTGCGGCATCCGGAACGAGAGCGACCTGCGCATCGCACTCGAGGGCGGAGCCGACGCCATCGGACTGATCTGCGGGATCAACCACCGCAGCGAGGACGAGGTGACCCCGGAGGTCGCCCGCCGCATCACCGCGGCCACTCCCCCGTTCGTCTCCACCGTGCTGGTGACCCACCGGGACACCCCGGAGAGCATTCTCGAGCTGGCAGACCAGACCGGGGTCAACACGATCCAGGTCCACGGCATCGTCACCCTCGAGACCCTCAAGGCCGTTCGCGCCGGCGCCGGCAGCAGGAAGGTCCTCAAGGCCATCCACGTCTCCGGCGAGGAGGCCGTCGACGACGCCGTCGAGGCCGCACCCCACTGCGATGCGCTGCTTCTCGATTCGCGCTCGAAGGACCGGCTCGGCGGAACCGGCAAAACGCACGACTGGTCGATCAGCCGTCGCATCGTCGAGGCCGTCGCCCCGATCGGGACGCCGGTGATCCTGGCCGGCGGCCTGAACCCGGGCAACGTGGGTGCCGCCGCCGAGCAGGTCGGCCCCTACGGCGTGGACGTCAACAGCGGCGTCGACGACCCGAACGGCGACAAGTCGCCCGAACTCTGCCGCGACTTCGTCCGCGGCGCCGCCCGGGCCCTGGCCTGACCGGATTTGGGCAGCCGAACCGGGCGACGGTAGGCTTATCGGGTCATCTCGGCGAGGGAGGGCCGCCCGGCCACTCCGTTATCGACGCGATCACCTCCAGTGCGGTTTTCCGTGAGGTCTCGCTTCGCGCCGGGCCGGAAATACTCACCTAGGGGTCATCGCATGTCCGACAAGAACGCGCTCACTGCCGCCGTCCGTACCGAGTTCGGCAAGGGCTCCGCCCGCCGCGCCCGCCGCGAGGGCCAGGTGCCCGCCGTGCTGTACGGCCACAAGACCGAGCCCCGCCACCTGCTTCTCGGCGCGCTCGAGTTCGCCGCGATCCTGCGCTACGCGGGCACCAACGCCCTGCTGACCCTCGACATCGAGGGCGAGGAGCAGCTCGCTCTTCCCAAGCAGATCGACGTGCACCCGCTGACCCGCATCATCGAGCACACCGACCTCCTCGTCGTGAGGAAGGGCGAGAAGGTCGTCGTCGAGATCGCCGTCCTCGTCACGGGCGAGGCCGCCCCGGGCACCCTGGTCACCACCGACGCCGACGTCATCGAGGTCGAGGTCGAGGCCACCAACATCCCCGAGGAGTTCGAGATCTCGATCGCCGGCGTCGAGGCGGGCACCCAGTTCACCGCCGCCGACGTCACGCTGCCCACCGGCGCCACCCTGATCTCCGACCCGGAGACCCTGCTCGTCAACGTCATCGAGGCGCCGACCGAGGCCGACCTCGAGTCGGACGAGGAAGAGGCCCCCGAGGGCGAGGCCGCCGAGGACGCCGCGAAGGCTGCCGAGGAGGAGTGAGCCTCCCGCGTGTGATGCACGCGGACGCGGCCTGACGGCTGCCTCACCGGACCGGGCCCGGCACGACGATCACGTCGTGCCGGGCCCGTCTGCATCTCCCGACCCCCCGCGGCCCGTCCGCAGTCGCCGCTGGTCGGCCCGGCAGCGGCAAGGTCAGCCGCGGATGAGGCCGAACGCGAGCACGAACATCATCGCGGCGATGAGGGCGTCGAGAACGCGCCACGCACCCGGACGGGAGAACAGCCCACGCAGCGCCTTGCCGCCGAACCCGATGAGCGAGAACCACGCGATGCCGGCGAGGAACGCACCCGCGGCGAACACCCAGCGCAGATCGCCCGCCTGCTGATTGGCGAGCGTGCCGAGGAAGACCACCGAGTCGAGGTAGGCGTGCGGGTTGAGCCAGGTGAACGCCGCGCACGCCGCCACCGCACCGAGCGTCGACGGGATACGCGCGTCCCCGCCGGCCTGCAATCCCTGCCCCGGCCGGATCGCCCGGTAGGCCGCGAACCCGCCGTAGGCCACGAGGAACGCCACGCCGACCCACGTCATCACCGAGATCGCCCCGGGCGCGGCCTCGACGAGGGCGCCCACCCCGAGTACGCCGAGCATGATCAGCGCGGCCTCGGAGGCCACACAGAAACCGACGATCGGCGCCATCCGGACATCGCCTCGGATGGACCGCTGGAGGACGTAGGCGTTCTGTGCGCCGACGGCGACGATGAGCCCGAGACCCATGCCGGCGCCCATGAGAAGTGTGGAAGTGGTGGTCACGTACTCACGCTAGAGCGGTGTGCATCAGTAGTGCCACTACTGTTTATGACTTAGCATTAGCAGTACTTATGTCTACTCTTCAGCTCGATCAGCTCCGCACCCTCACCGCCGTCGTGGATCTCGGCTCGTTCGAGGCCGCCGCCGCTCACCTGCACATCACCCAGTCCGCGGTGTCCCAGCGGATCCGCGCGATGGAGGAGTCGGCGGGCCGGATCCTGGTGCGCCGCGAACGCCCGATCACCGCCACCGAGTCGGGCGAGGTGGTGCTCCGGACCGCCCGTCAGATGCTGCACCTCGAGGAGTCCCTGGCCGGGGAGCTCGGCGACTCGGTGACGAGCCAGGAGCATGTGGCGCTGGCGGTGGCGTGTAACTCCGATTCGCTGGCCACCTGGTTCCTCGACGCCATGACGGAGGTCCACTCGGCGGGCCGCGTGGTGTTCGACATCCGGCGCGAGGATGAATCACTCTCGTCCGAGCTGCTGCGCCGCGGCGAGGTGATGGCAGCGGTCACCAGCGAGTCCCGTCCAGTGCAGGGCTGCCGCTCGCTCCCGCTGGGTTCGATGCGCTACCTGGCCTGCGCCAGCCCCGGATTCGTGGCACGACACCTGCGCGACGGCTCGCCCACCGCTGCGCTCGGTCGCGCGCCGATCGTCGACTTCGACCGCAGCGACGCCCACCAGAACCACTACTACCGCCGGCTGACCCGCCGCCAGCCCACCGGGCCACGGCACTACATCCCGAGTTCCCACGACCACGTCCGGGCGATCGTGGCGGGCCTGGGCTGGGGTCTGATCCCCGAGCAGCTGGCCACACCGTGGCTGGTGTCCGGGGAGATCGAGAACGTCTCCCCCGACCGGCCGCTGGACGTGCCGCTGTTCTGGCAACACTGGAAACTACAGTCGCCGGACCTCGACGCCCTGACCGACGCGGTCCTCGACATCGCCCGGGCCGAACTGCGCACCTGACGGACCGGCACCCCCACGACGGCATCTGGGATCATGAGTGGCGTGACTACCGCTGAACCGACCGGCCCCGCGCTCGTGGTGGGCCTGGCCAACCCCGGACCCGACTACGAGGGCACCCGCCACAACATCGGCTGGGAGGTCCTGCAGGAACTGGCCTCCCGCGCGCTGCCCATGCCGGCGAGCTTCAGCACCCACAAGAAGACCAACTGCGAGATCACCCAGACGCGCCTGGCCGGCCGGCAGGTCGTCCTGGCCCGCCCCCGCAGCTACATGAACCTCTCCGGCGGCCCCACCGCGGCGGTGGCGAAGTACTTCTCCGTCAAGCCGACCGACGTGATCGTGATCCACGACGAGATCGACATCGACTTCGGCCAGGTCCGCCTCAAGCGCGGCGGCGGCGAGGGCGGCCACAACGGCCTCCGCTCGCTGACTCAGTCGCTGGGCACCCGCGACTACCTGCGGGTCCGTGCCGGGGTCGGCCGCCCGCCCGGCCGCATGGCGGTGGCCGACTTCGTCCTCAAGCGCTTCTCCAAGCTCGAGCAGCCCGACGTCCCGTTCCTCGTCCAGGACGCCGCCGACGCCGTGGAGCTGCTCCTCCAGCACGGCCTGGAGACGGCCCAGAACCAGGTCCACTCCGCGTGACCGGCCGGAAATCGGAGCGCGCCGCCGGCGCGATACGGACATGAGTCGGCCCCGGCGCTTCACGCGAACCGCCCACCTGGGCGTCGGGGCGGAACTGTTCGAGCGCGCGAGCCGGTCCCTCCTCAACTGGGGCATGCACCGAGGGGCGGGCCTCGTCGTCGTCGTCGACGGACCCGCCACCCCCGGCCGGACCGTGACGCTCCGCCCCCGCTCGGGCCCCGCGGCGTGGCTGAGAGTGTCGGCGCCGTGCGAGGTCACCGAGGTTGTCGACGACGACGACGCCCGCGGGTTCACCTACCGGTCGCTGCCCGGCCACCCCGAGCGCGGCCGGGAGTCGTTCGTCGTGACGCATGACGCGGCCACGGGCCACGTGCGCCTGACCATCACCGCCGAATCCGAGCACGCCACGTGGTTGGCGCGACTCGGCGGCCCGATCGCACGCGCCGAACAGGACCGGATCACCCGCCGCTACCTCGACGCGCTCGCGGAAGGGCGCTGAACCGGCGGCCTGCTCCGCACACGCCCCGAGCACCGCGGCGGCTCCGCCACCTCGACTTTCCCTCGGTTACTCCCGCCCACGGGCCACCTGCCCGGATTGGGCGGCCCCGACCGCTCGGACGTAAACTGGACCGACTGCGGCGAGCGCCGCCCGAGTACGAGGAGGACGCGTGACGGACACCGCCGAGAACGCCGGCACGAACGGGCACCAGCCCGGTACCGACGGATCCGGCGATGTGACCACCGAGGTCGCCCGCCGACGCACGTTCGCCGTCATCGCACACCCGGACGCCGGTAAATCGACGCTGACCGAGGCGCTCGCGCTGCACGCCCGCGTGATCACCGAGGCCGGCGCCGTCCACGGCAAGTCGGGCCGCCGCTCGACCGTGTCGGACTGGATGGAGATGGAGAAGGCCCGCGGCATCTCCGTCAGCTCCACCGCCCTGCAGTTCAACTACGTCCCCGAGGGCGCCGACCCCTCGGACGAGCCGTACGTCATCAACCTCGTCGACACCCCCGGTCACGCCGACTTCTCCGAGGACACCTATCGTGTGCTCACCGCCGTGGACGCAGCCGTGATGCTCATCGACGCCGCCAAGGGCCTCGAGCCGCAGACCCTCAAGCTGTTCCAGGTGTGCAAGCACAACGGGCTGCCGATCATCACCGTGATCAACAAGTGGGACCGGCCCGGCCAGACGCCGCTGGAGCTGCTGGACGAGATCACCGAGCAGATCGGGCTCGTGCCGACACCGCTGTTCATGCCCGTGGGCATCGCCGGCGACTACCGCGGGCTGCTGCGCCGCGGTTCCGGCGGGGCGCCCGAGGAGTACGTGCACTTCACGCGCACCGCCGGTGGCTCGACCATCGCGCCCGAGGAGATCTACGGCCCGGCCGAAGCACTCGAGCGTGAGGGCGACGTGTGGGAGACCGCCGTCGAGGAGTCCGAGTTGCTGTCGGCGATGGGCCAGGACCACGACCAGGAGCTGTACCTCGCCGGCGAGACCAGCCCGGTGATCTTCGCCTCCGCGATGCTCAACTTCGGTGTGCACCAGATCCTCGACGCGCTGGTCGACCTGGCGCCGCCGCCACGCGAGTGGCCGACCGTCGGCGGGGAGCCCCGCGAGACCACCGACCCGTTCTCCGCCGTGGTGTTCAAGGTGCAGGCCGGCATGGACGCCGCGCACCGCGACCGGCTGGCGTTCATGCGGGTCGTCTCGGGCGAGTTCGAGCGCGGCATGGTGGTCCAGCACGCGCAGACGGCGAAGCCGTTCACCACCAAGTACGCGCTCACCGTGTTCGGTCGTGACCGCTCGACGGTCGAGACCGCCTACCCCGGAGACGTGGTGGGCCTGGTCAACGCCACCGGCCTCGCTCCCGGAGACACCCTCTACACCGGCAAGAAGGTGAAGTTCCCGCCGATCCCGCAGTTCGCTCCCGAGTTCTTCGCGGTAGTGCGAGCGCAGTCGCTGGGCAAGTACAAGCAGTTCCGCAAGGCGATCGACCAGCTGGCCGCCGAGGGCGTGGTGCAGATCCTGCGCAACGACACCCGCGGCGACGCGAACCCGGTCATGGCCGCGGTCGGACCCATGCAGTTCGAGGTGGTCACGGCCCGGATGAAGGCCGAGTTCAACGTCGAGGTGATCGTCGACAACCTTCCGTACTCCATCGCCCGCCGCACCGACGCCGAGTCCGCCGACGAGCTGAACCGTCAGCGCGGGGTCGAGGTGTTCCAGCGCACCGACGGCGAACTGCTGGCCCTCTTCGGCGACAAGTGGCGGCTGCAGTACATCAGCAAGGAGATGGACCACCTCACCATCGAGCCGCTGGTGGCCGACACGAACTAGCCCGGCACCCCGCCCGAGGCTGCAAGCACTTCACCAGGGCTGCACACCCCGCCCGGACTGCATACCCCACCGGGACTGCACACCCCGCCGGGGCTGCACACCTCACCCGGGCTGCACACCCCGCCGGGGTTGCACACCCCGCAGGGGTTGCACACCTCACCCGGGCTGCACACCCCGCCCGGGTTGCAAGACATGCCAACCCATTCGCAAGACCAGAGGTGCGAAAACCGGGGCATGAATCGCATCAGATGTCTTGCAACTCGGCTCGGGTGTCTTGCAACCGGCTCATGTGCGCTGAAGCGCGAGTCCGGCAACCGACTGCCCGGCCACCCCCGCACGGTTGGCGCCTTCGTGCGGACCGCGGGCATCCTGGATGCCATGCCAGCCGATAGCCCCGCCCCAGTCTCCCCGTCCGTCGGTCTCCGCGTCTTCGTCGAGCCGCAGCAGGGCGCGACCTACGACGATCAGCTCGCCGTGGCCCGCGCCGCCGAGGACCTCGGTTACGAGGCGTTCTTCCGCTCCGACCACTACCTGAAGATGGGCGGCGTCACCGGCATGCCCGGCCCCACCGACGCCTGGCTGACGCTGGCCGCCCTGGCCCGCGAGACGTCCACGATCCGCCTCGGCACGCTCCTGACCTCGGTGACCTTCCGGCACCTCGGCCCGCTGGCCATCTCCCTGGCGCAGGTCGACCAGATGTCGGGCGGCCGCCTCGACGTGGGCCTCGGCGCCGGCTGGTACGAGGACGAGCACACCGCATACGGCGTCCCCTTCCCGCCGCTCGGCGAGCGCTTTGACCTGCTCGAGGACACCCTCGGCGCGCTCGAACAGCTGTGGTCCGCCCCGGCCGGTGATACGCTCACCGTCCGCGGCAAGCGCGTGGACCTGGTGGACTCCCCCGGCCTCCCCAAGCCGCTGCAGGCGCGCCCGCCGGTGATCGTCGGCGGCCACGGCAAGCGGCGCACCCCGGCGTTGGCGGCCCGGTTCGCCGACGAGTTCAACGTGCCGTTCGCCGACCTCGACACCGTCGCCACGCAGTACCAGCGCGTCGACGCCGCGTGCGCCGAGCGCGGCCGCGCCCCCGAAGAGATCCTCCGGTCGGCGGCGCTCGTGCTGTGCTGCGGGCGCGACGAGGCGCAGCTCGCCCGCCGCGCCGACGCGATCGGCCGCGAGGTCGACGAGTTGCGCGCCAACGGCGCCGCGGGCTCGCCGGCCGAGGTCGTGGACACGATCGGCAGGTATGCGGAGGTCGGCGCGCGCCGCATCTATCTGCAGGTCCTGGACATGTCGGACCTGGATCACCTCGAGCTGGTCGCCTCCGAGGTCGCGTCTCAGCTCTGATCCCCGGCCCGACCGGAGCAACCACACACGAGCCCGGTGAGGAAAGCCCCCACCCGCCGCGGGGATGTGGTTAATGTCACAGCATGGCGCCCAATGACGTGACGATGACGACGACGACAAGACCGCCTTTTTCCCGAGGGTGGGCTCTGACCGCGTCGGCGCTCCTCGCCGTCGTCGTCCTGGTGGTCTCCACCGCGATCGCGCCGACGAGCCAGGCCGGACCGACGACAACCGGTCCCCGGACCTCCGCACAGGTCCCGGCGGCCCAGCCCAGTGGGCCGATCCGCGGTTACATCGACGCCCACGCCCACATCGCCGCCTCCGAGGCATTCGGCGGGGCGCTGCGCTGCGGCCGACCGTTCGCGCCCGGCGGCCTGGCGGAGGCGATGGCAGACTGCCCATCACATTCGGGCACCGGCCACTTCGCGCTGCTCGAGGGCATCCTCGGCGGAACCGACATCCCCGGCGGGGCGCAGGGCTTCCCCACCTTCGCCAGCTGGCCGGCGCACGACTCGCAGCTTCACGAGCAGGCCTACTACACCGGTATAGAGCGGTCGTGGCGGGCCGGGCAGCGCGTGCTCAACAACCACCTGGTCGCCAACCGCGTGCTGTGCGAGATGCTCGTCGGCTCGCCCCACTCGTGCGACGAGATGGACCAGCTGCGCAGGCAGGTGGACTATCTGAACCGCATGGAGGCGCACATCGACGCCGAGCACGGCGGGCCCGGCCGGGGCTGGTTCCGGATCGCCCGCTCGCCGGAGGACGTGCGCCGGATCGCGGGTGAGGGCAAGCTCGCGGTCACCCTGGGGGTCGAGGCCTCGGAGCCGTTCGGGTGCCGCATGATCGACGACGCGCCGCTGTGCACGGCCGAGGACATCGACCGCGGCCTCGACGAGTTCGCCTCATGGGGTGTGTCCACGGTGTTCCCGGTCCACAAGTTCGACAACGCCCTCGGCGGCGCCCGCATGGACGAGGACCTGGCCGGGCTGGCGGTGAACATCGGCAACAAGCTCGCCGCGCAGCGATTCTGGGAGACCCGGCCCTGCACCACCGGCGCCTCCGACCACGCCCAGCCGCTGGCCAGCACTCCCGTCGCGGACGGCCTGGCCGCGGCCTCGTCCGGCGCTCCCGCGGGCGCCGGTCTGCCGGTGTACCCGCAGGAGCCGCTGTGCAACGTCCGGGGCCTGACCCCGCTGGGCGAGCACGCCGTGCGCGGGCTCATGGACCGCGGGATGCTCATCAACCTCGACCACATGAGCGTGGCCAGCGCGACCCGAACCCTCGACCTGGCCGAAGAAGCGGGCTACGGCGGGCTCGTGGTGGACCACACGTGGTCAGACCCGGCACTGAGCCGCCGGATGCACGAGATGGGCGGGTTCACGGCCGCATTCGCCTACCCGCCCGACCCCACCGAGAACTTCGACGAGGGCTTTCTCGACTCCTGGCGCGCCACCACCGCCGGCGCCACCCGGCCGTGGGACGGCTACGGCTTCGGCTCGGACGTCAACGGACTGGCCCCGCTCGCCGAGCCCCGGCCCAGCGCAGCGGCGGACCCGCTGGTCTACCCGTTCACCGCGCCCAGCGGTGAGGTGATGGACCGCTGGCGGTTCGCCGAGCGTGTCTACGACCTCAACGTCGACGGTGTCGCGCAGTACGGTCTGTACGCCGACTGGATCACCGACGTCCTGCACCGCGCCGGGCCGGACCGGGCCGAGCTCGAGCGCCAGCTGATGGGCGGCGCGGAGGCGTGGGTGGCCACTTGGGAACGCGCGAGGTGACCGCCGGCGCCCCGCCGAACCCACCGCGTCGGTCGAAAGCGCCGCGTCGGCCGGACGCGCCGGACCCGCCGACCTCGCCGACTCCGCCTGCTTCGCCTGTTCCGCCTTCCGTGTCGGCCACGTCGGCCACGTCGGTCGAGTCACCTGAGCCCTCGCCGGTTGGGGCGGGGTGGATCGTCGCGCTCACGCTCGGCGTCGTGGCGGTGTTCGCCTCCTGGTTCGGCCCGCTACAGATCCTGCTGCCCGCGCAGACCGATCTCATCGCCGGGCCCAGCGACCGCGAGGGACTGCTCGCGCTGGTCGTGGGTACGGGGGCGGCGGTCGCACTGGTCGCCAACCCGCTCTGGGGGCTAGCCTCCGACCGATGCCGGGGCCGTCTCGGCACCCGTATGCCGGTGGTCTACGCCGGCACCGCTATCGGGGTGATCGGCCAGGTCGTGTTGTTCACCGCGTCCACCGGCCCCCTCACGCTGGCCGGCTGGGTGCTCGTCCAGCTCGGGCTCAACGGCCCGTTCGCCGTGCTGGCGGCCCTCATCGCCGACCGGGTCCCGGTCGCCCAACGCGGGATCGTGGGGTCGTTGTTCGGCGTGGGGCAGATCGTCGGCGTGATCGCGGGGACGGTGGTCGCCGAGTCCGTCGGTGCGGGAGCGGTCGGCTATCTCGTCCTGGCCGTGGCCACCCCGACACTTCTGGTCGCGATCGTCGTGGCCGACCGGACATCGTCGGCGATGACCGGCAGCGTCCCGGCGTCTGTTCCGAGGGACCGCGTTGCGCGCGGTTTCCGGCCCACCCGCGACTACACGTGGGCGTGGCTGCTGCGCTTCCTGATGAACCTCACCAACGCGATCCTGCTCCTCTACCTGTTCTTCTTCCTCGACGAGGTGGTGCAGGCCGACGACGTCGCCGGCTCGGTCCTGATCGTCACCGTGATCACCCTGGTGTTGTCCGCGGTGTGCGCGGGTCTGACCGGAGCCGTCTCGGATCGGTTCGCCCGGCGCCGGGTGTTCGCGGTGGCCGGGGCACTCACCACCGCGGGCGGCCTGATCCTGCTCGCGCTGGCCACCACGATGCCGGTCGTGCTCCTCGCCGCCACCATCCTGGGACTGGGCTGGGGATTGTTCATCGGCGTGGACATGGCGATCATCACCTCCACGCTCGCCGACGGCGCGACCTCCGGCACCCTGCTGGGCGTGGCCAACATCGCCAACTCGCTACCCCAGGTGCTCGCCCCCGCCCTCGCCGCGCCCCTCGTGCTCTCCGCCGCCGGCTACCCGGCCCTGTACGGCGTCGGCGCGGTGATCGCCGTGGCGGCCGCCCTGTGCACCCTTCCCCTGCGATCCGTGAGATAGGACCCCATGCCGACCGACGCCACCGCGCCCGACCGTCCCGTGCCGCGCACCCCTGCCGGCCCCGTACTGCCCGCCGGCTTCCGACTGGGCACCGCCACCGCCGCCGCGCAGATCGAGGGCGCCGCCGACATCGACGGCCGCGGACCCAGCATCTGGGACGTCTTCGCCGCCGAACCGGGCCGCATCCGCGGCGGCGACTCCCCCGCCGTGGCGTGCGACCACTACCACCGCTGGCCCGCGGACGTCCGTGACCTGGCCGAACTGGGCGCGCACGACTACCGCTTCTCGATCTCGTGGTCGCGCATCCTGCCCGCGGGCCGGGGCGAGGTGAACCGCGCAGGGCTGGACTTCTACTCCCGACTCGTCGACGGGCTGCTGGCCGCCGGCATCACGCCCGTGCCCACGCTCTATCACTGGGACCTGCCGCAGGCGCTGCAATCCGAGGGCGGGTGGCTCGAGCGCTCGACGGCGGACGCGCTCGCGGATTACGCCGCGGTCGTGGTGGACGCGCTCGGGGACCGGGTCACGCACTGGCTGACCCTCAACGAGATGAACGTGCACACGCTCTACGGGCACGCCCTCACCGATCACGCCCCCGCGCTGGGCCTGGGCCTGGACTGCCTGCCGGTCGCCCACAATCTCCTGCGCGCGCACGGGCTGGCGGTGGACGCGATCCGTGCGGCCGGGGGCCGGCACGAGGTGGGGGTGGTCCAGCAGCACTTCCCCGTACTCGCCGCGACCGGCGCCGCGGGAGGACCTGACGACGACGACAACGCCGACGTCGCAGATGCCGAGTCCGCTGACCTGTTCCGCATCCTCACCAACTGGACGTTCTCCGATCCGATCCTGCGGGGTTGCTATCCGGAGGACTGGGTGGCCGAGCTCGTCATGACATCCGCGGGGCTGACCGCGCAGCAGCTCGAGCAGGATCTCGTCGCGATCTCCCGACCCCTCGACCACTACGGCGTCAACTACTACGAACCGACGGTGATCGAGGCACCGCGGCCCGGGAAGGACTACTCCGGCGTGCTCGAGGTGGACTTTCCCGAGGACATGCCGTTCCGGCCGGTTCGCATCGAGGGTGTGCAGCGCACGGACTTCGACTGGCCGATCGTGCCGTCCGGGCTCACCGATATCCTCGTGCAGCTCCACGAGCGCTACCCGAATCTGCCGCCGGTGACGATCACCGAGAACGGCTGTTCCTACCACGACGAGCCGGGGCCTGATGGCGCCGTCCACGACGACCGGCGGATCGAGTTCCTGCGCGCGCACCTGGCCGCGGTCGTGGACGCGATCGACCTCGGGGTGGACGTGCGCGGCTACTACGCGTGGTCGGCGATGGACAACTTCGAGTGGGCGGCCGGGTACGCCGAGCGATTCGGGCTGGTCCACGTGGACCACGAGAGCCAGGATCGCACGCGCAAGGACTCCTGGTACTGGTTCCGCGACCTCATCGCCTCGGCCTGCTCCGCGCGCTGATCGCGGCGGTCGGCGTCAGCACGCCGGCGTGGGGTCCAGTGCGCGGTCGCGCTTGCGGGCGTATGCGCGGGCGGCCCCGTGCGATCGTTTCTTCCTCCGCACCCATGCCCGGAGGCAGTGGTGCAGTTCGGGATGCTCGACGCCCTCGCCCCCGGACGCATCGACCTGGGGCTGGGCCGCGCGCCGGGCACGGACCAGGCCACCGCGGCCGCCCTGCGCCGCCATCACGAGGCCAATGACCACTTCCCACAGCAGGTCCTCGAACGCCTCGGCTTCCTGGCCGACGAGTTCCCCGAGGGGCACCCGTACCGCGACGTCCACGCCGAGCCCGGCCGGTGGCAGTCCGCGGAGAACCGGGTCCCTCACACGAGCGCCGGGCCTGGAGTCTGGATCCTCGGCTCCTCGCCGTACTCGGCCCAGCTCGCCGCCGCGCTCGGCCGCCCCTACGCCTTCGCGCTGCAGTTCGGGAACGCGGACGTCGAGTCGGCGTTCCGTCTGTACCGGGAGAACTTCCGCCCGTCCGAGGCCCTGTTCGCGCCGTACACGCTGGTGAGCATCGGGGTGGTGGCCGACGACGACGCGGACGAGGCCCACCGCCAGGCCATGTCGGCCGCCATGGCGATGCTGCGGATGTTCCAGCGCAAGTCCTACAGCCTGCTTCCCGCGGACGAGGTCGAGGCGTACCCCGCGACAGCGCAGGAGCGTCAGATACTCGACACCTACACCCAGCGCTTCGTCAACGGCACCCCGGCGCAGGTCGCCACATCGCTCGAGGCCCTGCACGCGCGGACCGAGGTCGACGAGGTGATGCTCACCGTGATGGGCCCCTCGCGCCGCGGGCAGGCCCGGACCGTCAACCTCCTCGCCGATCACTACGGGATGCCCGACCACGCGGCGCAGGGCGCAGCCGCGTCCGGCCTCGCAGGCTGAACAGATCACGCGGACCGAACAACTTACGGGCTAGAACGCGACGAACAACGCCCGCGGCATCTGCTGCCTAGATACACCCGGTGAGCACCGCGAGCGCGTAGGGGACGTGGACCACGGCGGCGAGCAGGGCCAGCGCGGTCAGGCAGAAGACACTCGCGGTGGCCGCCGCGACCCCGGCCGTGCCGCGTCCCGGCTCGACGAGGTGCCGGATGCGGTCGGGGCCGAGCGCGTGCAGCGCGCCGTGCATCTGCTGGCGATGCGCCCCCGGATGCCCGGTCTGTCCCAGGGTCAACAGCGCGCCGGCCAGCGCCGTGGTGCCGACCTCGCGCCTGGCGGCGTCGTCGGCCGCGATCTCGAGGTAGTGGCCGAGTGCCGCCTCCACGGCGGCGAACAGGGGAACGCGGTGCAGTCGCCCGGTGAGCGTGGTGACGACCGCCGAGATGAGGTGGTGCCGCTGGCGCAGGTGCGCGGCCTCGTGGGCGAGGACCGCCCGCAGTTCGTCGGGGGTCAGCATCCGGACGGCGCTGGTGGAGACCACGATGCCACCGTGCCGCCGGGGCAACGTGAGCGCGAACGGGTGCTCGTCGCCCACGAGGAGCACCCGGTGCCCGTACAGGTCCACCGGCCGCGCGCCGTCCCGGAAGACCCGCGCGGTTCTGCTCGAACGGCGGCGACGACGGACGAGATCACCCGCGATCGCGAAGGCCTGGTAAACCGACACCGCGACCGGCACGGCCAGCAGGAGGGCGACAGGCACGCCGGTGTCCACCCGGTCGAGCCCGAAGGGATCAGCGGCTGCCAGACACTGGCTGCACACGACCGCGGCGTCGCCGGGAAGGATGTCCGGCCCGGTGACGACCCAGGCGAGCAGTGGTGCGATGGACAGGGCCGCCAGCACCCAGGCGACCACGCCTCCGGACAGCAGCGCGACCGCCAGGCGGGGCACCCGCATCAGCGTGGGCGCCGCGTGGCGTAGCACGCGCGGCCCGGCGAGAGCCGGCACGGCGAGGCCGAGGCACAGCACGAACACCAGGAGCAGGATGCCGGTCACGACGCACCTCCACCGCGGCGGTCGAGGAACTCCCGCAGCAGATCCAACTCGTCGTCCGGGATGGTCTCGGCGAAGTGCAGAATCGACGCGGCACGGTCACGACTGCTCCCGAGCGCGTGGGACATCACCGAGGCCACGTGCTGCTCACGCGTGCCGGTGGCCCCGTACACCGTGGAGCGGCCCTCCTTGTGCGGGGACACGAGCTGCTTGCGGCAGAGATTAGTGAGCACCGTGGCGATGGTCGTGTACGCGGGCTCGCCCGGGAGCCGGTCGATGAGCCCGCGGATGGTCGACGGCCCGGCGTCCCACAACATGTCCATCACCCGGGACTCGAGCGTGCCGAGGCGGGGCGCCTCGTCCTGCCGGGACGGCGCTTCTCGACCGCCGCTCCGGCGGGATGCACGCTCTCCTCGAGCCCCTTCGCCGCGACTGCTCATCGGCTCACCTCCTCCACCCGGCCCGACGGTAGTACGCACAGGACCCGGCCACGTAACCGGACGATCAGCGCGACGCCCGTGAGTACGAGGGCCAGCACCGCGAGGACGGGCTGGAACGGAGCGAACCACGTGATGGCGCCCGAGTAGCCGAGCGCGAGGAGGGCGAACTTGTTGCAGACCGGACACCCGACCGCGAACCACGCGAGGAACGCCCCGGCCATGCCGGCCCTGCTCGTGCGCCTGGCCTCGTCGTCGTCACCCCCGGCCCCGCTGGCGGAGGCGCCCGCTTCCCCGGCGCCGTCGCGGACGTAGGTCGCGAAGAGCAGGCCGGCGAGCATCGATGTGACGATCCAGACGGGGTAGTTCCACCACACCGCGGGGATGTCGCGGGTGAACAGCGAGTTGGGGATGAGGACCGTGGCCAGGCCGAGCAGCACCCCGAAGCCGATCGAGACCGCTGCTGCGACCACCCACTGCCGACGGGTGAGCGTGCGGAGCCCCTCGGCCGCGAGCGATACCGATCGCGGCCATGTCGCGACGTGCCGCCTGATCTTCTCCACCGGGCCCGCGGGCTTCGAGAACTGCATGGGGACGATCATGCCACGAGTCGACTAACCGCAATAGTCGACTATGTGCCATAGTCGTTACCGGTTCGCCCGGACGCGACCCGGTGCGACGGCACCGCAGCCTCCGGAACCTCCGCAGAACCGACCCCCGACAGAAGGGCCCGCAGTGAACGCTCCCGTCTCACGCCACACACTGGAGGCGAAGTACCGACGCTCCCGGATCTGGAACATCGTGTTGGGGGCGGTCGTCGCCTTCCTCGGCATCGTGGTGGTTGCCCAGATGCTGCCCGGCCAATCCCCCACCTCGACCACCACTGCGGGAGAGGCCTCAGACGAGACGAACGCTGAGGCGAACGCGAGCGGCGGCGGGGACATGATGTTCGTCAGGCGCGATGCCGACGACCCCAAGGCGATCGGCGACATCGACGCGCCGGTCGTGCTCACCGAATGGGTGGACCTGCGATGCCCCTTCTGCGCGTCGTTCAGCCGCGACACGCTGCCGACCCTCATCGCGGAGTACGTCGACACCGGGAAGGTGCGCATCGAGTTCACCGACGTCGCCTACTTCGGCGAGGAATCGGAGTTCGCGTCGGTCGCCGCGCAGGCGGCGGCCGACCAGGACAAGTACGTCGAGTACCTCACGGCCGTCTTCGACGCCGCGCCCGAGAAGGGTCACCCGGATCTGCCCCGCGAGGAGCTCATCGCCTTCGCCGAACAGGTGGGGATGCCGGACATGGACCGGTTCACCGCAGCGCTCGACGACCCGGAGATCCGGAAGCAGACCGAGGCCGCGACCCTCGAATCGCAGCAGCTCGGGGTGACCGCCGTCCCGTTCTTCGTGGCAGGCGAGACCGCACTGTCCGGCGCGCAACCCCTCACGACGTTCCGCGAGTACCTCGACGAGTCACTCGCCGCGGCGGAGTGACGCCGACATGGACATCGGACTGACCGGCGCCTTCCTCGGTGGCGTCCTCACCCTGCTGAGCCCCTGCTCGGCGATGCTCCTGCCCGCGTTCTTCTCGTACGCTTTCGCGAGCCCCCGCGAGCTGCTCGCCCGGACCGGCGTCTTCTACCTGGGCCTGGCCACCAGCCTCGTCCCCCTCGGCGTCCTGGCCGGGACACTGGGCGCGTTCGTCAACCAGCACCGCTTCACGTTCGTCACCGTCGCCTCGGTCATCGTGATCGTTCTCGGCGTACTCATGCTGCTCAACGTGCCGCTCCCCTTCCGGGGCCGTGGGACCAACACGCAGGGCACCTCCATCACGGCCGTGTACGCCCTCGGCACCGTCTACGGGCTGGCGGGTGTGTGCGCGGGACCGCTGCTCGGCGCCGTCCTCACGGTGGCCGCCGTCTCCGGGACCGCACTGTCCGGCGGGGTCATCGTGCTGGTCTTCGCCGCCGGCATGGCCCTGCCTCTGCTCCTGCTGTCCCTCGTGTGGGGGCGCTTCCCCGCGATCAAACGGCTGATCCGGCCCCGTGAGGTCTCGATCGGGCCCTGGAGCAACACGTGGACCGGCATCATCGGCGGAGTCCTCACCATCGGCGTGGGCGTCCTGCTGTTGGTGACCGCGGGCACCACCGAGCTCACCGGACTGCTCGGCGCCGGCGCCCAGGCCGAACTCGAGGGAGCGGTCCTCGGGTGGGCCGGCGCGATCCCCGATCTCGTCGTCGTCCTCGTGGTCCTCGCGGTGGCCCTCACCGCACTGATCGTCATCCGCGTCTCGCGGACGGAGCCGCGAGTCGCCGCGGACACCCCGTTCCCCGAGGTCTCGCTCCCGGACAAGATCCGCGTCCGGATTGAGGAGGACGCGTGACCGCGGGCCTCGCTGTAGCCGCCCGATGTCCCTCGGCGCATCCGGCGGTTCCGAGCACTAACCTGGGCACATGCTCACTCCCCCGTCACGGGCCCCGCGAGCCGGGCGGATCGCGCCTCTCCGCGCCTCTCTGCCCACCACTCCGCGTGGCCGGGAATCGGGTCGCGTCGCCGTCCGCCGCCGGATGTGGTCACTGACCGCCGGGGGCCTCGTCCTCACCACCGTCGCCGCGTGTGGAGCGCCGCTCCCCAAGCCCGAACCGGGACAGAGTCCGGCCGCCTACTCCGGGCTCGAGGTGGGCGAGGACCGTATCGAGTACGCGATCGGCAAGGTCACCGACATCGTCGAGGAGGAGCTCGAGAAGTCGGGGGTTCCCGGCGCCTCGGTGGCTGTGGTCCACGGCGGCGAGGTGGTGCTGGCCGAGGGGTTCGGGGTGCGGAGCACCGAGACCGGCGAGGCCGTGGACGCGCAGACCGTGTTCCCCATGGCGTCGATCTCCGCGCCGGTCAGCGCGACCGTCGTGGCGGCCGAGAGTGCCCGCGGCGAGGTCGGCTGGGACACGCCGGTCCGCGAGTACCTGCCGTGGTTCGCACTCTCGGACCCGCGGGCGTCGGAGCAGGTCACCGTGGGCGATATGTTCGCGCACCGCTCCGGGCTGCCGGAACAGGCGGGCGGTGACCTGGAGGATCTGGGGTACGACAGGCCGGCGATCCTGCACGGGCTGCGGCACCTGCCGCTCGAGCAGTTCCGAACCTCGTACGCGTACACCGATTTCGGCCTCACGGCGGGCGCGCAGGCGGTCGCGACGGCCGCGGGGGCCCCGTGGGACGAGCTCGGTCGCGAGCTCATCTTCGAGCCGCTCGGGATGAGCGAGTCCTCGTACTCGCACGAGGAGCTCGGCGATCGCGGCAATCGCGCCGTGGGGCACGTGCGGGCCACCGACTCCGACACCGGCTCGGGCGAGGCCGGGAATGACTCCGGGTCCGGGTCTGAACCAGATTCCCTGCCGGGGTCCGAGGCCGGGTGGGTCCCCGCCGATCCCGCGCGCGACCCGGACGCGCAGGCGCCCGCGGGCGGGCTGAGCTCGACCGCTGCAGACATGGCCAGGTGGATGACGATGGTGCTCGCCGACGGCGCCGGGCCCGCCGGCCAGCAGGTGGTCCCCCCGGAAGCGCTGCGGCAGGCGCTGACCCCGCAGGTCGTGTCCTCGCCGCCGCAGTCGGGCGCCGACCGCACGGGCGGTTACGGCTACGGCTTCGACATCGGGACCAGCTCATCCGGCCGCGTGCAGTGGAGCCACTCGGGCGCCTTCACGCAGGGCGCGGCCACGGCGATGCTCATGATGCCCGACCTCGACCTGGGGATCGTCACACTCACCAACGCCGCGCCGATCGGGGTTCCGGAGACGATCAACGCCCGGTTCGCCGACTACGCCCAGTACGGCGACCCCGCGCAACCGTGGGGCGAGCTGTTCGCCACCGAGTTCGCCCCGCTCCGGGTCGGGATCGGCGACCTGGTCTCGGCCCGGCGCCCGGAATCGCCCGCCGCCGCCCCACCCGTGGAAGACCTGCTGGGTGTCTACCGCAACGCCTACTTCGGTGACGTCGAGGTGCGCGAGGCGCGCGGGTCGAGCGACGCGACCGAAGACGGCCGGGAGGACGACGACAGCGTCGCCGGGTCCACGGACACCGGCGCGGCCGCGGACACCGGCCCCGCCCTGGTGCTGACGGTGGGACCCGACCGGCAGTCCTGGCGGCTCGAGCACTGGGACGGGGCCACGTTCGCGATCAGCCCCGAGGGCGAGACCTGGCCGCGCGGCTCACGCGGCAGCGTCACCTTCGACGGCGAGACGATGGCCGTCGACCTCCTCGACGGCGACGGCATGGGCACCTTCACCCGCGTCGAGGACTGAGGCCTCTCCGAATGGCGGGCGGGCCCTGTGGCTCTCAGCGCGCGGCGGCGGTCAGTTTCCGTGCCCGGAGTCTGCCGCGCTTGGAGTCGGCGTCCGGAGTGGTGAGGAAGGTGGACAGCCACGCCATGCGCGGGTCGGCATCCACCAGGAACGCCTTGAACGCCAGGGTGAGCGGGACGGCCAGGATCGCGCCGAGGGGGCCGGCGACGGCCGCCCAGAACACCAGCGACAGGAACGTGACCGTCGGGGTCAGGCCCACCGCGTCGCCGGTGAACTTGGGCTGGATGAAGCTCTGCATCACCAGGTTGATCACGCTGTAGATGGCAACCACCCAGATGGCGTCCCCGACGCCGCCGGTGAGCAGGGCGAACAGCGCGGGCGGAACGAGACCCAGCACGAAGCCGATGTTGGGGATGTAGTTGGTGACGAACGCCAGCACGCCCCACACCAGGGCCAGCGGGACGCCGAGGATCCAGAGCGCGACCACGTCCATGAAGGCCACGATGAGACCGAATGCGGTGGCCACGATCCAGTACGACTTGAGGCCGTCGCCGAACGAGTCGAGTGCGTCGGCCAGGCGGGGCCGGAGGCGGGCGATGGTGGCCCGGCGCCGCGAGACCCCGGGGATGTCAAAGACGAGGAAGGTCAGCGCGATCACCAGGATGGTGAGCTGGCCCCCGGCCGAGGACACCTGGCCCGCGACGTTCTGCAGGGCACCGATCACGGTGGTCGGCGACACCCCGCTCAAGGCCTCGGAAACCTGGTCCTGACTCAGCCCGAACCGGCCGAGGAACTCGATGGACTGTCGGTACATCTCGTAGAACTTGTCCTGATACTGCGGGATCTCCTCCGCGGCGATCCAGAGCGCCCACACGAGCATGCCCACGAGGGCGATGAGCAGGAGATACAGGACCAGTAGGACGATGATCATCCCACCCCAGCGCGGCACGCCGACCCGTTCGAGCAGAGACTGCAGTGGCTGCGCGGCGATCACGAGGTTGAGTGCGAGGAACGCCGGCATCACCATGTGCGAGTGCTCGGAGATGCCCCACAGCACGATGAACGCCGCAGCCAGTGACACGACGGTGACGGCCGCGATTCCCCAGCCCTTGGACTCCTCGTCCGGGGCAGCGATCTCGCTCACGGCCTCGTCGGAGTGCGCCTCCTCACTCGTCGCCGCAGCTACGGATCCACTTTCCTCTGAGTCGGCCGACGACGCGTCTGCGTCGTGACCAGCGATTTCTGACATACGTCCTCCTCGGCCCTGCCACCACGATCGCCCTACGCGCAACGACATTACGCGGTGGCGCACCGCGATCCCCCGCGGCGCGGAACCCCGCCCCGCGGCCGGATGTCCGGCCGCGGGAGCAGTCGCGAGACGCCGCGGAACGCGAGGTCCGGGTCAGGCTCCGGCGAGCGCGGAGCGGATCGCGTCGACGTCGACCGAGTCGAGATCGGCCGGGTCCCACGACGGGGTGCGATCCTTGTCGATCACCACGGCACGCACGCCCTCGACGAAGTCGGGGCGGGCGGTGATCCAGGCGCCGAGCGCGAGCTCGTTGTCCAGGCACTCCCGCAGGTCCGCGGCCCCGGCCCCGGCACGCAGCAGCTCGATGGTCGCGATGACCGACGTCGGGCAGTGCGAGCGGAACATCTCCAGCGTCGCGGTGGCCCACTCGTCCTGCTCGCCGGCCTGCAGCGCGGCCACCATCTCCTGCGCGGTGCTGCGAGAGAAGACATCGACGATGCGGTCGATGTGGGTCTCCACGGCAGATTCTCCCGCCTCGGACCGATCACGGGCGAAACGCTCGAGCGCCGCGTCGAGACCGTCGGTGCCGATCGCGGCGATGAACGCCTCCTGGTCGTCGTTGTCGATCAGGTGGGTGCCGAGTCCGGTGTAGAGGGCGTCGGCTGAGTTCAGACGCACGCCCGTCGTGCCGAGGTAGATCGCCACCGCGAGCCCGCGTTCCCCGCCGCCGCACAGGCGCGGCAGGAAGTGACTCGCGCCGACATCCGGGATGAAGCCGATCGCGGTCTCCGGCATGGCCATCATGACCTTCTTGGTCACGACCCGGTGCGAGCCGTTGATGGAGATGCCGAGCCCGCCGCCCATCGCGACGCCGTGGATCACGGCCACGGTCGGAGCCGGGTTGGTGTGGTACGCGAGGTTCATCGCGTACTCCTCTGAGAAGAACGTCCGGTTCGTCTCGTGGTCGCCGGCCGCCGCCGCGTCGCGCAGAGCGCGGATGTCGCCGCCGGCACAGAACGCCTTCTCCGAGGTGCTGGAGACCACCACGGCCTCGACGGCCGTATCCCCAGAGACCTCGTCCAACGCCGAGTGCAGGGCCTGGCACATAGGCAGGTCCAGCGAGTTCAGGGCCTTGGGGCGGTCCAGGACGATGTGCTGCATCCGGCCTTCGCGCCGGGTGATGACGAATTCGCTCATGGCCCCAGTCTGACAGGCCCGCCGCGACCCGGCGCGGAGATACTAGGAATTCCTAGCTCATCGCCCCCGCCCGGGCGTCCGGGAGCAGCCCGGGGTCAGTCGTCGAGCAGCTGCGAGGCCACATCCGGCACGTAGCGGAACTCCTCGCGCGGTGGCCGCACGTAGTCGGTCTCCTCGGGCCGCTCCGGGATCTCCAGTTTCGGCGGCTCGAGCTTCTCCCACGGAATGGTCGAGAGCAGGTGCGAGATCACGTTGATCCGCGACCGCTTCTTGTCCTCCGACTCGACCGTGTACCAGGGCGCCTCGGGGATATCGGTGTGGACGAACATCGCGTCCTTGGCCCGGCTGTAGTCCTCCCACCGGTTGATGGACTCCAGATCCATGGGAGAGAGCTTCCACCGCCGCATCGGGTCCTTGTTCCGGTCCCGGAAGCGACGCTCCTGCTCGGAGTCCGAGACGGAGAACCAGTACTTGCGCAGCATGATCCCGTCCTCCACGAGCAGCCGCTCGAAGATCGGCGCCTGGTGCAGGAAGCGGCGGTACTCGTCGGTGGTGCAGAACCCCATCACGCGCTCCACGCCGGCCCGGTTGTACCAGGAGCGGTCGAAGATCACGATCTCCCCGGCGGCCGGCAGGTGCTCGATGTAGCGCTGGAAATACCACTGCGTCCGCTGCACCTCCGTCGGTACGGGCAGCGCGACAACGCGGGCGTGGCGGGGGTTGAGGTACTGCGTGAGCCGCTTGATCGCCGATCCTTTGCCCGCGGCGTCGCGCCCCTCGAACACCACCACCAGACGGTTCCCGGTCTCCCGGAGCCACGCCTGCATCTCCACGAGCTCGGCCTGGAGCCGCTTGAGCTCTTTCTCGTACTCCTTCTTGGGGAGCCTCTGGAGCCCACTGGGCAGCAGCTCTCTGGAGTCACCGTTCGCGCCGCCGCCCGCCTTGGCGCTCTTCGTGCTGGTGCCCGTCCTGGCACTCTTCGTGCCGCTGCCGGACGAGGACTTCTTCGCGCCGGACTTCTTGTCGCCGCTCTTCCCGCTGCTCATGGGCCGATCCTACGGGGCCTCAGCGCCTCGTCGACCCCACACGAAGAACTTGACGGTATCCGCGACGACTGTCTAACTTTGCGCGCGGTGACGGCTGTCACCCACCGCCCGAGACGAGGATTCGATGCACCACCTCTCCCGCCGGGGCTTCCTCGGCGCCGTCACCGCCGCCGGCCTCGCCGCACTCACCGCGCATCCCGCCGGAGCACAGCCCACCGGGCCCGCCGGCGCCGCACCGGCCCCCGGGTCCGCCGGCCCGGAGGCCGCCCGCCCGGCCGCCCGGATTCCCCACGCGATCAAAGACCATCGCGTCCTGGTCGTGGGCAGCGGCTTCGGAGGCGGGATCTCCGCATTACGACTCGCGGAGGCGGGAGTGCCCGTCGTCGTCGTCGAACGGGGCCGCCGCTGGCCCACCGGACCGGACGCCACCACCTTCCCCGACGCCACGGCCCCCGACGAGCGCGCCCTGTGGTTCCGCTCCTCCCCCGAGGTCTTCGGCCGCCCCGTCGACCTCCCGCGCTACACCGGCCTCCTCGACGCCTCCGTCGGCGAGAACATGACCTCTGTCTGCGCCACCGGCGTCGGCGGCGGCTCCCTCATCTACCAGGGCATGGCGCTCCAACCCACCGCGGAGCTCTTCCACACCTGGTTCCCCTCCGGCCTCGACTGGCGCGAGCTCGACCGCGAGTACTACCCGCGCGTCGCCCGCATGTTGCGGCTGGCCGAGGCCCCCGACGAGCTGATCGCCTCGCCCACCTACGCCGTCGCGAGCGCCTTCGCCCGGCGCGTCCGCGAGGCCGGCCTGCCGCTGCGCAAGATCCCCATGCCCATCGACTGGGACTACGCGCTGGCCGAGTTGCGCGGCGAGATGAAACCCGCCTACACCAACGGCGACGGCTCGCTCGGCGTCAACAACGGCGGCAAGCACTCCGTCGACGTCACCTACCTCGCGCGGGCCGAGGCCACGGGCCTCGTCGACGTCCGGCCGCTACACGACGTGCGCGCCATGCGGCGGCTGCCCGACGGTCGCTGGGAACTGGACGTGGAGGTGCTCGACACCGCAGGCCGGCTGCTACGCACCCTCGCCCTCCGCGCGCCGACGCTCATCCTGTCGGCCGGGTCGGTGGGCACGAGCACACTGCTCACGCGCGCCGCCGCGACGGGCGAGATCACCGACCTGCCGGACGGGATCGGCAGCGGCTGGGGCACCAACGCCGACCGCATCTACCTGTGGTCCGACCCCACCGCCGGTTTCGGCGCCGTCCAGGGCGGGCCGGTCGTCTACGGCAGTCTCAACTGGGACGATCCGCGCAGCGCGCACACCCTCATCCAGGCGTCCATCCCGTCGGTCGGCGCCGAGATCCACTCCACGATGATGGTCGGTTACGGCGTCAGCGCCGATCGCGGTCGGATCGTGTACGACGCCGCGCAGGACCGCGGCGTGATCAGGTGGCCGGGAGGGGGCGACGACGACATCGTGTTCGGCCACATCGACCGGACCGCACGCCGGATCGTCGGACCGACCGGACATCTCACCGACACCAACACGATGCTGAACTCCACCTGGCACCCGCTCGGCGGCGCGGCGATGGACAGCGTCTGCGACCTCGAGGGGCGGGTGCTCGGCCAGCGCGGCCTCTACGTCGTCGACGGCGCGCTCATCCCCGGCACCACCGCGGCCTGCAACCCGTCGTGGACCATCGCCGCGATCGCCGAGCGGGCGCTGGATCGGATCGTGCGTCACGACGTGGGGGCGGTGGTCTGAGGTCGGCCCGGGGCGGGGGAACGCGAACACTCGCCCCCTGCTGGGGGATACTGTCTTCGTGCGCTCCCGCGAACCCATACTCGACGCCACCCGCGAGGTGATAGGTGACGCCGGTTTCGACGGCGTCACAATCGCGGCCGTGGCCAAACGTGCGGGCGTGAGTCGCCAGACCGTCTACTCGATCTTCGGCACGCGCGAGGAGCTGGTCTCGCAGGCCATCTCCGAGCGGCTCACCTCGCTCTTCGGCGCGGTCTCCGACCTGCAGAGTTCTACCACCACCCCGCTGGACCTGCTGGTGGAGATCCTGGTGGTGACCCGCGGACACATCCTCGGCGACCCCCTGCTGCGGACCCTCACCCTGGCCGGAGGCTCCAACCCGATCTTCGACCCGGGCGCCGCCGAACGTGCGCGCCGATACGCCAGGTCGCTGCTCGTGCCCGCCACCGAGCAGTTCCCGCAGCTGGTTCCGCACCTGGACTTCTTCTCCGACGTGGGCGTCCACGTGGGCTGGTCGGTGCTGTGCCTGGACTCACCCGAGGCCCGCTCCGACGCCGACCTGCGCACCTTCCTCCGCACCTGGCTGGAGCCGCTCGTGGCGAGCCTGCTCGAATGACGCGCGCGGACCTCGCCACGGTCCGCCGCGCTGCGGCCGCGCCGGCCCTGACTCCGGCCACGCCGGACCCTCCTACGGCCGCTCCGGCACCCACCGCCGCGCCCGTGACCCCACCGGCGCCCGCGCCCGTGCTCGTACTCTGGGACCTCGACCTCACCCTCCTCGACCCGGCCGGCTTCGGTTCGCGCATGATCACGCCGGTCCTCGCCGAACTGCTCGGCCGCGAACCTGTAATGGGCGCTTCGTTCGCCGGACGTACCGACCGTGCGATCCTCACCGATCTGCTGGTGCGCAACGGCATGAATATCGACGACGACACCGGCCCCACGCGCGCTGGCCCTGCGCCCACCCTCGCGCCCGCCGGCCCTGCGCACTCTTCTGCGCCCGCCGGCGAGGGCAGCCCTCTCGTGCGCTCGGTCATGGATGCCGTCGCCGACCGGTGCGAGACGTTCGCCGACGACCTACTCGCCGGCGGCGGCGGTCCCCTACCCGGCGCCCATGACGCAGTTCGCGCGCTGGCCGCGCACCCGCTCGTGTACCAGGGCATCGTGACCGGCAACATGCGTCGGACCGCGCTGCTCAAGCTGCGTGTCTGCGGATTCGACGGCCTGCCCGATCCCTCGCTCGGGGCGTTCGGCGATCACCGCAGCGACCGGGCCCACCTGATCCTCGACGCGGTCGCCGCCGCCCGCGCGCAAGGTATTGACGTCTCTCCTGCGCAGGCGGTCGTGGTGGGCGATCACGTGCACGACGTGCGCGGCGCACTCGATGCGGGTGCCCGCTGCGTCGGCGTGGCGACGGGGCGGGTCTCGGCCGACGACCTCCACTCGGCCGGCGCCCACGTGGTCCTGCCCGATCTGACCGACACGCAGGCCCTCCGCGCAGCCATATCCGTTCAGAAAACTATTTCTTAGATTGCCTGCTCAGAGTCGCATAGCGCCACTAGCCTAGGGGCGAGCGCCGCAGCACTCCAGCACGGCGACGCTCACCCCACACCCGCGTGCTGACAGCCCGGACCGGGCTCTTCCGGCGCGCTCGGCAAGAAGGAGTCCGATGCGGTACACGAGTGGTAACTACGAGGCATTCGCACGCCCGAGGAAGCCGGAGGGGGTGGACTCGAAGCGTGCCTGGTTCGTCGGATCCGGACTCGCCGCACTCGCCGGCGCAGCCTTTCTGATCCGTGACGGCCAGATGGACGGCTCCCGGATTACGATTTTCGAACAGCAGGATCTTCCGGGTGGCGCGCTTGACGGTCTCGACATCCCCGACAAGGGCTTCGTGATCCGCGGCGGACGCGAGATGGAGAGCAACTTCGAGTGCCTGTGGGATCTCTTCCGGTCCATCCCGTCGCTCGAGGAGGAGAACGCGAGTGTCCTCGACGAGTTCTTCTGGATCAACCGCGACGACCCGAACTACACGCTGCGCCGCACCACCAAGAACCAGGGTGAGGACGGCGGCACGAACTTCAAGTTCGACCTGAGCAAGAAGGCCCAGCAGGAAATCTCGAACATCTTCACCGCCCTTCCAGAGGAAATGGAGGACAAGCGGATCGACGAGGTCTTCACCCGGGCATTCCTCGACAGCAACTTCTGGCTCTACTGGCGCACCATGTTCGCGTTCGAAGAATGGCATTCCGCGCTTGAGATGAAGCTCTACCTGCACCGCTTCATCCACCAGATCCAGGGCCTCCCGGACTTCTCGACGCTGAAGTTCACCAAGTACAACCAGTTCGAATCGCTCGTGCTGCCATTGGTCACGTGGCTGACCGATCAGGGTGTGAACTTCCAGTACAGCACGGTCGTCACCGACGTCGACTTCATGATCGAGCAGGACGAGGTCCGCAAGCAGGCCTCCCGCATCCACCTCGTGGAGAAGGGCGAGCCGAAGCAGATCGACCTCACCGAGGACGACCTGCTGTTCATGACCATCGGGTCGCTCACCGAGAACTCCGACGACGGCGATCATCACACCCCGGCTCGGCTCAACACCGGCCCCGCCCCGGCCTGGGACCTGTGGCGCAAGATCGCCGGGAAGGACCCGTCGTTCGGCAACCCCGATGTGTTCGGCGCCCACATCCCCAAGACCAAGTGGGAGTCGGCCACGGTAACGACGCTCGATCCGCGGATCCCCGAGTACATCCAGAAGATCTCCAAGCGTGATCCCTTCAGCGGCAAGGTGGTCACCGGAGGCATCGTCACGGTGATGGACTCCAACTGGCTGATGTCCTGGACGGTCAACCGTCAGCCGCATTTCAAGAAGCAGCCCAAGGATCAGATCGTGGCCTGGATCTACGGGCTTTTCCCCGAGGCCGAGGGCGACTATGTGAAGAAGCCGATGCAGGACTGCACCGGCGAGGAGATCACCCAGGAGTGGCTCTACCACATGGGCGTCCCGGTCGACCAGATCGACGAACTGGCGGCCACCGGCGCCAAGACCGTGCCGGTCATGATGCCGTACGTGACCGCGTTCTTCATGCCCCGTAAGCACAGTGACCGGCCCGCCGTGGTGCCCGAGGGGTCCACGAACTTCGCGTTCATCGGCCAGTTCTCCCAGTCAAAGGAGCGGGACTGCATCTTCACGACCGAATACTCGGTGCGCACCCCGATGGAAGCGGTCTACACACTGCTGGACATCGAACGCGGGGTGCCGGAAGTGTTCAACTCCACCTACGACGTGCGTGCGCTGTTCCACGCCGTGAATCGGATGCGCGACGGTGCGGCGTTCGAGATCCCCGGTGGTCCGCTCGCCCGGCGGTACGCCCATCATCACATCGAGAACAACGTGGTGGGGCAGCTGCTCGAGCATTACGGCATGATCGACGAGAGTTGAGTCGCGCTCCTCGGCCGACCTCGTCCGGCGGCCCGACCCGGCTGGGGCCCGATAGTCTCTTCTCTGCTCGGTCGTAACCACAGCGAGGCCGGTAGGCACCACTGCAGAAGTCCAGAGCTCTCCGCAGTGGTGCCTCCCGGAGGACCTGGGCCCACCGGACCGCACATCATCTGCGCCGAGACGCGGAACTGCGCTGCGCACGTCGGCCGCGATCGCGTTAGCCCTCGAGCTGCTCGCCGATCTCCATCCACCGCTCCTCGAGCTCTTCCTTCTCCGCGACGACAGTCTGGAGATCACGATCCAGCGCGGCGAGTTTCTCAGTGTCCAACACCTCGCCGGCGGCGGCCGCGAGGTCGGCGTGGAGCTTCTCCTCGCGCTGGGAGAGCTTCTGCATCTGCCGCTCGAGCTTGTTCATCTCCTTCTGCAGCTCGCGCTGCTCGCCGGAGCTGAGGTCGAGGACTGCGGGAGCTGCAACGCCCGCGCTGCCGGACGCGGCGCCGGACGCGGCCCGCGAGATCTTGCCCGAGTCGCCGGCCGCCCCGGCCACGCGCCGACGCTCGAGGTACTCGTCGATCCCGCGCGGCAGATTGGTGAGCCCGCCGTCCCCGAACAGCGCCCACACCGAGTCGCAGATCCGCTCGATCAGGTAGCGGTCGTGAGAGATCACGACCATCGTCCCGGGCCAGCCGTCGAGAAGGTCCTCGAGTTGCCGCAGTGTGTCGATGTCGAGATCGTTGGTGGGCTCGTCCAGCAGCAGCACGTTCGGCTCGGCCATCAGTACGCGGGTGAGCTGCAGCCGCCGCCGCTCGCCGCCGGAGAGGTCACCGACGGGCGTGCGCTGCCGCGCCGGCGAGAAACCGAGCCGCTCGGCCAACTGGGAGGCGGACAGCTCATCCTCGCCGAACGCCACGCGCGTGGCGACGTCCTCGATCGCCTGGAGTACCCGCTGGTCGAGCGGCAGGTCGTCGAGCTCCTGCTTGAGCCAGCCGATCCGGACGGTCTTGCCCTCCTTGCGTCGCCCGGCCGCCAGCGGCGCCTGGCCGGCGAGCGCCCGCAGCAGGGTGGTCTTGCCGGAACCGTTGACGCCCACCAGTCCGAGTCGCTCGCCCGGCGCGAGCCGCCAGGTCAGATCGTCGACGAGCGTACGGCCGTCGGGGGCGTCGAGCCGGACGTCCTCGAGTTCGATCACGACCTTGCCCAGCCGCCGCGCAGCAAAACTCGACAGCTGCAGTGCATCGCGGGGCGGCGGCACGTCCTTGATCAACGCCTCGGCGGCCTCGATGCGGTAGCGCGGCTTGGAGGTACGTGCGGGCGCGCCGCGGCGCAGCCAGGCGAGCTCCTTGCGCGCGAGGTTCTGCCGGCGCGATTCGGTGACGGAGGCCTGGCGATCACGCTCGGCGCGCGCGAACACCCAGTCGTTGTATCCGCCCTCGTACTGCTCGACGCGGCCGTCGACGACCTCCCAGGTGTGGGTGGCCACCGTGTCGAGAAACCAGCGATCGTGTGTGACGACGACGAGTGCGCTCGACCTCCGCACCAGGTGGTCGGCCAACCACTGGACGCCCTCCACGTCGAGATGGTTGGTGGGCTCGTCCAGCACCAGCAGATCGAGGTCCTGCACCAGGGCCGCCGCCAACGACACCCGGCGCCGCTCGCCGCCGGACAGGTCCGCGACAGGGGTGTCCAGGCCGAGGTCGTGGATGCCGATGCCGTCGAGCACCGACCGCACGCGGGCGTCGCCGGCCCACTCGTGGGTGGCCAGGCCGAGTCCGCCGATCACGGCCTCGCCCACGGTGTCGGCCGCGAGTTCCGTGCGCTGGGTGACCACCGCCATCCGCAGGTCACCCACCCGGGACACGCGCCCGGAGTCGGGCTCGGCGACGCCGGTGAGGATCTCCAGCAGGGTCGTCTTGCCGCCGCCGTTGAGGCCCACCACGCCGATGCGGTCACCGGCGTTGACGCCCAGGGAGACGTTGTCGAGTACCTGGCGGATGCCGAAGGAGATCGAACCCTGCTCGATGTTGATGAGGTTGGTGGGGGCCATCTCTACTTTCCTGTGGGGTCGCCGGCGGACGGTGCGCTGCCGACGTGATCGAGGTCGAGGTCGCCGGTGGCGTCGCTCGTGATGCGGGCGCCGCCGACCGGGCCGCTGGTGATGCGCACCTCGCGTGCGACGCCGGATTCGCTGATCTCGGCCGCCACGGCGATCGCGTGCTCGCGGTCGGCGCAGAAGAACAGGCAGGTCGGCCCGGAGCCGGAGACCATTCCGCCCAGGGCTCCGGCCTCCTGGCCCGCGCGCAGGGTGCGGCGTAGCGCGGGCATGAGTGAGAGGGCGGCGGGCTCCATGTCGTTGACCAGCAGGGCGGCCACCGCGGCGGGGTCGTTCCCGGCCAGGGCCTGCACGAGCTGCTCGGTGCCGCCCGCCCGGGGCAGGGCGCGGCGGCCGTCGCCCTGCTCCGCGGTCCCCCGCTCGGCGCGGAGCCGGTCGAGCTCGCCGAACACCGCCGGGGTGGACAGCCCGCCGGCGGCCAGTGCCACGACGACGTGTTGTTCGCCGCGGGCGTGCAGCAGCGTCGCGAGCTCCTCGCCCCGGCCGGTGCCGAGCGCTGTTCCGCCGCGGATGCAGAACGGCACGTCACTGCCGAGACGGGCCCCGCGCTGCTCCAGTTCCGCCCGGTTCAGTCCCAGACCGAGCAGCCGGTCGGTGGCCACCAGGGCGGCCGCCGCGTCCGCGCTTCCGCCGGCCATTCCGCCGGCCACGGGGACGCCCTTGCGAATACGGATGGCGATCCGGGCATCCGAACCCGCCTCCTCACGGAGCAGGTCGACCGCCCGGGCCGCGAGATTGGTCCGGTCCGTGGGCACCTGGTCGGCCCCGGGCCCCGACACGGTGATCGCGACGTCGTCGTCGGAACCGGCGGTGTCGTCGTCGCGTCCGGCGGCCTCGATCGCGACCGTGACCTCCTCCCACAGATCCACGGCCCGGTACACGGTGACCAGCTCGTGGAAGCCGTCCTCGCGCACGTCACCCACGGCCAGGTGGAGGTTGATCTTGGCCGGCGCGACGGCGGTCACGGCACGCGGGCCGGTGGGGGTGGAGACGTCGCGGAGCATGCCCATCAGCCTACGTCGCCCACCGCGGAACCGACGGTCAGGCCGCGACCCCCGCCACCCGCACCCCGACCAACGCGATCCCGGCCACCCAGACGGTGGACGCCGCGGCCAGGACGAACGGGCGCGCGCCGACCTCGCGGAGGGTGGCCACCCGCACGCCCGTCCCGAGGGCGAACATCGCGGCGGTGAGCAGGACCGTCTGCGCCACCCCGGCCCCGTCGAGCACCGCCGGCGCGAGCAGCCCCGACGACCGCAGGAGCACGCAGGCGAGGAACGCCACGATGAACAGCGGCACGAGCGGGGGCCGCCGGAGGCCCGGAACCGAGGCGGATCGTCGGCGCGCCTGCAGCCCCAGCACCGTCACGACCGGGGCCAGCAGGAGGACGCGCGCGAGTTTGACCGTCACCGCCACCGCGAGTGCCGATCCCCCGATCGCCCCGCCCGCCGCGACCACCTGGGCCACCTCGTGGATCGACCCCCCGGCCCACGCGCCGGCCGCGGCCTCGGGCATCCCCAGCGCCGCGGCGGCGAGCGGCACGGCGGGGATCATGAGGGTGCCGAACACCACCACGAGCGCCACGGCGGTGGCCACCTCCTCCTCGCGGGCGTCCACCACGCCGTCGACGGCCGCCACGGCCGCCGCCCCGCAGACCGAGAACCCGCAGGCGATCAGCACCCGCTGCGTCCATCCCAGGCCGAGGAGCGCGCCGACGAGCATCGTCCCCGCGATCCCGAGGATCACCACCGACACCACGACGACCAGGACCGGCCACCCCAGCCCGAGGATGTCGCCGAGGGCCACCTGCAACCCGAGGACGGCGATTCCGGCGCGGAGAAACGTGGTCGACGCCACCGCCAGGCCCGGGCGACACCCCGGGGTCACGCGCCCGAGGTTCACCAGGACGGCCCCGAGCAGAATCGCCACGAGCAGCGGGCTCACGGCGGGAAGCAGACGCCCCAGCGCCAGCGCGAGGACCGTGCCGAGGCCGCACAGCGCGAGCCCCGGCAGGTCTGGTCGGATCGCGGTTCTCAGGGAGGTCATGGCGTCCAGTCTCGGTCGGGCAGAGATCTGCCGGTAGCCGCGGAATCGGCATCGGGGCATATAATTCTGATATGCCAGCGCTGCGAGGCATATGATCCGGACATGACCAGATGGTGGCCGGACCTCGTGGCCCTGGAGCTGTTGACCGGTGTCGACGACCACGGCAGTCTGAGCGCCGCCGCCCGCGCCGCCGGTGTGGCCCAGCCCAACGCCAGCCGGATGATCAAGCAGCTCGAGCACCGTTTCGGGACGCCCCTGCTCGAGCGCCGCCCGTCGGGCGCGACCCTCACCCCGCACGGGAGGCTGATCACGCACTGGGCCCGGCAGGTCCTCGAGGGGGCGGCCGGGCTGCTCGACGTGGCGGAGAGTCTGAACAGCGAGCGGGCCGCCCAGCTCACGGTCAGCGCGAGCATGACCGTGGCCGAGCACCTCATGCCACTGTGGCTGGGGGACTTCCGCGGCGAGCACGGCGAGGTGGGCCTACACGTGAACGTGCGCAACTCCGCCGTGGTGTTCGACGAGGTCTCCGGCGGGGCGTGCGATGTGGGATTCGTCGAGACACCCACGGTCCCGGCCGGCCTGCACTCCGCGACCGTCGCCCGGGACCGACTCGTCGTGGTGGTCCCGCCCGGTCATCCGTGGGTGCGGAGAAGGACGCCCGTGAGCGTGCGCGAGTTGGCCGCCACGCCGCTGGTGGTCCGCGAGCAGGGATCGGGCACCCGCGTCACGCTGGATCTGGCGCTGCAGGAGTACGAGCGAGCCGCGCCGCTCCTGGAATCCGGGAGTTCCGCCGCCGTCCGGACGAGCGTCCTCGCGGGCGTGGGGCCGGCCGTCCTCAGTTCGCTGGCCGTGTCCGACCAGGTGCGCTCGGGCGAGCTCCGGGTGATCGAGGTGGACGGCCTGGACCTGGACCGCCGCCTGCGGGCGGTGTGGCGGCCACCGCGCCAGCTCTCGGGGCCGGCCGCTGATCTGGTGACGATCGCGCGGAGGAACGTGCGCGGTCAGGCGGGCCCGGGCCCCGGTCCGATGCCCAACTCCCGGGCGGCCTCGGAGATCGCCACGTAATCGGCGGTGGTGAGCTGCTCGCCGCGCGCCCTCGGGTCGACGTCGGCGGCGACCAGCGCCTCCTCCGCGAGCGCACCCGAGCCGGCCCAGCCGGACAGCGCCGCGCGCAGGGTCTTACGGCGCTGCGCGAACGCGGCGTCGGCCACGGCGAACACCCGGCGGCGGTGCTCGTCGCTCATGTCCCACGGCGCCTCGTCGTACCGGTCGATCCGCACCAGCCCGGACTCGACGTTGGGTACGGGCCAGAAGACGTTGCGCCCCACCACGCCGGTGCGGCGGACGGTGCCGTAGAAGCCCGCCTTGACGCTGGGCACGCCGTACACGCGCGAGCCCGGGGCGGCGGCCAGGCGATCGGCCACCTCGAGCTGCACCATCACCAGCGCGGTGCGCAGGGTGGGCACCTCGGCGAGCAGGTGCAGCAGCACGGGCACGGACACGTTGTAGGGCAGGTTCGCCACGAGAGCGGTGGGCGCGGGCTGACCCAGCTCGGCGACGGTCACCGCGAGCGCGTCGGCGCCCACGACGGTGAGCGCACCGGCCCGCTGCGGGGCCCGCTCGGCGACGGTGCGCGGCAGCCGCTCGGCCAGGACCGGGTCGATCTCCACGGCCACCACGCGGCCGGCGGCGTCGAGCAGCGGCAGGGTCAGCGAGCCCAGGCCGGGGCCCACCTCGATGACCGAGTCCTCGCGCCCGACGCCGGAGGCCACGACGATCCGCCGGACGGTGTTGGCGTCGTGGACGAAGTTCTGCCCGAGGGTCTTGGTGGGCTTGATGCCCAGCTCGCCGGCGAGCGCGCGGACCTCCTGGGGGCCGAGAGGTTCGGCCTGCCCGCGGAACTGCTCGGAGATCCCCGTCCCCGCGGGCTGGGATCCCGGGTCGACGATGCTCAGCGGAGCCCCAGCCGCGAGGTGCAGGCGGGCCAGGCGCCCCAGCCCTGTGAGGCCCGGACCTTCTCGGCGATCGCGATCTGCTGCTCACGCGTGGCCAGGTGGGCGCTGGGCGCGTACTGGCCGCCGCCGTGGCCGGTCCAGGTCTGCGGGTGGAACTGGAGGCCGCCGGAGAAGCCGTTGCCGGTGTTGGTCGCCCAGTTACCACCGGACTCACACTGTGCGATCGCGTCCCACGTACTGCCCTGCGAGGACTGCGGGACCGCCGGCTTGGGCTTGGTGCCCACGCTCACGACGGCCGGGGTGGCCTCGGTCAGGACGGTCTCGGCGCCGCGGTGACGCTCGGTCTCGACGCCGTTGACGCGGGTGACCGTGTAGGTGACCTCGCGCTCGCCGGGCACGCCGGGCTCGGCGACGGTGCGCTCCCCCTCAAGCGCCTCGGGATCCTCGATGGTCGTCTCGGGCGCGTCGTAGGGCTCGACCGCCTTCTCCTCGGCGGTGGCGATGCGGGTGACCGTCACCCGGGTCTCCGGGCCGACCGGGGTCTCGGGGGCGGGCTCCACGACGTCCTGCGCACCCAGCTTCACGCCGAGTCGCTCCAGGAACTCGCCCACGGTCGCGCCGGGCGCACTGAACGAGCTGTGCGGGCCGCCGTGGTCGGACAGCATGACCTCGCGCGGGGTCACGATCGAGACGGAAGCACCGTCGAGCGGCACCTCGGCGTCGATACGGGGGCTGACGTAGCTACGGGGCGGCACGTCGCCGCGCTCGGCGACGAGGTCGGCGACCGTGGTGGCCGTGGTCCAGACCTCTTCGGTCTCGCCGTCGACCTCAACGGTGACGGGCCGGGCGCGCTGCAGGGTCACGGTGTCGCCGTCGCCGAGCCGCTCGGGCGCAGAGACCACGTCACGCTCGTCGACCGAGTAGCCGGCCTCCTCGAGCGCGGCGCGCACGTCGGACTTGAAGGTCACGAGCTCGACGGTCGAGCCGTCCACCTCGAGCGTGTACTGGGTGCGCTGGTCCACCGCCGCGACCCCGCCCACCACGAGGGTGGTGAGCATGCCGGCCACCGACCACCGCAGCAGCGCGGAGCGCGAGCGGTGGATCCGCGTGACGGGGGCGAGCAGTCCCCTCGGCTCCCGGCGGGTGCCGTTGCCGGTGTCCGTGGGGGTGCCGGTCCGTGCGTCGTCAACCACTTGTCAGATCTCTCCTCGCGTACCGCGCGAACGCCCGTATCCGGCGTCCACGTTTCATCACGGTAGCGTAACGAATCCGGTCACCGTCGGGCAACGTGATACCCGTGACATGCGACGACGACGAAGGCCGCCGATTACTTTTCGTTACAATTGCACCGCTGTTCACTCCAGTCACACCACTCACGGCGCTCCCCCCGCGGCCGGTGGGCCGGGCGGTCGCCCGCGTCGGCCGGCGGTGCCGCGTCAGACCGTCAGGCCGAAGATCCCCCGCGCGGTCTCGGCGACCTCGGCCACGAATTCCTCGGGCGTCTGCCCGCGGACCTCGGCGATCGCACGGGCGGTGTAGCCGACCAGTCCCGGCTCGTTGCGGGCCCCGCGGAACGGCTCGGGCGCCATGTAGGGGGCGTCGGTCTCCACCAGGATCTGCCCGGCCGGGGCCAGGCGTGCCGCCTCGCGCAGGTGCTCGTTGGCCTTGAAGGTCACGTTCCCGGTGAACGACAGCACGTAGCCGCGGTCCAGCGCCTCACGGGCGACGTCCAGGGGCGAGGAGAAGCAGTGGAGCATCACGCTCGGGACGCCCGACCCGGACCCGGCCACCTCGGCCAGCACGCGCATGAGGTCGTCGTCGGCCTCGCGGTTGTGGATCATCAGGCACTTGCCCAGTTCGGCGGCGAGACCGGCGTGCCAGCGCAGCGACTCCTCCTGCTCCGCCGGGTCGGCGCAACCGTCCATCGTCCCCACCCAGTAGTGGTCCAGGCCGGTCTCCCCCACCGCCACCACGCGCGGGTGGGCGGCGAGCTCCGCCAGCCGGGCCTGCGCGGCCGGGCCGGTCTCGGGGTCAGTGACCTCGCGGGCACGGGTCGGGTGCACGGCCACGGCCGCGTACACCCGCTCGTCGGCCTCGGCGGCGGCCACCACGGCCTCCGACTCGGCCAGGTCATCGCCGACGGTCACGAGCGCGGCCACGCCGGCCAGAGCGGCACGGTCGGCGGCGGCGCGGACCTCGTCGGCGGTGCGGTGCCCGCACGAGTACAGGTGCGTGTGGGCGTCGACGAGTCCGGGCAGCGGCTCGGGCAGGACGGGGGTCGGGCGGGGCTTGCGCTTTCCCATACTCCGGGTCAGTCCTCGCGCTGGATCGGGGCCCACTCGGGGCCGGTCTCGGCCAGCTCCGGGTCGACCTTGGCGAACAACGGGGAGGGCTTGGCCAGCGGGGTGCCGGGCACGATCTCGCTGCGGGCCCACCGGGCCTGCTCGGAGGCGTAGTCGCCCATGATCACCGGGTACCGGTGGCCGGGCTCGGGCACACCCGAACCCAACACCTCGACGGGCATGTCGTCGGTGACCTCGTGGACCTGCGGTGCGGCCGCCCAGATGCCCTCGCCGCCGATCGCGCCGTGGATCCGCTGGGCGGCCGACGGCATGAACGGGGTGAGCAACGTGTTGGCGTCGGAGACGACCTGCAGCGCGGTGTGCAGGACGGTGCCCAGCCGCTCGCGCTGGTCGGGCTCCTTGGCCAGCTTCCACGGCTCGGTGGCGGCGATGTACCGGTTGGCGGCGCCGACGATGCGCATCGCCTCGGTCACGCCAGCCTTGAAGCGTGACTGGTCGAGGTGGCCGCCGACGGTGTCGAACGCGGAGCGGGCCTCGCGCAGCAGCTCGGCGTCCACGTCGGTCAGCGTGCCCGGTCGCGGGATCTCGCCGAAGTTCTTGTGCGCCATCGACACGGTGCGGTTGACGAGGTTGCCCCAGCCGCCCACCAGTTCGGCGTTGGTGCGGCGCACGTACTCGTCCCAGGTGAAGTCGGTGTCCTGGTTCTCCGGCCCGGCCACGGCGATGAAGTAGCGCAGGGCGTCGGGACCGAACTCAGCCAGGAAGTCGCGGACGTAGATCACCACGCCGCGCGACGAGGAGAACTTGGAGCCCGACATGGTGAGGAACTCAGATGAGACCACCTCGGTGGGCAGGTTGAGCGCGCCCAGTCCACCGGGCTCGCCACCCTTGGCCCCACGGCCGTCGTAGCCCAGCAGCTCGGCCGGCCAGATCTGCGAGTGGAAGGTGATGTTGTCCTTGCCCATGAAGTAGTGGGAGACCGCCTCCGGGTCCGTCCACCAGCGGCGCCACGCCTCCGGCTCACCGAAGCGCCACGCCCACTCGATCGACGCCGACAGGTAGCCCACCACGGCGTCGAACCAGACGTAGAGCTTCTTGTCACCGCGGTCCTGCCAGCCCTCGACGGGAATCGGGATGCCCCAGTCGATGTCGCGGCTCATCGCGCGCGGGCGCAGGTCCTCGAGCAGGTTGAGCGAGAACTTCAGGACGTTGGGCCGCCAGTCCTTGCGCCCTTTGAGCCAGTCCCCCAGCGCGTCGGCCAGGGCGGGCAGGTCGAGGAACCAGTGCTCGGTCTCGATAAACTTCGGCGTCTCGCCGTTGATCTTCGAGACCGGGTTCTTCAGGTCGATCGGATCGAGTTGGTTACCGCAGTTGTCGCACTGGTCGCCGCGCGCACCGTCGTAGCCACAGATCGGGCAGGTGCCCTCGATGTAGCGGTCCGGCAGAGTACGGCCCGTCGACGGGCTCACCGCGCCCGTGGTGGTCTTGGCCACCATGTAGCCGTTGCGGTGCAGACCCTTGAACAACTCCTGCACCACGGCGTAGTGGTTCCGCGTGGTGGTGCGGGTGAACAGGTCGTAGCTCAGCCCCAGCCCGGCCAGGTCGTCGACGATCACCCGGTTGTACCGGTCGGCCAACGCCTGCACCGGCACCCCCTCCTTCTCCGCCTGGACGAGGAGGGGGGTGCCGTGCTCGTCGGTGCCAGAGACCATGAGCACGTCGTTGCCGGCCATGCGCTGGTACCTGGAGAAGACGTCCGACGGTACGCCGAACCCCGAGACGTGTCCGATGTGCCGGGGGCCGTTCGCGTACGGCCATGCGACCGCGGTGAGGACTGTCTTCGCCATGGCTACAGACTAGGTGGTCGGATCCTCCTCCTTCGAGGAGGTGGTACCCCCGTGCGCCGCGGCCTCCCGCGCCGCGATGATCTCGTCCTGCTGCTTGCGCGGCATCGCGTAGATCTTCTCGGTGATGAACGGGTCCGACTGCAGACCCCTGAGCATGGACACGCACATGAACGCCAGGACCACCACGAACGGCGACGCCGCGATGATCGTGAGGTTCTGCAGACTGTCCAGCGCCAGAGAGGGCTCGCCCTCGCTCAGGCCCGGCAGCAGCATCAGGACCGCCACACCGGCCGTGAGGACGCCCCACAGCACCACGACCCCACGCTTGGGCTCCTCGGCACCGAACTCCGACATCGACGCCATGATGATGGACGCCGAGTCCGCGCCGGTGATGAAGAAGATCGCCACCAGCGCCATGGCCAGGAACGACAGCAGCCCGGTGAGCGGCAGGTGCTCGAACAGCGAGAACAGCTGGACGGTCGCGTCACCGTCGCCGTAGATGCTCTCCCCCTTGAGCTCCAGGTCCAGCGCGGCGCCGCCCAGAACCGAGAACCATACGATGCTCAGCACGCTCGGCACGACCAGCACGCCTACGACGAACTCACGGATCGTACGGCCGCGCGAGATGCGGGCCAGGAACATGCCCACGAAGGGCGACCAGGAGATCCACCAGGCCCAGTAGAAGACCGTCCAGCCCGACAGCCACGGGCCGGCCGTGCCGTTGTCACTCGCGCCGGTGCGCGCGGACATGGCGAAGAAGGTGTCGATGTACGCGCCGACCGAGGTGGGGATCAGGTCGAGCATGAACACGGCCGCGCCGGAGAACACCAGCACGAAGATCACCATCAGGATCGCGAGGATCATGTTGATGTTCGACAGCAGCTGGATGCCCCGCTCGACGCCACTGACCGCCGAGGCGACGAAGCACAGGCCCAACACGACGATGATGCCGATCACCACCGCGATGCTCTCGCCGGTGATGCTTCCGGTCTGCTGCAGTCCGGCCTGGATCTGCAGCGCGCCGAGGCCGAGCGAGGCCGCCGTACCGAACACGGTCGCGAAGATCGCCAGGACGTCCAGGACCTTGCCCTGCCAGCCGTCCGCGCGGCGCTGACCGATGAGCGGGGTGAAGGCGCTGGAGATGAGATGCCGGCCGCCGTAGCGGTAGGCGGTCAGCGCCAGCGAGAGCCCGACCACCGCGTAGACGGCCCAGGCGTGGCCGGTCCAGTGGAAGGTCGTGGTGGCCATCGCGGTGGTCACGCCGCCGTTGGTTCCCGGCGGATCCTCGACGAAGTGCGCTAGCGGCTCGCTCACGCCGTAGAACATCAGGCCGATGCCCATGCCGGCCGCGAACATCATGGAGATCCAGCTCGTGGTGCGGAAGGTCGGCTTCTCGCCGTCCCCGCCCAGGCGCACGTTGCCGTACTTGCTGAACGCCAGCCACAGGACGAACGCGACGAAGGAGGTCGCCGCGAGGACGTACACCCAGCCGACGCTGTCCACGGTCCAGTCGAAGGCCGCCGTGGCCACCGTCTGGAAGGAGTCGGTGAACACCAGCCCCCAGACGAGGACCGCGCCGATCAGGATGAGCGCAGGGATGAACACACCCATGCTGATCCCGCTGGTCGGTGATCCACCCTTGGCAGGTGGAGACTTTGGGACTTTCTCTTCGTTGATGGTCACAGGTCCACTGGTAGCACGTTGGGGCCGCCAGTCGGTAAGTTTGGCCGTCTCCGGCTCGGCCCCGGCTGGACCCGGGTCGTGCGGATCTGCCACGTTTATACCGTGCATACCTGGGCGGAAGTGCCGCCGGACCCGCTCCGCGTCCTCGACGCCTGCGCTCGCCGAGCCACCCACGAGGGGCTGCCGCAACCGGCCGCGCTGCTCGGGGACTGGCTGGGCGCCGCCGCGGTGATCGCCCCGTCCGTCGAGCTGCTGCCCGTGGCATCGGAGCACGCCTTCGGTGACGGCAGCGCCAGCGCCGACGGAGACGGCCTCGTCGTCGTCGACCCTTCGCACTCCCCCGCACCCGCCGCGGAATCCCGCTACACGCTGGGCTTCCGTTCGTTCCCCGACGTTCCGATCGGCGCCCGCCGCCTCCTGCCCGAGGCGGTGTCCGGCCGCGCCGACGGCCTGCTCGTCCTCGGCCACGACGGGCGCTGGACCGCACGGGGTGACGTCCCCACCCCGCGCGACCTGGGGCTCGGAAGATTTGACGACGCCACCGACACAGTCACCAACACAGTCACCAACACCGATACCGCCGCGGCCCATCTGACCTGGGAGGCCCCGGACCGGCGGTCGCATCAGGCCGCGGTCCGGGAGTGCCTCGAGGCCATCCGGGCCGGCGAGATCTATCAGGCCTGCCTGTCCACCCGACTCGACGGCCGGCTGCACGGCGAGCCGCTCGTGCTGTTCAGTCGGCTGTGGCGGAAGACCCGGGCGCGGCGCGCGGCGTTCATGACCGGGCCGTGGGGCTCGGTGGTCTCGCTGTCGCCGGAGACGTATCTGACGCGAAGCGGCCGCGAGGTGCGCTCCTGCCCCATCAAGGGCACCCTGCCGCGCGCGGCCGATCCCGCACTGCTTCGCGGGTCGGTCAAGGACGTGGCCGAGAACATCATGATCGTCGACCTGGTCCGCCACGACCTGGGCCGGACCGCCGAACTCGGCTCGGTGACGGTGCCCGAGCTGCTGGCAGTCCACGAGGCGCCCGGCGTGTGGCACCTCGTCTCGACCGTCGCGGCCCGGACCGGCGTTCCGCACGACGAACTGGTCGAGACCACGTTCCCGCCCGCTTCCGTCACCGGCACGCCCAAGCTGCGGGCGCGTGGGCTCATCGCCGGGTGGGAGCCGCGGGCGCGCGGGCTACACTGCGGGGCGATCGGGATCGCCGGGCCCGACGAGCTCGACCTGTCGGTGGCCATCCGGACGCTGGAGATCGCGCCGGACGGACGATGTGAGTTCGGGGTGGGCGGCGGGATCACGATCGACTCCGACCCGGACGCCGAATGGGACGAATGCGTGCACAAGGCGGCGTTCACGTGGGGCGGTGGGCCGGCGCCCTGGTGACGCGGCTCGCTGATGGGGCCCACAACGCGAGTGGGTGACTAATCAGACTCCGCGCGGGCGTCGAGCACCGCCTGGTACAGGTCCCGCTTGGTCAGCGACGACCCCTCCGCCACCGCCGCGCAGGCGTCCTTGAGGCGCTCACCGGCCGCGACGCGCTCCTCCACGATCTCGACCAGATCGTCGAGCGAGGCCTCGGTATCCGCCGCGTCTGCGCCCTCGAGCACCACGACGATCTCACCCAGCACCCCGTCGGCGGTGCGTTCGGCCAGCTCCGCGAGCGTTCCGCGCAGCACCTCCTCGTAGGTCTTGGTGAGCTCCCGGCACACCGCGGCACGGCGATCCGGCCCGAGCACCTCGGCGGCCTCGGCGAGGGTGTCGGCCAGACGGTGCGGCGACTCGAAGAACACGCAGGTGCGCTCCTCCGCGGCCAGGCGGGCCAGCCACGTGCGACGCCGCCCGGCGCGGCGCGGCGGGAACCCGTCGAAGCAGAAGCGATCCACGGGCAGACCGCTGAGCACGAGCGCGGTGGTCACGGCCGACGGCCCCGGCAGACACGTCACCGGCAGACCATCCTCGATACAGGCCACCACCAGCGAATATCCCGGGTCGGAGACCGCGGGCATGCCGGCGTCGGTCACGACCGCCACCACGTCACCCGCCCGGACCCGATCCAGCAGCTGCGGCACCCGGCCGGCCTCGTTGTGCTCGTAGAAACTCATCACCCGGCCGCCGATGGTGACCTCCAGCGCCGCGGCCAGTGATCGCAGGCGTCGGGTGTCCTCCGCGGCCACCACGTCGGCGGTCTCGAGCAGCTGGCGGAGTCGGCCCGAGGCGTCGCCCGGGTTCCCGATGGGGGTGGCCGCCAATACGACCCGTCCGGACGTCATGTCGTCCACCTTATCCCCGTCGTCCCGCGAGCCACCCCTTGCTGCCGCCGGGCGTCCCCCGTGCGCGACACGGCCCCCAACTATGCTCGCCCTGTGACCTCGACCCTCGGCGTGCGCTCTCCCGGCCGCCCGCTCCCCGCTCCGGACACCGGGCCTGTCGAGACCACCCGCGACCTCATCGCCACCGGCGTCATCCTCGTGCTGGCGTTCGTGACGCGCTTCTGGGGCCTGGGTTCCGTCACCGACCGCGGCACCCCGGTCTTCGACGAGAAGCACTACGCGCCGCAGTCGTTCAACATCGCCCAGCTGGGCATCGAGGAGAACCCCGCCTACGGGTTGGTCGTGCACCCGCCGGTGGCCAAGCAGATCGAGTCGATCGGCGGGATGCTGTTCGGTTACACGCCGATGGGCTGGCGGTTCACCGCCGCGATCTGCGGCGTGCTCGTGGTGTTGCTGGTCATGCGCATCACCCGGCGGCTGACCCGTTCCACCCAGCTGGGGCTCGTCGCCGGTCTGTTGCTCTGCCTGGACGGCGTCTCGTTCGTCACGTCCCGCATCGGGATGCTGGACATCTACCAGGTGCTGTTCGTCACCGCGGCCGCCGGCGCACTGCTGGTGGATCGCGACCAGATGCGGGCCCGCATGCACCGTGCCGCCGTCGAGGGCCGCCTGCACCTGTCCGACCTCGGACCGCGGCTCGGGTTCAGGTGGTGGCGCTTCACGGCCGGCGTCATGCTCGGCCTGTCCCTCGGCGTCAAGTGGTCTGGCCTGTACTTCATCGCCTTCTTCGGTCTGATGACCGTGGCATGGGACTGGGCGCTGCGCAGCCGCTACGGGATCCGTCGGCCCTTCGCCGGGGCGCTGCTCCGGGACGCGCCACCGGCTTTCCTCACCCTGGTGATCTGGCCGACGATCCTCCACTTCTTCACCTGGCTGCCGTGGTTCGCCGGCGAGAACACGGTGTACCGCCACGCGGTGGGCGCCAAAACCGAGGACAGCTGGCTCCCCGATGTCATCCAGTCCTGGATCTACTACCAGTCCTCGGTGCTGGACTTCCACTCGTCGCTGACCACCTCGGCCGGGAACCGACACCCGTGGGAGTCCAAGCCGTGGACGTGGCCGATGAGCCTGCGACCGATGCTCTACTACGTCGAGCAGGGCGAGGACGTGGCCGGATGCGGCGAGGCCTCCTGCGTACGGGCGATCATGCTGCTGGGCACGCCCGCTATCTGGTGGCTCGCGATCCCGGTACTGGCCTGGGCGTTCTGGCGTGCGGTGATCTGCCGCGACGGGCGCTACGTGTTCCCGCTGGTCGGATACGCCGCCGGATACCTGCCGTGGTTCTTCCAGCACGACCGGCAGATGTACTTCTTCTACGCCGCGGTGATGGTGCCGTTCTTCGTCATGATGGTCTCGCTCGTGCTCGGCGAGATCTCCGGCAGATCCTCGGATCCCCCACGCAGGCGGATCATCGGGCGGACGATCGTCTGCCTGTATCTCGCGTTGGTGATCGTGAACTTCATCTTCATGCTGCCGATCCTCTCCGGCACGCCCATCACGCAGGCCGAATGGAACATGCAGCTCTGGTTGCCGTCCTGGCGGTGACCCCCCGCGACCCCTGGCGCACCTGACATGACCAGTGAGGGTCAGTAGCGTCGTGTCGTGAACGAGCTACCCATTCCCTTCCCCGATCTCGGGATGTCCGACACGACGCAGGAATGGCTGGTGGAGAAGCCGGTCATGATCGTCGTGTACATACTTCTGGCGTTGGTGGTGCGTTGGCTCCTGCACAGGGCCATCGACCGCGTCACCAGGCCCACGGCTGACGGCACCAGCCCGAGCCTGTGGCCGCGTCGCCGCAGGAAGGCCGACGCCGGGACCACCGTCGACATCGACGAGCACGACGACGAGCAACGCGGGGTCAGCGCCGACGAGAGCGGTGGACTGACCGCCGAGAGTCTCAAGAAGGCACACCGCAAGCCCGCCGAGCAGGCGATGTCCGACCGCAAGCGGGCGGAGCGGCGAGCCCAGCGCATGGCCACGATCGGGTCGGTGCTCAAGTCGCTGGTGTCCTTCGTCGTCCTCGTCTGGGTGGTCCTGCAGACGCTGGCGATAGTAGGGGTGAACGTGGCACCGTTCATCGCCTCGGCCGGGATCGTGGGCGTGGCGCTCGGCTTCGGCGCGCAGGCGTTGGTGCGTGACTTCCTCTCGGGGATCTTCATGCTCTTCGAGGACCAGTACGGCGTGGGCGACTGGGTCGACCTGGGCGAGGCCGAGGGCACGGTCGAGAACGTGGGTCTGCGGATCACCTCGCTGCGCGACCTGCACGGAACCCTGTGGTACTGCCGTAACGGCGACATCCTGCGCGTGGGCAACTACAGCCAGGACTTCGGTGTGGCGTTCCTCGAGATCCCGGTCTCCTACGGCGCGGACATCGACCGCGCCTGCAATATCGCCATCGAGACCGCCAAGAGTGCGGCGCTCGAGGAGCCGATCAAGTCCAACCTCATCTCCGGGCCCGAGCTGGCCGGCGTCAACGAACTCGGTGCGGACTCGTGGTCGCTACGGATGACGGCGGTGACCCACGCCAACATGCAGTGGGCGACCGAGCGCGAACTGCGGCGCCGCATCCGCAACGCCTTCGTCGACGCAGGTATCGACGCCCCCTACTCCCATGGCCTGCCGGTGACGCCGATGAAGGCGATCTCCTCGGCCGAATGACGGCCTGAGCACCGGCGACACCAGCGCGGGCGCGGCGACCCTGATCGGGTCCGCCGCGCCCTCGCTGCTGTGCGCCCGTGCGGTCAGCCGCCCAGTGCCCTGTCGACACTGAATCTGCCGGCCCCGACGGCGGCGATGAGCAGGGCCCCGACTCCGAGCGCGACGACCAGCTCCCAGCCGTTCTGGGTGACGAACGGGCCGTTGGTGGCGTGCACGAAGTAGAACGCGCCGGCCATGTCCGCGCCGAGCAGGATCCCGGCCAGCGGGGTGAGGATCCCGGCGATGAGTGCGATACCGGCGGCCAGTTCGACGCCGGCCACGATCGCGGCGGTGACGTCCGGTTGGGGCACGCCGAAGGAGGCGAACTGCTCCCCCACGCGGGACAGTCCGAGGGTGAAGAACTTCTGCCACCCGTGCGCCACGAAGATCACCCCGAGCCCGACGCGGGCGAGGAGGATCGCGGCGTCGGTGAGTGTCTCCATCCCCCTCACGGGAGGACGCCCTGCGCCGCCTTGTTGATCTTCCGGGCGATGAGCTTCATCGCCAGCTTGTAGGCCGGCGGCGCGAACTTCTGGGCCACGAAGGCCAGCCGGATGTCGGGCGAGGTGTAGACGATGTAGCGCCCCTTGCGCACGCCCTCGATCATCGATCCGGCCGCCTGGTCCGGGGTGACGGCGTGACGCTGGAACTGCGCCGCGGTCTTGGCCACCTCGGGGTTCGAACGGTCCACGCCGGCGATCTCGATGCTGCCCACCAGCGGCGTGTCGACGGCACCCGGGCAGACCAGGTGCACACCGATGTCGTATGGCGCCAGATCAAAGCGCAGCACCTCGGCGATCCCGCGGATGCCGAACTTGGCGGCGCTGTAGGCGGCGTGCCACGGCAGTCCCAGGAGGCCCGCGGCCGACGACACCATGACCACCGCGCCGGGTTTGCGGGCGGCCATCATCGCGGGAATGAACGCCTCGATCACGTGGATCGTGCCCATCAGGTTGACCTCGACCATGGACCGCCACACGCGGTGTTCGAGCAGGTCCGGGCGGCCCCAGGCCGAGTTCCCGGCCACGTGGAAGATCGCGTCAGGCGCGCCGTTCGCGGCGACGACCCGCTCGCCGAACGCGGCCACGGCCTCGTGATCGGTGAGGTCGATCGTCTCGGAGGCCAGCACGGAGACCCCCTTGTCACGGCACTCCTGCGTGACCCCGGCGAGCCCGTCGGCGTTGACATCGGTCAGCACCAGCCGCGCGCCTTCGTCGGCCAGGCGGATCGCGGCCGAACGTCCGATCCCGCTGGCCGCGCCCGTCACCACACAGATCGTGCCCCGGTAGTCCTTGATCCGCCGCCTCGACATGTGCTCCCCTGTCCGGGCCCGGGTCGACTGGTCGGGCCGCTGGTGTCCCACCGTAGCGGCCCGCCGCACCCCGCGAGGGTAGGTCGCGCGGCGCGGATCTCTGCTCGCTGCACGCGGTCGGCGGCGCTGATCCGCGGTCCGACCGCAGCCTGTATCGGCCCTGGCTACCGCGCCGGGACCGGCGGGACGTACTCGCGCAGGACGCAGCGGCTGCCGCTGTAGATGGTGGCCATGCAGCGGTTGCAGTGCACGCACAGCGACCGGCGACGCTCGTCCGCCTTGAGCTTGTTCGGCAGGTCCGGCTCGCGCAGCAGCCCGCGGCCCATGGCCACGAACTCGAAGCCGGCACCCATGGCCTTGTCGATGGAGGGCCGATCGACGATCCCGCCGAGCAGCATCATCGGCAGGTCGACGGCCTCACGGATCTGCCGGGCGTCGTCGAACATGTACGCGTCGGTGTACGGGTACTCCTTGAACATCCTCGGCCCGACGACCTTCATGCCCATCTTGATCACGGGCGGCTGGGTCGCCGCGAACTCCTCCAGCGGCGCATCCCCCTTGAACAGGTAGATGGGGTTGAGCAGCGAGCTGCCCACGGTCATCACCAGCGCGTCGGCGGAGCCGTCCTGCTCGATCCACCTGGCCACCTGTACGGCCTCGTCGATCCAGAACCCGCCGGGCACGCCGTCGTCCATGTTGAGCTTGATGGTCACGGCGATCGTGTCGCCCACGGCGTCGCGGACGGCCCGGCCGATGCGGCGCGCGAACCGGGCGCGGTTCTCGAGCGAGCCGCCGTAGGCGTCCTTGCGCCTGTTCAGCTTGGGGCTGAGGAACTCGCTGACGAGGTAGTTGTGCCCGAAGTGGACCTCGATGGCGTCGAATCCGGCCTCGCGGGCACCGCGGGCGGCCCGGACGTGGTCGGCGATGATCCGGTCGATGTCGGCCTCGGTGCACGCCTTGGTCAGGGACATCCCGGTGGGCGCGGGGATGCGCGACGGCCCCATCGCGGGCATTCCGTTGGAGGCGGAGTTGGCCACGGCGCCGGCGTGACCGACCTGCGCGGAGACCGCGGCGCCCTCGGCGTGCACGGCGTCGGTGAGCCTGCGCAGCATCCCGCCGTCGTCCATGCCCCAGTGGTACTGGTGCCGGTCGGTCCGCCCCTCCGGTGAGGTCGCGAGGTAGGCGACCGTGGTCATCCCGACGCCGCCACGCGCATACTCGGCGTGGAACTCGATGAGCTCGTCGGTCACACGACCGTTCGGACACCGGCCCTCGAAGGTCGCGGCCTTGACGATGCGGTTACGCAGCATCACGTTGCCGATCTTGCCGGGACTGAAGACGTCGGGTGCAGGGGTTCCGGGCGCGAGAAGCATGCGGGAACTATAACCTGTTCCAGTCGGTCTCGCGGGGGCTTGGCCAGCCTGTTTTCCGGGTCAGGCCCCCGATCCCAGTTCCACCAGCACCACGCCGGCACCGATCATCGCGATCCCGGCGCCCATCAGCGGACTGAGCGGTTCGCGGAACAGGAACCGACTCGCCACCGCGGCCAGCGCCACGCCGGCGGCCGTCCAGATGCCGTACGCCACGCCCAGTGGCATCCCGGCGGCGAGCGTCAGGGACAGCAGGGCGAACGCGGCCAGGTAGCCGGGCGCCACCGCGAGGTACCACCGACGGTCGTCGACCGCCTTGCGGAGGGAGAGGGTCGCCGCGAGTTCGAGGACGATGGCGACGACGAGATACGCCCACCCGGTCACACGGGCACCCCTTCTGTGGCGCGGGCCCGCTGGGCCCCGAGTTCGACGCACAGGACCCCGGCGATGATGACCGCGATGCCCGCGCCCATCAGCGGGGTCAGCGGCTCGGCGAAGATCAACGCGGACAGCGCCGCGGTGAGCACGACCCCCGCGGCGCCCCAGATCCCGTACGCCACGCCGAGCGGCATCCTGGCCCGCAGGGTCAGTGCCAGGAACACGAACGCTCCCGCGTAGCCCAGCACCACCACGAGGTAGAGCACCGGAGAGGTCAGGGCGCCCTTGAGCGAGAGCGAACCCGCCACCTCCAGCCCGATGGCCGCCATGAGGAATCCCCACCGGCGGGCCGTGCCCGCGCCCTGGCCCGCTTCACCGGGTACTCGGCCGCCGGGCTCAGTCACGGGGGCCGATGGTCTGCAGCGCGGACCGGACGGCCTCACGCTCGTCCCCGCTCAGCGGCAGCACCGGATGGTGAAGTCCCTCGTGGCGTACGAGGCCGGTCTCGGCGGCGATCGCGGACACCGTGCGGTAGCTGCCGAACCTGTCGAACAGGTCCCAGACGGGGTCCAGCTCCGCGGAGAGCCCGGTCGCCAGCTCCTCGTCGCCGTCCTGCGCGGCGCGGGTGATCGCCAGGCAGGTCCGGGGGAACACCCCGGCCAGCACGCTGTACCAGGTGTCGCATCCGACGAGTAGTCCGCAGGCGCCGGCACGGTCGCCGCTGATCCCCAGGGACACATACCGCGACACGGCATCACGGAGATCGGTCACGTGCCCGAGGGCCCTGCCGAGGTCCGCCGCCACGGGCGGGATCTTGACCGAGACCACCCGGGGCAGCGCGGCGACCTCGGTGAGCACTTCGCGGGTGAAGGTGTAACCCGTGGTGGCCGGGTTGTCGTAGACCACCACGGGCAGGTCGGTCTCCGAGGTCACCGTCTTGAACAGCGTCATGACCTCGGCCGGGCGCAGCGGTTGGTAGCCCAGCGGTGGCACGAGGATGCCGGCCGCGCCCGCGTCTTCCGCATCGGCCACGTGCCCGAGGATCTCCCGGGTCGTCAGGGCCCCCACGCCGACGATCACCGGCGTGGATCCGGCCGCACGCACGGCCGTCCGCGCGAGCGCGCGACGGTCACCGCGCTGCAGGTAGGCGAACCCACCCGTCGAGCCCAGAGCTCCGATCGAATCGACCCCCGCCGCCACCAGTCGCGCGACCAGGCGGGCGTACGCGCCGAGGTCGGGCACACCCCCGCTGTCCGGGCCCGCGCCGGTGAACGGGGTCAAGGGAAATGCACTCAGTCCGCTGAACACGTCGACCACTATGCCCCTCTACGCGCCCGGAGAGAAAGCAAGGCCCGCCTCGCCCGATTCGCCGCCCACGCGTTCGCCACCGATGCGCTCGATGTCGTCGTCATCGTCGTCGCCCTTCGTCCCGTCGAAGGCGTGGGCGTGGGCGTGGGCGAAGACTAACGTCGAGGCCATGAACGACTCCGCGTCGCCGATCCAGCGGGCGCAGCACTTCGAGCACTTCACGACGTGGCCGGTCTTCCTGGCCTCGATCCTGTTCTTCGCGGCGACGGTGGCGCTGGTCTCCGGATCGGTCCACGCCCGGGACCTGGTCAACGCGACACGGCTCGCGGCGATCGCCTGCTACGTGCTGATCCTCATCGACTTCCTCATCCGGGCGGTGCTCGCCCGCAAGGACCCCCGTGCGTTCTTCCATCGCTACCGGTTCGAGATGGTGTGCCTGATCCTGCCGCTCCTGCGGCCGTTCGTGATCCTCATCTATCTGTGGCGGCTCCCGGCCTTCCGGCGGTCCGGCACCACCCTCCGGGCCAGGTTGCTGGTCACCACCTTCCTGTTCATGCTCCTGTTCGTCTACTTCGCCGCCTCGGCCGTCTGGCTGTTCGAGCGCGGGGCGGACGGGGCCAACATCGTCAATCTCGACGACGCGATCTGGTGGGGATTCACCACGCTGACGACCGTCGGCTACGGCGAGTACTACCCGGTCACCTTCCCCGGGCGCGCTCTCGCCGTGGGGCTGATGCTGGCCGGGATAGCGATCGTCGGTACGACCACGGCCCTGGTGGTCTCGGTGCTCGGCGAGCAACTCGCGCTCCGCAAGGACGCTCTCATCCACCCGGGCGCGACAGTTAGCCATCACGACCCCGACGGGCCATCCGAGCCCAGCGGTCCAAGCGAACCAAGCGGGCCGACGACGCAGTGACGCGAGCAGCGGGCACAGCAGATCACGGCGAGCTCCCCAGCAAGCCGACATACTCGAACTCATGGCACGTACCTGGCTTTCGATCACGGTGGAACTCCTAGGCGGCCGAGGCGACGATCTGTGGCCACCACCCGGCCGGGCTTTCGCCGTCGGCCCGTCGCACACGTTCATGGATTTCGCTGACGCCATCAACACCGCGTTCGCTCGATGGGATCCCGCGCATCTCTCCGAGTTCACGCTCTCAGACGGGACAACCGTCGCCAATCTTGAGAGCAGTCTGGACTTCGTGTCGTCCGGCTTCGGCCCGGTCCAGCGCCTCGAGGACATCGAACGGACGAAGGTCGCCAAGACCGTGGAGCTCGGGGATGAGTTCCGGTTCGTCTTCGATCTCGGGGACAACTGGGTGCACCGCTGCGAGGTACACCCGGTCAAGATCGACCCGGTCGAGACCCTGGGGATCCGGCCCAGTACTCCCCTGCCCTACTGGGGATGGGGAGACATACCCGACCAATACGGGCGCCGTTGGAGCGACGACGACGGCGAGTCCCAGCCGGGCCCCCGCCCCGACCAGCCTGAGCCCATGCTGGATCCTCGATGGCCCGCGGCCCCGACTATCTCCAGTGGCGATCTCCAGGAGGTACGACGGGCCCTGTCGGCCCGGGGTGGTGATGCCCTCCTGTCGGCGATCGCAGGGCGTCAGGTCGACGACGCGCTGCAACAGATAGCCGTCGGGGCTGCGCTCCTGTTGGAGTCCGGCGACGCGAGGAGGGAGGCCCTCGTACTCTCGTTCGTCAACAGGCTGAATGCCCGCGGCCTCCCGGGGGACAAGGTGTTGGGTGAGGAGCTCCTCGCGCGGTTGCGGGGCGACACGCCGCCCGGGCGGCAGACCCCCGTCGATATCGACATGCTCGCCACGATGCTCGGCGATTCCGAGCACCTGACCGGCGCCTACGTCGACCTCGAGACCGGGTCGGTGATCCCCGTCGGGAATGGGCTCGTCGACGCCGACGACCCCGTTGACGTGGAGACCGATCCGGATCGATTTCTCTGGCTGGACCGGTACGAGGCCGACGACCGCTGGAACGACAGGATGGCCTTCGCCGCGCAGGAGCGAGACCGTGATCTACGCAGACGGCTCGAGACGGCGTTGGACGGGAAAGGGGCGTTCCAGGCATTCCGGAGCGCGATCGACGAGGCCGACCTGGTGGAGCGATGGCTCGTGTTCTCGGCGGATGCCGAACAGGGACGCGCCCGTGAGCGTCTCGCGGAACACGACATCCGTCCCGCACTGCCGTGAGTCGGCATCTGCGGGGGGTGTCCCTATGGTGATTGTCAAGGGTTTTGGTGACGGAATGCGAGGGTTCTATGCTGCGGCGGCGACTTTGGTCGGTGCTGGTGGTTCT